>DKIV01000014.1 GCA_002454425.1 Sphingobacteriaceae bacterium UBA6709
GAAGTATCGTAATCTACAGATCCCGAAGGCGACGCGAGGTACTGTCCCGCGAGCGGAAACACCACTCGAACCCTTCAAGCTGGGGCGCAGAAAGATGGAATGATCCGGAAAGATGCTTATAGCATATTAAGTGTAGAGCGTAAAGTAAAAAATACCGAGTGGATAGCAGTGAATGCTTTGCCGTGGGTAATACCTAAGGCTGGAAGCCGCAAACGTGTTTCCTGTATCCTTGCTTGTCGGTAAAATTGTATCGCCGCGAATTGCAGTGTAAGTTCAGCTCAAATGTACAAGCACGTAGGATCTGAATGGACTATGCGAACTAATGCTCTGTAAAAAGCATAAGTTCGCTTGAATTTATAAGTGTGTCTAGCGGTGTTAAAAGATAATTGATCCTGCGAGTACGAGAGCAGACATGATTACATATACAGTGAAGTCTGCTTTTCCCCTTTGCTCTAAACTCAATCTGCTCTTGGCGAATTCTGATGATGTTGTCTTTTCCATAGGATTCCGATTTGATCAGAATATATCAAGATTCGAGCCACTGTTCGGCGGACGTATTCTAATTGTTTTAAGTTAAGGAAACACAAAGGCTTGGTCGTGCCGCCACTTATGCGTCATTAAGGCTAATATTCTGTATATACACGTTTCTTTTAGGGAATAAAGCGCTAATATTGGCTGTTTTTATATTTTTGAACCATGCTGAGAATAAGGATGTTACTTAATTGCATGTGAATACTTTTCCTTATTTTAATAGGTTTTTCCATGCAAATAGGCGTTAATTATCGATGTCATACCATGTAGAGGTGTATTTTAATGTAATCGGTTGGATAGTAATTAGTTCAGGTGCTTGTATATTAAGACACTGATTTATCCGGAATAGCATTGTAAGTAACGATGGTTTTCTTTAGGAGTCTGCGAGCGCGATGGATCCGTACTTTTACAGTACCCAGAGGGATGGATAGCTTTTCGCTGATTTCGAGATAGCTATATCCGTAACTTAAATAATTAATAGGTTCAGAAAATTCCTGAGGTAGACTCTCTATTTGCAGGTGCAGCTCATCGGTAAGTAGTCGGCTTTCACCACTGTTGCTGTCGGCCTTGCTTTCGTACTGCGACGCTTCAATTGCAGTATGCGTGGTGATTCGTTTATGGGTGCTACGTTGCAGGTTTCGCATGATAATATAAAGCCAGCCGCGCAGATTTGCATGTTCGGAATGATATAGATGTTGGTTTCTAATAGCCTTTATTATAGTTTCCTGAAGAAGATCTTCGGCATCGAATTTATTGCCCGCTAATTTATATGCATGTGCTTTTAGAGATGCAGCCTCATTGATTATGTCGTGAATCAGATCCTTAGTCTTCATAACGAGTATTTTTATAATTGGCGGAGGATGAAAAATGTAAGGACATGGATTTAATGGGGTAGCAATTTTTTTTGCCTCAAATTTTTCTTTCTCTCAACTAAGCTAAGGGATCTTATCTTTATGGTCATTGACAAACGTCAGCGGTATTTGTGATTTTGGTCAATTTGTATTTGTTTCATAGTGAGGACATTTACATGGGCTGGAATGTAGAATATGATCCTTGCTACATTAAGTTGGTTCAATAGAGGTCTATAAAATACAAATAATGAAAAAAGTTGGGGCTGCCTTGCAGTGTTATCATTGCGGTAATGAGATAAGTGGGGATTTATTTTTGGCTGAAGACAAGAGCTTCTGTTGTGTAGGATGTAAGAGTGTTTACGAGATCCTGAGCGAAAATAATCTCTGTCGTTATTATGATTACAATGATATGCCGGGACAGAAGCAGAGTCTCTCGTCTGCATATTTTGAATACCTGGATGAGCCGAAGGTGATTACGCAGTTGCTTGACTTTAAGGATGAGAAAGTGAGTCTGGTGACATTTTATATTCCAGCTATTCATTGTAGTTCCTGTCTGTGGCTGCTGGAGCACCTGTATCGGTTGAATTCTGGGGTAAAGCAAAGTAGAGTTGACTTTCTGAAAAAACAGTTGTCTGTAACATTTGAGCATGGGGAGGTGAGCTTGCGTGAACTCGTCGAGTTGCTGGTAGCTATAGGTTATGAGCCTTTGATAAGTTTACAGGATGTAGTAAAGGAGAAGAAAGATTCTGTAAATCACGATTTGATAAAGAAAATAGCCGTAGCGGGTTTCGTTTTCGGCAATGTGATGCTTTTTAGTTTCCCGGAATATTTGGGTCTCTCAGCTTTCGAGCATCAATTTCAACATTTTTTCGGCTGGTTAAATCTCATCTGCGCGGTGGTAGCCACGTTCTACTGCGCGCGCGATTTCTTTGTGTCGGCTTGGGCAAGTGTTAAGAGCAGAGTAATTAATCTGGATACGCCTCTAGCCATTATTGTCGGCGTATTATTCCTGCGTACCAGTTTTGAGATTGTTACCAGGAATGGTGCTGGTTTTGCTGATACATTATGCGCGCTGGTATTTCTGTTATTGCTGGGACGTTGGGTGAAGCAAAGAGCGTATCAACATATATCTTTCAATCGTGATTACCGATCATATTTTCCAGTAGCGGTTACTGTTATTAAAGATGGAGTTGAGCGTCCGGTGCCAATTTCTGATCTGGAAGTCGGCAATCGTATCCTGATAAGAAATAATGAAATTGTTCCGGCCGATTCAATCTTGATGCTGGGCAAGGGCTTTTTGGATTTCAGCTTTGTGACAGGCGAGTCGCTGCCTGTAGACAGGGTGCTTGGTGAGGTGATTTACGCCGGTGGCAAGCAAGTTGGTGAGGCTTTGGAACTGGAGATCATCAAGCCTGTTTCGCATAGTTATCTGACGCGTCTGTGGAACAATGAGAGCTTTAAGGAAGAGGCAAGCAAGATCAAGAATTTTAATGATACCATCGCCCGCTATTTCAGTGCGGTAGTACTGGTTATCGCTTGTTGCGCCGCGGCTTACTGGCATTACGAGGGTAATGTTCCAAGAGCGTGGGACGCTTTTTCGGCGGTGCTGATTGTTGCCTGTCCTTGCGTATTGGCTTTGAGTACGCCGCTTACCTTGTCGTCTGTCCTTGCTTTGTTTGATAGAAACGGCTTTTACCTAAAGAACACAGATGTCGTTGAGCAGCTTGCCCGCGTGGACACGGTGGTGTTTGATAAAACGGGGACTATTACCATGCCTGAGGGCTTTAGTGTTGAGTTTGATGGTGAGCTTTGTGTTGAGGAACGCGATTTGCTGGTTTCGGCAGCGCGTAATTCGTCACATCCTTTTAGCAGGTACATCGTCCAGGCTTTCCCGGAGGCTTCGGTAAAGAAGATTTCCGAATTTCATGAAACCCCGGGACGTGGTCTCTCTGCATTTGTTGAAGGAAGGATGGTGCGGCTTGGGAGTATGACCTTTATTACCGGTACAGAGCAGGTGCCCCAGGTCGGCTCAGGAGTACATGTTGGCATTGAGGGCCGTTATGTTGGTTTTTTCAGCATCCGGCAGCAATGGCGCAGCGATCTGAAGCTGTTGATCTCCGGATTGAGAGATAAGTTCTCTCTTCATCTTCTTTCTGGCGATACTAAGGTTGATCGTGAGGCTTTTAGGGATATTTTCCCGGATGAAACACCGATGTATTTTGGGCAGGATCCACATGACAAGTTGCGCTATGTGGAATCTTTACAACTGGGAGGTGCCAAGGTGATGATGGTAGGTGATGGTCTTAACGATGCGGGAGCACTTAGGAAGAGCGATCTGGGCATCGCCGTTACTGACAATGTTAATAACTTCAGTCCGGGCTGCGATGCTATTCTTCGCGGTGATACTATTGGGCGTTTGCCGCAGTTCATCGCACATGCTAAAAAAGCATTGGGCATTGTTAGAATAAGTTTTTGTATTGCGACGGTCTACAATCTTGTAGGAGTGTACTTTGCCGTGCAGGGAGAGCTGTCGCCATTGATGGCGGCGGTGTTAATGCCTTTAAGTACTATAACAATTATTACCTTTACAAATATTACGGGGCGGTATTTTGCCTCCAGAAATAAGCTGATATGAATATAATCTATTTTTTGATTGGATGTAGTGTGCTGATGGCCTTGATTTTTCTGGCAGCTTTTTTTTGGGCCTCAAAAAATGGGCAGCACGATGACATGCATACTCCGGCAGTACGCATATTATTTGATGACGACTTGTCTGACAGTGAAGATAGGTAGCTATAGTTTTCGGTCCAGGGCATACTTGCCAGGGCCTGTAAACATCAATACTACATATATACCAAGATACATGACAGCGAGTTCTTTTACCTGGAAAGGATCGTTCGCATGTACAGCAAAAATGGCCACCAGCATAGTAGTTATTAGTGGTATGAGTGCTATACGTGTGAAAACGCCCACAATGATTAGCAGGGAGCACAAAAACTCGGCAAATACTGCCAGATAGAGACTCGTTTCCGCTCCAAGGCCAATAGGGTCACCAAACTCAAGTTTTCCGGACAAGATATTGTTTAGTTTCATCCAGCCGTGACTGAGCATGAGGCCGCCTCCTATTAACCTAAGCAGGAGTAATCCCGCATGGAGGTTTAAAGCTTCTGCAGATAGGAACTTTGGATTCATAATCTTTTTGAAAGGTTAACAAGGTCTTTAAAATAAATGTTTTACGTGGGCTCAGATTCTTGTTATAAGGTTCTTATAGCTGCTAAGGATGCATTGATTTTAATCTTCTGATCACATTATTTATTTTCTTAAACCTACGTCAGAAGTCGATTACAATGAGGTTTTATAAAAAATATGACAAAGGTCATTTGAATGTGTAATTAGAGTCATTAAATTGACAGTTTAAAGAAACTAATTTTGGGAACAAAGCCTAAGTTAAGTTAGTCTACTCCTGACTGTTAGCGACAGGCAGGTGATCAAAAATTCAAGTATTAGAAGAAGTGTCTGTTTTATGCAGTTAGAAAAGTTCAGTTATGACAACCGAATTGTCAGGAATTTCGGTATTGCCACAATCGTCTGGGGTATTGTAGGGATGACGGTGGGATTGCTTGTAGCTATGCAGCTATTTAAGCCTGAGTTAAACATGGGAACGCAGTACACGACGTTTGGAAGGATCCGGCCATTGCATACCAATGCGGTGATTTTCGCGTTTGTGGGAAATGCCATTTTCATGGGTGTTTATTATTCCTTGCAGCGTTTGCTGAAAGCTCGTATGTTCAGTGATGTACTTAGCCGCGTTCACTTTTGGGGATGGCAGCTAATCATTATCGCCGCGGCTGTTACCCTTCCTTTAGGTATTACCACGTCGCATGAGTATGCGGAGCTGGAATGGCCGATCGACATTGCCATCACCGTAATTTGGGTGATATTTGGTATCAATATGTTTGGTACGATCATCAAACGCCGGGAGCGGCATATGTATGTGGCTATCTGGTTTTATATCGCAACTTTTGTAACGGTAGCTGTGCTGCATATCGTAAACTCCGTTGAGTTGCCGATATCATGGTTCAAGAGCTATTATGTATACGCAGGCGTGCAGGACGCCTTAGTGCAGTGGTGGTATGGCCATAACGCGGTCGCTTTCTTCCTTACTACACCATATCTGGGAATGATGTATTATTATCTTCCTAAGATGGCCAACCGGCCGGTTTATTCGTATAAGTTAAGTATTCTTCACTTCTGGTCGCTTATATTTATCTATATATGGGCGGGGCCGCATCACCTGTTGTACACATCACTTCCTGATTGGGCACAATCATTAGGTGTGGTATTTTCTATCATGCTTATTGCTCCAAGCTGGGGTGGTATGATTAACGGGTTGCTGACTTTACGCGGCGCCTGGGATAAGGTGCGCGATGATGCTATCCTGAAGTTCATGGTAGTGGGTCTGACGGCATACGGTATGGCAACCTTCGAAGGTCCTATGCTGGCGTTAAAGCAGATCAACGGAATTGCCCACTTTACCGATTGGATCGTATCACACGTGCATGTGGGAGCGTTGGGGTGGAATGGTTTCTTAACTTTCGCCATTCTGTATTGGTTGATACCGAGAATTTACCAAACATCCTTACATTCTAAGAAGGCCGCTAATTTCCATTTCTGGATAGGTACGCTGGGTATTCTTTTCTATGCCATTCCGATGTACTGGTCGGGCTTTACGCAGGGATTGATGTGGAAGGAGTTTACTGCCGAAGGGATGCTTAAATATCCGAATTTCCTGGAAACGACATTGAGTATTCTTCCTATGCATATGTTCCGGGCGCTGGGTGGCGCGATGTATCTTACCGGTGTGCTGGTAATGGCATGGAACCTCTGGAAGACAATAGCTAAAGGCGCGTTGTTGGCTAATGAGCCTGCCGAGGCTGTGGCATTAAGTCCTGTTTTTGTTCCGGAAAAAGCTGATAAGAAATGGCACCGTGTGCTGGAGCGTCGCCCGATGCAGTTTCTTGTGCTGTCGCTTATCGTGATCCTTATCGGAGGTATGATAGAGATGATGCCAACGTTTATGGTATCGTCAAACGTGCCTACCATTGCTAGTGTGAAGCCGTATTCGCCGCTGGAATTGCAGGGTAGAGATTTATATATACGGGAGGGTTGCGTAAACTGTCACTCGCAGATGGTTCGTCCGTTCCGTTCTGAAACCGAGCGCTACGGCGACTATAGCAAAGCGGGAGAGTTTGTGTATGACCATCCATTCCTATGGGGGTCGAAACGTACCGGTCCGGACTTACACCGTGAAGGCGGAAAGTACAGTAACGCATGGCATTTTAATCACCTTTTTGATCCAACAACGATGTCGCCGGGAAGCATTATGCCTCCGTATCCATGGTTGATCGAGCAGAAGCTTGATACCACTACTACGGCAGCGAAGATCACTGCGATGCGTAAGTTGGGCGTGCCTTACGAGGAGGACTTTGAGGAAGACGCCAATCAAAAGCTTGATAAGCAGGCTACAGAGATCGCGGCGAATCTCGCAAAGGATAACATTAAGGTACAGAAGGATCGTGAGATCATTGCGATTATCGCTTATCTGCAACGTTTAGGAACGGATATTAAGGCAGATAAGGGAGCGTCATCGAATACTGTATCTGTAGAAGCAGGGGAATAACAATTTTGAATCGGCAATTATGTTTAAGCAATTTTTACATGGGGTGACGGGCAGTGAAGTGTACCTGATCACCTCGTTGGGAATATTTCTGTTATTTTTCATTCTGGTAGCTGTTATGCTGTTCTTCATGAAGAAGGATCATATAAAGCATATGAGCGAATTACCACTAAGCAACGACTGATATGAAGAGGCTTTTATCTTTATTACCTGTACTTTTTGCAGCACTGCCCCTAATGGCGCAGGAAGAAGCTGCAACGGCTGTCGCGCCGCCCGCGGCGAGCAGTAACATGCTCATGAATATAGTTATTGTCATCTTCATTATCGCGGCACTGATACTGCTTGCTGTTGCCTTGGTTTTGCTCAATACCTTTAAGGTGTTGTCGAAAGAGCTTCATCACCCATCTCCGCTATATACGGCAGTTGCTACCGAGCGTATGGAGTTTGAGGACTGGGCGGCAGAGCAAAAAGCTAAGCCTAGCTTGCTAAACCGTATTCTTGGTCTGCGTCCGATCGCGGAAGAGAAAGACATCCTTATGGAGCATAAGTTTGATGATATCGAGGAATTGGACAATCCAACGCCTACCTGGTTTATGTGGTTGTTTTATGCTACGATCTTTTTCGCCGGAGCCTACCTGTTGAATTACCATGTATTTAAATGGGGGAAGCTGCAGGATGAGGAATATGTGGTAGAAATGCGCGATGCGGAAAAGGCTAAGGAAGCGTTCCTGGCAAACGCGGCTAACAAGATTGATGAGACGAATGTCGAAGCGACTAAAGATGCCGCCGTTATTTCGGCCGGCGCAAAGATTTTTAACGCGAACTGTGTTGCCTGTCACGGTGATAAAGGACAAGGTATCGTAGGTCCTAATCTTACCGACGATTACTGGTTGCACGGTGGTGGTGTGAAGAACGTTTTCAAGACCATTAAATATGGTGTTCCTGACAAGGGAATGATTTCCTGGGAGAAAACCTTGACACCGAAGCAGATTTCGGAGGTGGCCAACTTTATCATCACACTTAAAGGAACGAATCCGCCGGGGGCGAAAGCACCTCAGGGGGAAAAAGAAGGATAGTTAATTAAGACGACTGTTATGGGGAAGAACATCGATGTAAAGAATGAGGGGAAAAAGAGAAAATGGATATATCCCCGGAAGGTCAAAGGAAAGTTAAGTCGCTACAGAGACCTCTTCGGAGGTCTCTTGTTGTTATTTCTCTTTTCGGCGCCCTTTGTGAAGATGAATGGGGAGCAGCTGGTGCTTCTGAACGTCATAGAACGGAAGTTTGCCTTCTTCGGAATATTGTTTAGTCCGCAGGATTTCTATCTGTTTGTGCTGGCGATGCTCATTTTGATAGTGTTCATAGCGCTGTTTACAGTAGTATATGGAAGGGTATGGTGCGGATGGGCCTGTCCGCAAACGATCTTTATGGAGCTGGTATTCCGAAGGATTGAGCGTTGGATTGAAGGCGACGCTCCGAGGCAGCGTAAACTTAATGAAAGCGATTGGAATCTGGAGAAGGTGTGGAAACGAGGTCTTAAGCACTTTATCTTTATTGCTATTTCTTTTGCTATTTCTAACGTTTTCCTTGCATATATTATCGGATCCGACGCGCTGTTTAAGATCATTACGGAACCTGTGTCTTCGCATGTAACCGGGTTTATAGCAATCTGGATATTCACGGCTGTTTTTTATCTGGTGTTTGCTTATGTCCGGGAGATTGTTTGTACTGTGATTTGTCCGTACGGACGTTTGCAGGGAGTGCTGCTCGACAGAAATAGTATGATTGTGGCTTATGATTATCAACGGGGGGAGCCGCGGGGTAAGATTCGCAAGAAGGCTGCTGTTGAGGCTGTTCCGCCTGCCGGTGATTGTATTGACTGCGATATGTGCGTTCAGGTTTGTCCGACGGGCATCGATATCAGGCAGGGTACTCAATTGGAATGTATTAATTGCACCTTGTGTATAGATGCTTGTGATGCCATTATGCATAAGATTGGACGACCGGAGCGATTGATTGGCTTTAAGTCAGAGGAAGAGCTTGTTTCTGGAAAGCCGTTTAACGCAGGGCGCAGAGCGTATATGTATGCGGCGGTTCTTGTGGCTATGATCATTGGATTTGGCTTCATGATATATCGGAAACCAAATCTTGATGTTAGTATTCTGAGGGCTAAAGGAACGCTTTATCAGACCTTGGAAAACGGTGACATCGGTAATTTGTATAACGCGGAGCTGGTAAATAAAACCAACAAGAAAATGGTTTTTCATCTGATACCTGCGGACGCGGCCTATAGAATTGACTATATTGTTAAAGACAGTGTTTTACAGGCTGGCGAAGCTACTAAGCTGACGTTCTTTATCAAGCACAAGGAGAAGGGGCTTGGCGGCTATAAAACGAATGTTGACATCAAGGTGGTTGTAGATGGCAAAGAAAGAAATACGGTTAGCACGACCTTTATAGGGCCTGTAAATTTTTAACTATGAATTGGGGAACGAAGATTGTAATAGGCATGGCCGTTTTTATGGCGTTTATTGTGGCGCTGGGCGCTCGTATGATTTTGAGCGATAAGGATGATCTGGTGGAAAAGGATTATTATGAGCGGGGAATGAATTACGATGAAGAGTATAATAGCAAGAAAAACGCTATTGAGGATCGGGTAGTGCCTGTTATTGCTGAGCAGGATAGTGTTCTGCATGTTAAGTTTCCAGGAAAGGCGGCAGGTCAGTTGTTGCTCAAGCACGCGCAGGATAAGAATCTTGACCGTTCTTATACTTTTACAACAGACGATTTAGGAAATTATAAAATTCCTGTTCAGGGCTTGAGCAAGGGGCTCTGGCGACTCAGGTTCAGCTGGTCTGGAGAGCGGGCGCGCAGTTATCGTTATGACTCGGAATATATTATAAGATAGTAGTTATGGACAGCTGGTCATTGGCATTCTTTACGGGGCTTTTTGGTAGTCTGCATTGCTTAGGCATGTGTGGACCACTTGCTTTTTCTGTAGGATCCTCCTCGCATCAGGCATTCAACGTTTTCATCGATAAGTTGTCCTATCAATTGGGCCGCGTAATCTCTTATTCATTTCTGGGGTTGATCGCCGGATTGTTGGGCCGCCAATTTTGGTTATGGGGCGCGCAACAGTACCTTGCTGTTATCAGCGGATTATTGATTGTGGGAGCAGCGGTTGTCAGATTAGGAAAGTTTGGTGGTCGTTGGTTTAGTCCGGGAAACAGTCGTTTCTTTAATAAATTTCTTGCCTGGGCTGTAAATAGTCGCCAGGGGCATCTGCTGGTGGGGATCCTCAACGGATTTCTGCCCTGTGGTTTTGTGTACATTGCGTTAGCGGGCGCCGTAAACGTAAATGCTGTTAGTGATGGAGTTGTGTATATGGCGATGTTTGGCTTAGGTACGCTTCCCTTGATGCTTGTGGCCGCCTTGAGCATTAATAAGATTAGTCCCTTGTTCAGACGGAAAGCTGCGCGAGTCGTGCCGGTTTTTATGCTGTTTCTGGGCGCGTGGTTTATCTTTCGGGGACTGAACCTCGGCGTAGACTATCTGAGTCCTCAGCTTCGGAAAGGTGGCCCTGTGGAATGTGGGCCTACCCATTAGCATTTTATTATCAGGCCATGCTGAACATGGTGGTTTCAGGTTTATTTCTCCAAAGCCTGGCATCGAAGGCCATACATATATTTCGGAGAAATCTTTTTCCCTGCGCGGTTACTTTAAGTCGGTGTGGCATTAATTCAATCAATCCGTCATGTTCAAGTTCCGCCAGTCGTTCTGAGATATCAGCGAGGAAAGCGCAGTGCTGTATTTCCTCTTGCCAGTTCGTTTCGCCTTTACACATGATATTGAGGATCTGCTTGCGTATAATGCGGTCTTCCTCATTGAGTATATGTCCTCTGAATACCGGAAGCTTGTTCTGCTCAACACAAGCGAGATAGTCTTCCACCTTTTTAAGATTTTGAGCGAAAGCGTACCAGGAGTCGGCAATTGATGATACGCCCAAACCTATCATGAGTTGCGTATAGTTGTGTGTATAGCCCATGAAGTTACGATGGAGATATGATTTCTCCTCCGCTTTATATAATGAATCACTTTTTAAGGAGAAGTGATCCATACCTATCTCTAAATAGCCGCCGGAGGTAAGCATTTGCCTGCCTAATTCGTAAAGGGCTCTTTTTTCTTCAGCAGCCGGCAGATCGGCTTCAGTATAGCGACGTTGTCCGGGCTTTATCCAGGGCACATGCGCATACGCGTAAAAAGCTATACGGTCTGGTTTGAGGAGTAATGTTTTATTTATCGTGTCGGCAAGTCCTTCGCTGTTCTGTAGTGGCAAGCCGTAGATGAGATCGTAATTTATAGAAGAATAGCCTATTTCGCGGGCTTTCTCTGTAACATCTTTCACTTGTTCGAAGCTCTGAATTCTGTTAATAACGATCTGTACACGCGGATCAAAGTCCTGAATACCGAGACTTAGTCGTCGAAATCCAAGGGAGTAGAGGGTAAGAAGATGTGCCTCTGTGGTATTGCCGGGATGTGCTTCGAAGCTGAATTCAGCAGCGGGATGAAGGATTGCTCCTTCAAGGATGCCGTTGATTAAGAAACTCAGATTCTCCGGACTGAAGAACGTCGGTGTACCACCGCCGAGATGGATCTCTCTGATCTTTGGTTTTCCGGAGAAAATGGCACGATACATCTGCCATTCTTTAAGTACTGCTTTAATGTAAGGGTCCTCTACCTTGTGGTTTTTAGTGATGCGCGTGTTACATCCGCAATACGTGCAAAGACTCTCACAAAAGGGAAGGTGTATGTAGATGGAAATGCCATCAGCATCATTGCTTTCGTCGAAAGATCTGGATACTGAATTTACCCATAGTTCTATATCAGGATCGTTTTGATCCCAGTAAGGCACTGTTGGATAACTGGTATACCGCGGAGCGGGTACATGGTATTTGTTAATGAGTGCTGTGTTGGTCATGTTCCGAATGTCCGTGTTAAAAGAAAGAATTGAAGCTAGCTTCGTGACCATTGTTCATAGCCTCTTTCCATGAGTCGAGGTTATCTATGGTATTGCTGGCAATTTCATAGTGGTGACGAATGAATTCGGGACCTGTGGCAGGATTGCTTGCTGGATATTTAATAGTGGCAATTTCCAGATTATTACGTCCAGCTGCTGCTTTATCAATGTTGGCGGTGCTTTCGCCGCGTACAGCGATATATTTAACTCCGAGAGTAGCGAGCTTATCAATAATAGCTTCGGAAAGGAAATCGTCAACAGAGATGATGACAACTTCCTTTCCTGAAGCATATTGAGCAGTTTCCAATCCAAGAGGATTAGAAATCAAAGTAATTTCATGCTTCTTGCGATTGGCTTTTGCTAATGGCTCCTTCTCAAATGATCTTATACTATATGCTACCGCTCTCATTATCTGCTATATGAGAACAAAGTTAGTAAGGCGCAATTGGGTTTCGCTGAGTAGTGTCAGTTAAAAAAGTGATTTAGATCAGTTTTTCATTGCGTGAAGCTTTTTCGCATTCAAAATGACAATCTGACTACCTTTTTTCTCTATTAGACCTTCGTCCTTGAAATCGCTCAACGTGCGGCTCACCGTTTCGGTAGCCATACCGGCCATTGCAGCCAGGTCGTCACGAGAGATCTTCAGGATGCTGCCTTCGGCCTCTGCACCGGCAAGGCGTAGTAACACTTGTGCCATTCTCTTTCTTACGGAATGATAAGCCAGTTGTAACAACTGCTCTTCTTTCTCCTTAAGGTTGTTGGATAGGATCTTGATGAATTCCATACCTACCTCAGGATAGTTATGTATTAGTTGCTCAACGGTATCCTTAGGCAGCATACACAAGGAGGTGTCTTCAACAGCCTCAGCCGATTCATGATAGCTGTCGGTCATTAACAAAGCATTAACGCCGAAGTATTCTTCCGGACCGTAGATGGCGGTGAGTAATTCGCGGCCGTCTTCGCTGAGCTTATAGGTTTTCACCCGCCCTGTAAGTATCAGATACAAACCGGCTGGTTGATCACCTTCATAGTAAATAACCTGCTTTTTCTTAATGTTCCTGATCTTTCTATCAGAAATCAGTTTTTGAAGTTCGGCCATGCCGTCACCCTGACTAATAAGATGGTCAAGATGTTCAAGAGATTTGCTATAAAACGCTTGTTGCTTGTCTCTTTTTTGAAGACGACTTTCTATAGCATTTAACAGCTCAACATCGTCGAACGGTTTGGTAAGGTAGTCGTCGGCTCCCATCTCCATACCTTTGCGCATGTCAATTCGTTCAGCTTTCGCAGTGAGGAAGATAAAGGGGATTGCCGAGGTTTCAGGGCTTTTATTCAAAAGATATAACACGCCGTAACCATCCAGCTCAGGCATCATAATGTCACAAAGAATGACATCAGGGCGTCTTTTCTGGGCGAGATCAACACCAGCTTTGCCGTTGTCGGCTGTCAATACCTCGTAATTTGCTAACTCAAGGATCTCTGTCGTGCTCTCCCGAATATCATCGTTATCTTCAATGATTAGAATAGTTGGTTTTTTCATCTTTCAAAAAAGAGATAGTAAATTTTGTGCCTTTGTTAATTGTACTTTCAAAGTCTACATTCCCATTCATGAGGCCGGCATATCTCATCACAATATTTAATCCGAGGCCTGTGCCGGGAATACTTCCCGTATTGTGAGCCCGGAAAAAAGGTTGGAACAAGTGTTTTTGGTCCGCTGCCGGAATTCCAATGCCATTATCCTTTACGGTGATGATAACTTCTTCAGAGGTAACCTCTGTGTTGAACTCAATAAATGTATTTTCGCCTGAGTATTTTATCGCGTTAGCGATAAGATTGATGATACAGTTTTTCAGAAGATTCTGATCTAGCGTAATCATACTGCTCAGGCCTGTATGCTCGTAAATAATATTTTGATTTTGCTTGGTAATCAGTTGCATTTCCTCGGTGATTTCTTCAGAAAGCATTACCAAATCAAATTCAGTAAATGTAGGTTCCACTCTTCCGGCTTCAAGTCGTTCGAGCGAGAGAAAGTCGTTAAGAATGGCGGTGAGGTTTCCTACCGCGTTTTTTATCTTATTGACATGTTTATTAATGTTCTTAATGTCTTCTTGCGCCGCGTATTTCTCTATCAGCGATGCCGAAAGTTGTACTGAGCTCAGCGGTGTTCTAAACTCATGCGATGCCATGGACACAAAGCGACTCTTAAGCTGATTGAGCTCCTTTTCTTTTTCCAGCGACTGGCTAACCTCTTCTTTGGCTTGTTGCAGCGCTCTTACTGTTTTGCGGAGAGAGAGCGTACGTTCTTCAACAAGTTCTTCAAGCTGCGCCGCATGGTTGCGAATCCTGTCTTCAGCTTCTTTCTCGCGTGAGAGATCGTTAATAAATCCGGCGTAGATGACTCTGTCGGCCAGAACCACTTCGCTCACTGCCAGTCGGAAAGGAAACAGACTGCCATCTTTACGCTGACCTTTAACCTCCCTGCCGATTCCAATGATCTTGGGCTGGTGGGTTTGCTGGTACCTCCTGATGTAGTCGTCGTGCTTCTGCTTGTCTGGAGAAGGCATCAGAGCGGAAACATTCTTTCCGATAACCTCTTCCGGAGTATAAGCAAATAGTCTGCAAGCGGACGGATTTATCGACTCTATCAACCCTCTTTCGTTGATAGTGATGATACCATCTATTGCATTTTCAATTATAGCCTTTAAAAGGGCTTCACTTCTCATTACCTGCCGTAAGTCCTATTTTTTTCAAACATATAAATTTCCGTGATATAAGGCATTAATATTTATGCGCATCTGAAAATAAAATGTGTTGAACCTCATTAAGATGCAAAATTAACATTTTTCTTCGATCAGCGTAATTATCAATACGCGGCGGTCATTCTTTTCGTAAAATGTGTTGTATCAAGGGATACTTTTATTGAATAATTCGCTAAACTTGAGCACATGATAGGTGCCGGCGTAGTCGCGTTGTCGATGAGAAAAAACACTTACTTAGTCGTTTAGTTTTTATTTTACAGTGATTGGCCGCTCCTTAGCACTGACGAGACTACTTTAGGGTGTTTGTAGTGCCTCATATAGTAAGGCGCAGTATTGATTTGGGGAAATTTTACAGGTCGACCTATTATAGAACTAATGAATTGAACATGATGAAGATATTTAAAAGTGTTTTCCTTGCGGTTTTGCCGGGCTTAATCGCCTCCGAAGTGGCGGCGCAGGTGCGTCAGCCAACGTACTGGCATGGTAAGGAACGGGAAGTTCACTATACGCCGCAAAATGGAGATTTTGCATTGGTAAAAGGGAAACAGCGGTTTAACAGGGCTCTTTACGGTACTAACACTGCCTTTAGGGTTGAAGCCGGCGATTTGCCTGAGTTCGCTCTATATATGCCAGGCTTGGGAGGAACATTGAAGCTGGCGATTATGGTGGGGACACAGGGTAAATGGCTGATCGATGCCGCTGACATTAAAACATTATATCGCCCCGGTTCGATGATTTACGATATCAAAGATCCGTTGCTTGGCGAGGGTACGTTAAAGTTGACAGTACTGGCGTCTTCAGAAGGAGAAGGGATTGTGCTGAAGGCTCATTTTAGTGGGGGCACCACGATTCCCGAACTTTTCGCGGTTTATGGAGGTGCGTCGGGACAAAAATTTAGTCGCTCTGGCGACATAGGCGCTGATCCGGAGTCGTCGTTTTATCTGACTCCAGCAAACTGTGTTGGCAATCTTTTCAGCTTAAAGAAGAACACTTTTAAGTTAAGCTTTCCGGTAAAGGGAGGGACTTACACGCTTGATGGTGTGTTTCCCTCCGGTACAAAATTAAAGCTGGCTGACGCTAATCAGCTTGCTTCCCCGACGGGTTTATTCAATTCATTGCAAGGTGCTAATAATGTTGTCGGCGGCCGTATCCCTTTGAGGCAAGGCAAAGATTACTTTTTAGCGGTAACGAATGCTGCGACACACAAGGGCGTTTCCTATAATAAGCTGCACGGTTTGTTTGAAAAGTCGGAGAAGGCGCGTGTCGCCTTAACGCAACGAGTGCAGGTGAATACCCCCGATCCCTATATAAATACGCTGGGGGCGGCGCTGGCGGTTGCCGCGGACGCCATCTGGGAGGAGCCTTCTTATTTGCACGGTGCTGTTGCCTGGCGTAGTCGTTTGCCAGGATGGCGGGGAGCATATGTAGCTGATCAACTGGGCTGGCACGATCGGGCGAAGACGCATTTTGAGGCTTATGCAAAATCTCAGGTAATTACTCCTGCCTCGGGAGTGGCCTTAGCGGATTCTGCGAGACATAACGCCCGGCAACTGGAGCGCATAGGTACCGCGCTATTTAGCAGTGGCTACATTTCGGATAAGCCTAATGATAATTCCAGAGTAAATCATTATGATATGAATATGGTTTACATGGATCAGCTGCTCACACACTTTCAATGGACCGGAGATCTGGATCTGGCAAGGAAGCTTTGGCCCATGATTGTGCGGCATCTCGATTGGGAGAAGCGAAACTTCGATCCCGACGGTGATGGTCTATACACGGCTTATAATGCGATATGGGCTAGTGATGCGCTTTATTATAGTGGTGGTGCTGCCACACACGCCTGCGCTTATAATTACCGTGCCAACCTGCTTGCAGCCAGAATCGCCTCGCTTATTGGTGAGGATGCTCAACGCTACAGCAAAGAAGCCGAGAAGATCTACAAGGCTATAAATTCGTCGTTATGGGTTCCTGCTACCGGAAGCTTTGCTGAGTACCGTGATTTGATGGGTTTAAAGGAGTTGCATGAGGCTGCCGGACTTTGGACAGTTTATCATGCGATTGATTCAAGGGTTAGTGATCCGCGAAAATTATTCTTGACAGCAGCCTATGTGGATTCTCATATTCCACACATTCCGGTACGTGCTAAGGGGCTTGTCGACACTTCGTTGTATGCCTTGCCTACCACAGACTGGCAACCATATACCTGGTCATTGAATAATGTTGTGCTTGCTGAACTGCTCCATACCTCTCTTGCCTTTTGGCAATCCGGAAGATCCGAGGAGGCTTTCCGTCTGTGGAAGAGTAGTTTGGTAGAAAGTATGTTTCTGGGTGCTTCGCCGGGAAACTTTCAGCAGCTTTCGTTTTACGACGCGCAACGGGGAGAGTTGTATCGCGACTTTGCCGATCCTATTGGCATGGCGGCACGCTCGCTCGTTGAGGGGCTGTTTGGGATACGACCTGACGCGTTGAATGATACCTTACACATACGACCTGGATTGCCTTCCGCGTGGAACAATGCCTCTGTAAAGCTCCCTGATGTATCTGTGGATTTCCATCGGGAGGGTTTGAAAGATGTTTACACAGTAGGTTCGTCCTTTCACAAGAACATGAACCTTAGCCTGGAGATTCCCGCGCGATCCGTTGCCGTACGCACGGTTACAGTCAATGGGAAGCCTGCGGCCTGGAAGGCTGACCCCAGTGCAATTGGGGAACCCCGCTTGATTATTGCTGCTGCGAAGGAGAAATCGTATGCCGTAGAGGTTGAATGGGAAGGGATCCTGCCTGATAAACCAATGATTACGGAAGTGGTAAAGGGCGCACCTATGGGCGTCAGTTTTACGCTGGCTACCATACTGGATTATAGCGATCCGCAGCAGGTATTATCGGGCGTGCGTATTGTTGATGGACATCGGCTGAATGTCGACAGAGTAGTGACCTCGGGCAAGGCTTTTGTGTTTGTAAAGGTAAAACAGCGCGAGCAGATGTGGTGGATTCCCGTGAGTTTAGAAAGTAAGCCAGATCTTGAAATAATGTACACACAGCAGTCCGGCTCCGGATTGCGTTTTAGTGTGCGCAGCAATGAAGGGATCACTAAGCGCGGCGTGGTAAGAGTGAACCCGGGAATGAAGGATTATTTCGTCCCAATTGAAATTACTAAAGGCGAGACCCGGGATTACGTTATTCCTGAACAGTTTGTATTGAGTGGGACAAATAAGGTTCGCATTGAGTATCGGCATGGTGATGTTGCGGAGGCATCTATCGTTAACTGGAATGCCCGCAATGTGAATGCTGCTTACCAACGTGTTAATCTCCAGCAGTATTTTAATGATAAGGTCACTTCGATTTTCAAGAATAAGTATCTGTCGCCGCGAGCAAATGGGACTGTCACTCAGTTGCCATGGCAGGGAGTTGGCAATTGGTGTTATCCCTTGGTAACTCCTAATATTGATGATTCAGGGATCAGGAGGATGGCGTTTGCACGCGGAGAAATTACATTGCCTAATGGCGTGCCATTGCAGACCGTGGGTGTCGCTCTGAAAAATAATATCGCCTTTACCTCGTTGTGGGATAACTATCCCGATTCGGTGCGCGTGCCGGTAGTAGGTAGGGCATCTCACGCATATCTGATGTTAGCCAGCTCGACCAATTCCATGCAGAGTCAGTTTGTAAACGCGGAAATAGTTGCCAGGTATACTGATGGTTCGCAGGACACGTTGCCGCTGAGGAATCCTGAAAACTTGTGGCCAATAGAGCAGGATTATTACATCGATGGTTACGCGTTTGATACATCAGCGCCCATGCCTTTCAGAGTATATCTTAAATCGGGTATGGTAGGAAGAAATACAACCAATTATACCATCATTGATGGATTTACGAATCGGGCGATTGATGGGGGAGCCGCCACCGTGGTAGACATGCCTCTTGATCCTCATAAGGAATTGCAATCGGTAGTGCTAAGGACCCTGGCTAATGATGTGGTAGTGGGACTGATGAGTCTCACACTTCAACGTTAAATAACAAAGCCCCGGCCAGACGCCGGGGCTTTGTTGTTTAGTTATTTAAGGATAACGTTATCGAAATACTTTTTGAAAGTGCTTTCCGCCATCTCTCGCGTTTCTTCTGATGGAGTAGGAGTATCTTTAAGTGGATATTCCATATTCATAAGTTTCCATTTATGTTCGCCCAGCTGGTGAAATGGAATAATTTCTACGCGGTCAACAGTTTTATAGTCCGTAAAGGTCTGCGCCCATTCCTCAATATATTGCGGTTGGTCAGTCCATCCAGGAACCAGCACATAGCGAAGCCACATTCTTTTGCCAGTTGATTCCCGGTATTCAGCGAGGCCTAAGGTTGCTTTATTCGTCAATCCTGTAAGCTTTTTATGAATCTCTTCGTTAATATGTTTCACATCCAGCAATAGTAAATCAGTTTCATCCAGCAAACGATGCACCTGATCATTGTTCAGCCGTCCATTGGTGTCGAGACAAGTATTGATACCTTCGGCATGAAGCTTCTGGAAGAAGGTAAGAAGTTTGCTTCGTTGCAATAAAGGCTCACCGCCAGAAACGGTAACACCACCATCTTTGCCGAAATAGTTTTTTTGACGAAGCGCGCGCTTTACAAGTTCATCAATTTCAACCATGGTGCCCCCTTTAACATCCAAAGTATCCGGATTTTGGCAATACAAGCAGCGGAACTGGCATCCTTGTACGAAGATTACCAGTCTAATACCCGGTCCATCATGGGTACCGAAGGTTTCTATTGAGTGAATTCTGAGGTGTTCAGGATCATCAACATTTAGTTTTGCAGCTTCAATGTCTTGTAATGGGAAATACATAATTTATGGAATTAAGTAGAGTGTAGCGCTAACTTCTTATGATCGTACGGGCCGGTATACCTACTGGCTCATGAGTTTTTATATACAACTTCTACGAAAGTACAGCTTTGCTGGCACTCTGACAAACGGAGGGGAGAGCATCTAAATGACGAAGCCGGGATTCTTATGAACCCCGGCTTCGTCTGCTATATATTATCAACCGAAGTCAATCTTACATGTGAGAATGGAAAGTACGGGCGATCACTTCTAATTGGTGAGCGCGTGACAGACGTACAAAGTTTACAGCATATCCAGACACACGGATTGTTAACTGTGGATATTCTTCAGGATGGTTGTATGCATCCATCAGTGTTTCACGGTTAAGAACGTTTACGTTCAAGTGGTGTGCCATGTTTTTGAAGTAACCTTCCATGGTATTTACAAGATTGGTGATCTGCTCTTCTCTTGTATCTCCTAATGATTTAGGAATCATAGAGAAGGTGTTAGAGATACCATCCTGAGCATCTACATAGCTAAGTTTAGCAACTGAGTTAAGAGAAGCGATAGCACCACTTGCATCACGACCGTGCATTGGGTTAGCACCAGGAGCGAAAGACTCGCCAGACTTACGTCCGTCAGGTGTAGCACCAGTGTTAGTACCGTACATTACATTTGAAGTAATGGTAAGTAAAGAAAGAGTAGGATTAGAGTTTTTGTAAGTTTTGTGCTTACGTAACTCGTTGATGAAGTAATTAGTGATTTCCTTAGCGATATTATCAACGCGGTCGTCATCATTACCATATTTAGGGAACTCGCCTTCAATCTGGAAGTCAGTAGTTAATCCTTTTTCGTTACGAACAGGAGTAACCTTCGCATATTTGATAGCAGATAATGAGTCGGCGATGATAGAGATACCAGCAGCACCGTAAGCGATGTCAATTGCAGGATCAGAATCGATCAATGCCATCTGAGCTCTTTCATAATAGTACTTGTCGTGCATGTAGTGGATGATGTACATCGCTTTAGCATATACACGAGCAAGGTCAGACATTGTACGTTTGAAAAGATCCATTACTAAATCATAATCTAACGTGCCTTCTGGAAGCGCAGGAATGTTTTTGATAACTTCAACACCATCATGCTCTTCACGACCACCATTCAACGCGATCAATAGCGCTTTTGGAAGGTTTGCACGAGCTCCGAAGTGCTGGATAGCTTTACCAATTTTCTGGTAAGATACACAACATGCAATTCCGTAGTCATCAGATCCACGATTTGGACGCATTAAATCGTCATTTTCGTACTGGATTGAAGAAGTATCAATTGAAACCTGAGCACAGAATTCTTTGAAGCCCTGAGGAAGTTGTTCTGACCAAAGCACAGTAAGGTTTGGCTCTGGAGAAGCTCCTAAGTTGTAAAGTGTCTGTAAGAAACGGAATGAAGTTTTAGTAACCTTTGTACGTCCATCAGAAAGAATACCACCGATAGATTCAGTTACCCAGGTAGGGTCACCACCGAAGATTTCATCATATGAACCTGGACGAAGGTGACGAACGATACGAAGTTTCATTACGAATTGGTCGATCATTTCCTGAGCTTCCTCTTCAGTAAGAATACCAGCTTCGATATCTCTTTCAATGTATACGTCAAGGAATGAAGATACATTTCCTAATGACATGGCAGCACCATCTTGTTCTTTTACTGCAGCAAGGTATGCGAAATAAACCCATTGTACAGCCTCAAGAGCAGTTTCTGCTGGGCGACTTACGTCAAAACCGTACTCAGCAGCCATGGTGATCATGTCTTTTAATGCACCGATCTGAGCGCTGATCTCTTCACGCAGACGGATGATGTGCTCGTCAACTTCAGGAGTTGGAGCTGATAATTCAGCTTTCTTGAAGTTGATTAACGCTGTAGCACCATAAAGCGCTAAACGACGGAAGTCACCGATGATACGACCACGTGCGTAGTTATCAGGAAGTCCTGTTAAAATATGTTTTGAACGGAATGCGCGAGTTTCAGCATCATACGCACTAAATACCGCCTCGTTGTGGTTCTTAGCGTAGTTGAAGATGTCAATTACTCTTTCAGAAACAGTTAATCCTTTTTCTTTAAGAGCAGATTCAACTAACTTGATACCACCGAAAGGTTTCATTGATCTTTTTAACGCCTGATCAGTTTGAAGACCAACAATTACTTCGTCGTCTTGCTTAATGTAACCAGGTCTGAATGCAGTCATTGTGGAAATAGTCTCAGTATCTACAGCAAGACAGCCATTGTTAGCTCTTTCTTTTTTCAACTCTACCTTAAGAGCGTCCCAAAGACGAGTAGTTTTTGCTGAAGCTCCTGCAAGAAACTTTGAATCTCCTGTGTAAGGCTTAATGTTTTTTACAACGAAATCGTAAACGTTTACGTTGTTGTTCCACTCTCCTGTAACGAAGGGAACTGGTGTGACATCTGCTTTCATGTTTTTGAATTTTATATTAATTCCTTTGATAGAACAAATTTAGAGAATGTTTGCGCCTTGAAATGTGACGCCCGTCATCAATCTGCGTGATTTAAAGTTTTCTAATATTTTTTGCTTAATTTATTACGCGTATTAATAGAATAACCCAGTTTTTGCAAATTTCTCAATAGTCAGACTTGCGTCATTTGTAAATCTACTCAAGTCTACATTTATTAACGGTTTTACCTCTATGAAATTATCTTTTAATGTTTGGCTTCCTGGGGTACTTCAGTAGCTACCAAGCTCTTTTTCATTACAGTTGCAATAAGCGCTGTAAATACGAGTAATCCTGCAAATAAATAAAATATCGCGTTGTAATTATGACTTAATGTAATTAACCATGGACCTACAAATGCAGCTGCAGACCAAGCTATAAGGATGTATCCTAACACCGAACCCATTTTGCTCTGACCGTAGATATCCTTTAAGAATGCAGGGATGGTAGAGAATGCCCCGCCGTAACAGCTGATTACCACGCAAACCGCTGCCTGGAATAAAAACGCGTTAGTGGTGTTGGATAATAGCAGAAAACATACCGTTCCTATGATGTAGAAGCAAAGGAAGGTTGTCCATCTGCCGATTTTATCAGAGATGCTAGACCAGAAAAGGCGACCTAATCCGTTAAATAGTCCGATGATGCTCACAAATAGAATAGCGGCTTTGTCATCAAGGTGAATAACTTCTTCAGCTATAGGCTTAGCTACAGCAATCAATGCGATACCGCAGGTGGTATTGAAGAAAAGCATTAACCACAGAATATAGAATCTTTTGTCTTTAAGTAATTCAGATACTGACAAGTGTTCGCCACCGGCATGATAGTCTACATAACCTGTTGATACCTTAGGGTTTTCCAGGTATAGTGAAGCAATGATCATCAAAATGAAGTATACAACAGCCAGAATATAAAACGTTCCTGAAACTCCATTGCCTCCGTAAAGAAGTGGTATGAGTTGGGAAGCGATAATAGAACCTATGGCGAAGGACATTACTACCAGGCCTGACGCGAATCCTGGTTTTTCTGGAAACCATTGAACCACGACTGATACTGGCGTCAGGTAACCGAATCCTAATCCGATACCGCTGATCACTCCATAGAATAAATAGAAGAGGGGTAAGGAGCCAAGGTGACTGGCAAAGCCCGCACCCAAAAGGCCTGCCCCGAAAAATACAGCCCCGATGATACCTGCTTTTTTAGGTCCGACCTTGTGAACAAAATTACCCATAAATGCGGCAGTGAGCCCCAAAAAGCATATGGCAAGGCTGAAACCAAATTTCAACTGGTGATAGTCCCAATGGTTGGTTTCTTCAATAGGTTTTACCCAGACACTGTAAGCGTAGATAGATCCGATACAAATCTGGAGCGTCATTCCGGCTAATGCCATTAGCCATTTATTCTTCGACTTCATAAGGAGTTTATTAGATTGTAAAATTTTGATGGCAAAAGTAGTAAGCTACTGATTTTAAAAAATTGACCTTTATCATATATCGGGTAGATCTTCATGCCTTTATTGTTATTTCTACCTTATTCCCCTTGTCCTGGTAATACCAGATCCGATTTTATGTATGGCATCGTGTATGCCTAAAAATAATTAATTTCTGTACTTGTTCAAGGTTTGGTAGAATGATTTAATATCGATATGTACCCCTAACTCTGAAAATAAATCGCTTCTGCCGCGGGAGCAAAGCTGTCCTCTGCTACCTATCAGGTTCGAGTCTGACTCGAGACTGCTTCGTACCAGACAGCACTGGTCATCGACATTTCATGGNNTGTCGATGAAATGTCGATCACCACTCGAGCGTGTCTCGAGTCTGTCCCGAGTCAGTCTCGGAACAGGTGGGTAGCATGTCCCGAACCAGATCGATGCTATGCAAGGGAGATTATTTGCTGCCGAATGCTGCTTATCTTGTCTTTTTTAAGTTAACAATGGGTTGTTTTAACTTCGATCTAAACATCTTATCTTATTTGATTGTATTTTAATGATATGGAAACAAAACACGTTTATCAAACCGGAATAGTTGGAAATTGTGCTTTTCTAGCCCATGTGCATAAAAACACCAATATAGCATGGTTATGTTGGCCTCGATTCGATAGTTCATTCATCTTTGGATCATTGCTTGATGAGGAAAAAGGTGGAGAGTTCTCAATACTACCTCCGTCGGATTTCTCGTCTGATCAGTATTACATGGAGAATACGAATGTCTTATGTACTGAAGTAAGCTGCGATAGCGGTAAATATCGGATTACCGATTTTGCACCGCGGTTTCATCAATTCGAAAGGTTCTATAAGCCACTTATGCTTATCAGAAAGATCGAGCCATTGGAGGGAACGCCCCGTATCAAGGTAAAGTGTAATCCTACTTATGAATATGGAAAAGTAGCATTAAGTGCAAGTCGCGGAAGTAATCATATTGACTACGCAGGAGCCGAAGATACCCTTCGGCTGACAAGTAACATACCCCTGACTTATATTATTGATGAGAAATATTTTGTTCTCAATGAGACAAAGTACTTAGTTCTTACCTATGGACAGCCCCTGGAGGCTCCGCTTGTTAGCACCGCGGAAAATTTTCTCCGTGAGACCGTTGCTTACTGGCGTGTATGGATCAAGCACTCGTCTATCGCAGGTTTTTATCAGCCCTATGTAATCCGTTCAGCCCTTACTTTAAAGATACATCAATATGAGGACACCGGCGCCATTATCGCGGCCAGTACAACGAGTTTGCCCGAATATGATGGTAGTGGCCGCAATTGGGATTATCGTTATTGCTGGCTCCGGGATACGTATTACGTAATTAGTTCCTTGAACCATATTGGACATTTTGAAGAGATGGAGCGCTATTTTAATTATGTCGCGGATATCTCCGTTTCCGAAGATTTTCGATATCAGCCGCTGTACCGTGTTGATGGCGTGAATAAGCTTTATGAAGAAATTTTAGATCACCTGAGCGGATACCGCGGTAATCAGCCGGTGCGTATAGGTAATCAGGCATATGAGCATATTCAGAATGATATTTACGGACAGGTGATGATCTCGCTGATGCCTCTCTATACCGATCATCGTTTTGTATTCAAGGAGAGAAAGGATTCGGTACGTTGGATTGAGGCGGTGCTTTCCAAAATCGAGCGTACGATCGACGAGAAAGACGCCGGCATTTGGGAGTTTAGAAATTTTGCCAATACGCACTGTTATAGCAATCTTTTCCAATGGGCAGGGTGTTGCGCGGCAGAGAAGATGGCGAGGACTATTGGTAACGTGCAACTGGAACAGAAAGCTATTGAGCTAAAGGAAAAAGCCGCAGCACATATTGAAAGCTGCTATGATCCGGAGCGAAAAGTTTATACCAACGCTACGGGAAGTTCACATCTTGACGCTAGTACCTTACAGTTGATTATGATGAATTATCTGGACCCTTCATCGCAGCGCGCAAAGGATCACCTGAGCGCGTTGGAAGCAGAGCTCAAAACTGAGGGTGGTTTGTTTTATCGCTATCTGCATGCCGACGATTTCGGTAAGCCAAAGACGACCTTCCTGATATGTGCTTTTTGGTATGTTGAGGCGTTGGCATGTGTTGGTCGGGTTGATGAGGCTGTACAGGCCTTTGAGAACCTGCTTCCCTATGCAAATCATTTAGGTTTATTCAGTGAAGATGTTGATGAGGAGAACGGCTCGCAGTGGGGGAATTTCCCTCAGGCATATAGCCATGTAGGATTGATGAATGCCGCTTATCGTATTGCGATGAAGTTGGATCGGCCCATCTTTTTATAGATCGCGCGTAGAGTGAAAAAAGAGGGGAGATGTTATTGCTACATCTCCCCTCTTTTTTTTACTCTACGCCAGTGACCCCCGCATGGTGAGTGTACGTAAAAGACGACGTACCTCGCGGTAGTCGCGCAGATAATATTTGGCGGCTGATATGTTGCTGCCGATCTTTATTGTCAGTGCTTCGGCAGGCATTGCTTTAAACATATCTTCATCGGTGTGATCATCGCCTAACGCCATTACAAAATCGCTTTCTACCAGATCCAGGTATTTTGCGGCAACCTTTCCCTTATTGACTTCGATATTTTTTATTTCAACAACTTTGTTTCCGGGAAGCATTTGCAGTCCTTTATCTTCGGTAGTAAAGCGAAGGGTATTCATTAGTTCATTTGCTCTGAGTTCGCCAAGTCCCTCTTCCACTTTTCGATAATGCCATGCCAGCGAATAGCTTTTCTCTTCAGTAAATGAACCGGGGGTTCTGTCGACGAAAAGATCAAGCACCTGTTCGACATCCTGTTTCCAGGAGTTATGAAGTCCCGGTAATCTTTGCCATTCCTCACCGCGAAGTTTTTGCCAGGCACCGTGTTCCGCGAAGATGTCAATGTTCATTCCGCCGAACCAGTCTTCCAGCGTTTCATATTTTCGGCCACTGACAATGACGATACGATTTGCGGGATCCGAAGAAAGCTGATCAAGGATGTCCATTAAATCTTCATCAGGAAATGCCTGTAGGGGATTCGCTTTGAAGCCCACCAGCGTACCGTCGTAGTCCAAAAATATTACTCTCTTGGATGCCTGATTATATGTAGCTTCAATAAACTGTCGTCCCTCTGTACTAATGTGCTTTGCTTGCATGGATGATTGAATTTCCTTTACCTCACTTAGTTTACTCATATATATTTTTACCCAATGGTGTATGTTAAATTTAGAAACGACGTCGCGCATGGCAGCCATGCGGCGTTGCTGTTCTTCCAGGGGCATATTTAGCGCGTCAATCATAGCGCGATACACTTCGCCGATATTGTTAGGATTAACAATCAGGGCGTCGATAAGCTCCTTTGCCGCGCCAGCCATTTCGCTCAGGATAAGTACACCTGAATTATTGGTGCGACTTGCCACATACTCCTTGCTTACCAAATTCATGCCATCCCGCATGGGCGTGATCAGGCAAACGTCGGCAGTATGATATAATGCGGAGAGCATTTCCACGGGGAACGCTCTGTAATAGTAGTTCACGGGTGTCCATTCCAGCGTACGATATCGTGCGTTGATGTTACCAACCAGCTTGTCAATTTCGTCTCTTAACTCTTTATACTGAGCCACGGTATCGCGGGAGGGAACCACAATCATGTAGAGCACGACCTTCCCGATAAGTTCAGGATGGCTCTCAATTAACAATTCAAAGGCCTGTAAACGCTGTAATATACCCTTGCTGTAATCGAGTCGATCAATAGACAGGATCATTTTGTTGTCAGCGAAGATGTTATGCAGCGCCTCGATGTTTTCTGCTACCTCCGGATTTTTAGTAAGCATTTCGAATTTATTGTTGTCAATTCCCATAGGGAATGTCTCAGCTACTGTAAGTCTGTCTTTGTAGGTAATTTCGTTGGCAAGGGTTTGCGCGGGCAATAGCCGGGCAACGGAGCTTGTAAAGTGACGCAGGTCGTCGAAGGTATGAAATCCAACGAGGTCGGCGCCTAAGAGGTTTTCCAGAATCTCCGCGCGCCAGGGTATAAGCCTGAAAATTTCGTACGAAGGGAAGGGGATATGAAGGAAAAATCCTATTGTAATATCGGGTTGCAGTTCGCGAACCAAACCTGGTAGCAATAGCAGTTGATAATCGTGTATCCAAATGCGATCGCCCGGCTCGGCAATTTTAAATATGGCATCTCTGAACTTCTTGTTTACCGAGACGTACGAGTCCCAGTAGCTTTGTTCATACTTTGCGTACGTGGGGTGATAATGGAAGATAGGCCAAAGGGTTTCGTTCGAAAATCCCTCATAGTAGAGATTTATTTCCTCCTGAGTTAAGAAAACTGGGTGTAGATTTATCTCCGCTAACTTATCGGTAATGTTATTTGATTGCTGTTCATCCGGAACTTCAATACCCGGCCATCCCAGCCACATATTGTTTCCGGTTCTGTAGATAGAGCCCAGACCCGTTGCTAATCCTCCCTCACTCGGCGTGAATGTCATGCCATCCTCTGTGTTGCTGATTTTTACCGGTAGTCTGTTTGATACTATTATTGTTTTCATATGTGTTAATGGTGCAGGCTTTCATCTGTATTACTCATTGTTTTTACCAGTCGTATTATACGATGATCTGTCAATTATAAAAACGAGCAGCGGCGTCCTGTGTTGAATCCGGCCTTAACTTCCCGGATAGATAAATGAATTGTTTTTTGCCGCTAAGGATTGCTTTAAAAAAAGCGTAGACTGAAGCCTGTATTTAAAAATGTTAAGGAGTGGTATTGCGTAATATAAGCACTCAAAAGGAAAATTGTTTGAATTAATACAGCCTTTGACATAAGCGTGAAGCTTAGTGGGGTGGTTTTCAGCCTGTTTGACGGAGGGAAAAAGCGATGTGACAAACCTTATTGATAGTAGGGGCCTGAAGCTGTGATGGTGAGGTTTTCCACAATTGTTTTCCACAATGTTAGTAATAATACTTTTGGGCTTTCGTAAACTCTTTTTATAAATTAGAGTTAATGTCTTGAGAGTAAATTAATTGTGAAATTAAAAGCTGAAATTATGACACAAAACAAAGCAACTCCAATAAAAAACTGGATTCGTCAGATGGGTTTGGAGCTTACCAAGTCGCATCTTGTAGATCAGAGAACCCGTAAAGTAAAGTATTACACCCTGGGTAATTTCGGAGTGTACGAAGAGTCTAAAGCCTCTGCAATGAAAGAAAGGAAGCGTGTACGCTTTATTTCGTGGACCGCCAAAGGCGATCTACTGGAAATAAATTCTGTGCGTGATCTTAGTTCCGCGTATCAGGACTTTATCAACGAGGCACAGTAGTCTTGATTGTTTCTGTTAAGTCAGCCAATTTATCACCTAAAACTTCTGAGATCTTCTGATATGATTCGAAGGTCCATCCTGCGACGTGAGGTGAGAGAAGAATTCTCTCCTCACGTCGTAGTTCTTTATACCATGTCTGACTGCTCAGCATCGGGAACTTCTCGGTTTCCAGTACATCAAGACCCGCGGACGTTACTCTGCCCGAGCGTACGGCCTGTAAAAGAGCTGCCGTATCGAGAACTTCTCCGCGGGAGGTGTTCAGCAGGATGATGGGCTTTCGGAAGTGGAATAAATATTCTTCATTTACCATGCCCCTTGTTTCTCGGGTGAGAGGGGTGTGTAAGCTGAGGATGTCTGCTTGTTTGACAACTTCCTCCATGCTTACCTCTTTGACAAGGGCGTTGCTGAAGCCGGTTTTGTATTTGTCATAGGCAATGACGTTCACCCCGAACCCTTGTAGTTTCTCCGCAAAGCTAGAACCCATGAAGCCATAGCCTATAATGGCTACGGTTTTTCCTTTCAGTTCCGTTCCGCGGTTGCCCTCGCGGTCCCAGATCTGACGTCTAACTTCAAGGTCTGCTTTCTTAAGATTATTCATCAGGGTGAGTAACATACCTACAGCATGTTCTCCAACCGCGTCGCGGTTACCCTCCGGGGCATTGATGCAGTGTATGTTTCGTTGCCGGGCAGCGCTTTCGTCAATATTGTCCATGCCTGCTCCTGCTCTTGCAATGAATGTTAACAGTTTTGCGCGGTCTATGATCTCTGTATCTATTCGGAACTTAGTGCGGATAGCCAGGCCATGGTAATTCTCAATAATATCAAGAGTTTCTTCGCGAGTAATATCAGGTCTGTTATCTACCGAATATCCCAAAGATTCAGCACGCTCTTTGAAAGCGGGGTGTAGTTTATCAGCAATAAGAATTTTTAGCATGTTGTTATAATACTAAGCTTTACCTTTTAGAAGATTGGTAAGGTTTACAAAATCTTCAACACTCAGGCGCTCCGCGCGGAGCTCGAACACCGGGTCGTCTCCCATTTTATCTTTCGGTACAAGAACCGACAAAGCGTTGCGAAGAGTTTTGCGTCGTTGGTTGAAGCCTGCCTTTACGACTTTCCAGAAAAAAGCTTCATCACAATTAAGCTCAGTAGTTTGGTTTCTTGTGAGTCGAATCACGGCCGACAGGACTTTGGGTGGTGGGTTAAATACGCCGGCTTTTACCGTAAATAAATATTCAACTTGATAATATGCCTGCACGAATACGCTGAGGATGCCGTAATCTTTTGATCCTGGTGTCGCTGTGCAACGTTCTGCGACCTCTTTCTGGAACATGCCGACCACCTGGGGGATCTGCTGTCTGTTATCGAGGATTTTGAAAAGGATCTGCGAAGAGATGTTGTACGGAAAATTTCCAATAACGGCCACCTGGTTATCAAAAAGCTTGCTGAAATCGAGCTCAAGGAAGTCGCCGTTTATTAGTCGGGATCCTAATTGAGGGTACTTATTGTTCAGAAACTCGTACGATTCTGTATCCAGATCTATAAGACTTGTTTCGTAGTCGGTATGTTGTAAAAGAAAATCTGACAGGATACCCATTCCCGGACCAACTTCCAATACCTTACTGAATTTTCCTTCCGGGCGCAGCGCCTCAACGATTTTGGAGGCAATGTTTTTATCGGTAAGGAAATGTTGACCCAGATGTTTTTTAGCACGAACCATTCTTCTCTTATTTACGGTGTAACGTCGGCGATCGCCGCGTTCTAAGCCGGAATTTTTTATGCGAAGATAAACATAAATTATAAACCGGTGTCGTGCAGGTGTGGCGCTGGGTTGTCTGAGGCAACTGTTGATCGTTTGAGCGCTCAGCATAATTCGTATAAATTGCGTACTTTGCGCCTTATAAGACACATTAATTAGTGTTTTTTAGAAAGTAAACATACTATGAGCGAAAAGATAAAGGTTGGCATATCTATAGGTGATATTAACGGTATTGGCTTAGAGGTGATACTCAAAACATTGTCAAATAGCGTTATAAACGACTATTGCACGCCGGTTGTATATGGTAATACTAAAGTAGCTTCATTTTATCGGAAAGCGCTTTCCTTAGGGGATTTCAGCTTCAATGTTATTGCAAAAGCGGAGTTGGCGAATCACAAACGTGCCAATATGATCAACTGTTGGGAGGAGGATGTGAAAATCGAGCCGGGGGTAGCAAATGAAATAGGAGGCAAGTACGCCTTCCTTTCTTTAGATAAAGCTGTGGCAGATCTTGTCGCTGGTGAAATTGATGCGCTGGTGACCGCTCCAATTAATAAAAATAATATTCAGAGTGATGATTTTCGCTTCGCGGGACATACAGAATATATACAGAGCAAGGCAGGAGCGGCAGATTCATTGATGTTCTTAATTAGTGATGATCTGCGGGTCGGCGTTGTTACAGGCCATGTGCCTTTAGCGCAAGTTGCCGGAAAGATCACAAAGGAGGGTATTATTTCGAAGCTCGCGTTGATGAACCACAGCCTTAAAACGGACTTCTGGATTCAGAAGCCGAAGATTGCTGTCCTGGGCCTTAACCCGCATGCTGGCGACAACGGTCTGATTGGGAATGAGGAAGCGGAAGTGATCATTCCTGCGATACAGGAAGCAAATCAAAAAGGAATTTTTGCATTTGGACCTTACGCGGCGGATGGGTTTTTCGCAAATGGCTCCCATAAGAAGTTTGACGCGGTACTGGCGATGTACCATGATCAGGGGCTTATACCTTTTAAATACATCGCATTCTATGATGGTGTTAACTTTACCGCAGGCTTGCCTTTTGTACGCACCTCGCCCGACCATGGCACGGGATATGATATTGCCGGGAAGAATGTTGCTTCGGAGAGTTCTTTCCGAGCGGCGCTTTTTGAAGCCATCAATATCGTTAAACGACGTAGAGAGCTTGAGGAGCTTACAGCAAATCCTTTGAAGGTTAGCAAGCTGTCGAGAGATCGCGATTAGCTGAATGTTTTGCTCAGGAAAGATTCAGGGAAATGTCTTCTTTTCTGAGCCGGGTAATTTATAGCATAAGTCCAGGTTATTTATAATAGTGTTAACTCCCTGCATTAGGCGACTGAAGTAGTAAGTTCCGAAAAAGAAAAAAACTTTTTCAGTATCATTATTTTATCTATTTTTGCAGGCTCAATTGCCGTGCTTTGAAATCGTTAAAAGAATACCGCGTATCGTATAGCGGGTTGAAATTAGGTAAGCATCAGTTTGAATACGATATTGATGATCGTTTTTTTGCGGAGTATGAATACTCGCTAGTGAAAAACGGCGCATTGAAGGTAGAACTGGAGCTTGATAAGCAAGAGACAATGCTTGTGTTGCAATTCAATATAAATGGAAGCATTGATGTGAATTGTGATGTATGTCTTTCATCGATGCCGGTGACGGTAAGTTTGCAGGAAAGGCAGATTGTTAAGTTTAGTGATGATGAAGATCTTGAAGACGATACTGAAGAGATTATCATTCTTGCGCGAAATGAGCATGAGATAAACGTCGCTACGCTTATATATGAATATATTACGCTGGCGGTTCCGTTCTTTAATCGATGTGATGATGAGGGGAACTCCAAGGGTTGCGACAAAGAGATGCTTGAGAAGCTGTCACAGTTATCGGGTGATCATGAGGAACAAGAACAAAGCAGTGTGGATCCGAGATGGGAGGCACTGAAGAATATAAAAAACAAATAATTAAAAAAACAGGAAGATGGCACATCCAAAACGCAAAATGTCCAAATCAAGACGCGATAAGAGAAGAACTCATTATAAAGCTGAAGCGCCAGCTCTGTCAACTTGCCAGGCTACCGGTGCAGTACACCGTCCGCACCACGCATATAATGTTGATGGTAATCTTTACTACAACGGAAAACTCGTTGTTGAAAATACTTCTATCGCGTAAGGTAATTTTCTAGCATGAAAATTGGCTTAGATATAATGGGCGGAGACTTTGCTCCCGAAGCCACCGTTTTGGGAGCAATTGCAGCCTTTAAAGTCTTAGACCCGCACCAGAAACTGGTTCTTATCGGAGATAAGGATCAGGCTCTTGCAATTATCGAAAAGCAGGATTTTAATCCTGATAATTTCGAATTTGTGCATACCACGCAGGTCGTAGGCATGGGAGAATCTCCAACTAAGGCAATTACACAGAAACCAGACTCGAGTATTTCTGTAGGGTTTAAATTGCTGAAAGAAAAGAAGATAGATTCTTTCTCATCGGCCGGTAATACCGGTGCGATGTTGGTTGGGGCCATGTTTAGCGTGAAAACCATTCCAGGTGTAATACGCCCTGCTATTTCAACAGTAGTACCCAAACTTAAAAAAGGTTACGGCATCATGCTTGACGTGGGTGCTAATGCCGATTGTAAACCCGATACCCTTCTTCAATTTGGAGTTTTAGGAAGCCTTTTTGCTGAGAATATTCTTGGCATAAACAATCCTAAGGTTGGACTTGTAAATATCGGTGAAGAAGAGGAGAAGGGCAATTTATTAATGCAGGCTACGCATCCGTTGATGAAAGAGTCAAACATGTTCAACTTTGTTGGAAATGTGGAGGGGCGTGATCTGTTTAATGAAAAGGCTGACGTGATTGTCTGCGATGGCTTCACCGGAAATGTAATGCTTAAACTCGCTGAGACCTTCTATGAGCTTACCAAGCGCAAAGGGTTTAAGGACGAGTTTTTTGAGCGTTTTAATTATGAACAATATGGAGGTAGCCCTATTTTGGGTGTGAATGCTCCGATAATTATTGGTCATGGTATTTCAAATCCGGAGGCTATTAAAAATATGATCTTACTTTCAAGAAGCATGATTACTACCAGACTGGTGGATAAGATTACTTCTGCTTTTAAATAATTCTTATAGAATAATGCAAAAGATACATGCTGCAATAACAGCGGTAAATGGTTATGTTCCCGATTACATCCTTACAAATAAGGAGCTCGAAGGAATGGTTGAGACCAATGATGAGTGGATCGTTTCACGTACCGGCATCAGAGAACGTCGAATTCTTAAAGGAGAAGGCCTTGCTACCTCTGATATGGGTGCGAAAGCCGTTCAGGGACTTTTGGAGAAAAGAGGGATTGGAGCTGACGAAATCGATTTGATCATTTTCACAACTTCAACGCCCGATATGCCATTTCCGGCAACTGCTAACATTCTGGCCGATAAAATCGGTGCTAAGAATGCCTGGGGGTTTGACCTGCAGGCCGCATGCTCTGGATTTCTTTACGGTTTGACTACTGGAGCTCAGTTTATTGAATCAGGGAAACATAAAAAGGTGCTCGTGGTTGGCGGAGATAAAATGTCTTCGGTCGTAAACTATACGGATCGAGCGACTTGTATTCTTTTCGGTGACGGTTGTGGGGCCGCACTGCTGGAGCCTAATGAAGAGGGCTTCGGAATCCTGGACGCTGAGCTGAAGAGCGATGGCGCCGGTCGCGACTTTTTATATATGCGTGCCGGAGGATCATTGATGCCGGCAAGTCATGAGACTGTTGACAATCACCTGCATGCTGTGCATCAGGAAGGTCAGGCGGTGTTCCGCGCGGCTGTAACGAATATGGCTGATGTTGCGGCAGAGGTCATTGAACGTAATGGTCTTACAGCTGATGATATCGCCTGGTTAGTTCCGCATCAAGCCAACAAGCGCATTATTGACGCGACAGCTTCAAGAGCGGGATTGCCTGCGGAGAAAGTTATGGTTAATATTGACCGTTTCGGAAATACTACCAACGCAACGGTGCCATTATGTTTATGGGAATGGGAAGGGAAACTGAAAAAGGGTGATAATCTTATCCTTGCTGCTTTTGGCGGTGGTTTTACCTGGGGAGCCGTATACATTAAATGGGCTTATTAAACATAAAATTATAGAGTTCTTATTGCAATGTTTCTTTGTGAAACGTTAGATAGAAAAAAATATTAAGGTGCGATTTTCAGTCTTTGGGGCATAGATAAAATTTGAAAATTGCTTTTAATGTTTTATTTATGAACTTTACAGACGACGCAAATAACCTAAAAATCAAATATGGATATTAAACAGGTTCAGGAACTCATCAGATTTGTTTCCAAGTCGGGAGTAAATGAGGTTTCTATTGAGGAGAAAGATTTTAAGATTACTATCAAAACAGGTATGACGCCGACTGTCGTAAACGCGACAATTCCGACGCAACAGCTTGCTCCTGTTGTAGCTGCTCCGGTAGCTGCGGTGGCAGCGGCACCAGCTGCAGCTCCTGCGAAGGCTGCTGAGGCTGACGATACCTCTAAGTACATCACCATCAAATCTCCAATGATCGGAACTTTTTATCGTTCTGCAAGTCCTGATAAGGCTAACTACGTGAATGTAGGTGATGAGATTAAGCCAGGTCAGGTACTTTGTATTGTTGAGGCTATGAAGTTATTCAACGAAATTGAATCTGATGTTGCCGGACGCATCGTTAAGATCCTTGTTGATAATTCAAGTCCAGTTGAGTACGATCAGCCATTATTTCTGGTTGAACCTGCATAAAGATAATTGTTAAGTGCAAGCATCGGTAGCCGTTCAGGCATGCCGTTGCTTGCACTTTTTTGTGCTTTTATGTGAGAGTTTTCCTCAATATGAGCTGGTCGGGATAATTGCGATAACGCTATGTATTTCGGCATTAGCTGATGATGGGGAATCAGGCTTTTGCATAAAGACGAAATGTTCTTTTATAGCACAGCAAACACCTTAACATAGGTCAGAAGAGGTGTTTAATAGCGTATGCTATTTCTGCTGTTATAGTTCTTTCAACAATAGTTATATTTCAGACCTGTTTTTAAGCTATAATATTCCGATCTTGTGTAGGTATCATCATCGGATGTAGCTAATTTTCAATGTAAAAACAAAATTATGTTAAAGAAGATATTAATTGCAAACCGCGGAGAGATTGCTTTAAGGATTATCCGCACATGCAAGGAGATGGGAATTAAGACTGTTGCAGTCTATTCTACTGCCGATCGTGAGAGTTTGCATGTTAGATTTGCTGACGAGGCCGTGTGTATTGGTCCGCCGCCCAGCAAAGATTCATATCTTAATATTCCGAACATTATTTCCGCTGCCGAGCTTACTAACGCTGATGCTATTCATCCCGGATACGGCTTCCTTTCAGAGAATGCTCGTTTTTCCGCTATTTGTCGCGACTATAACATCAAGTTTATTGGCGCCACACCTGAGCAGATCAATGCCATGGGAGATAAGGCTTCCGCAAAGGAAACCATGAAGGAGGCTGGTGTGCCAACTATTCCAGGTTCCGATGGTTTGCTTAAAGATATCGCCGAGGGAATAGAACTTGCAAATGGCATTGGCTATCCTGTAATTCTAAAGGCCACAGCCGGAGGTGGTGGTCGCGGTATGCGTATCGTGTGGAAAGACGAGGACTTTGAAAATGCCTGGGATTCCGCGCGTGCTGAAGCTGGCGCCGCATTTGGCAATGATGGTATCTATATGGAGAAATTCGTTGAAGATCCACGCCATATAGAAATTCAGGTCATTGGTGATCAATACGGTACTGTATGTCATTTGTCAGAGCGCGACTGCTCAATTCAGCGTCGTCACCAGAAGCTCGTGGAAGAATCCCCTTCTCCATTTATGACTGAAGATCTGCGCATTCGTATGGGTGAGGCCGCTATTAAAGGCGCCCAGGCTGTAAACTATGAAGGTGCTGGTACCATAGAATTCCTTGTTGATAAACACCGTAATTTCTACTTCATGGAAATGAATACTCGTATCCAGGTAGAACATCCGGTTACAGAGGAGGTCATCAACTACGATCTTATCAAAGAGCAGATTCGTGTAGCCTCTGGCGTGCCTATTTCCGGAAGAAATTATCTTCCCGCAAAGCATGCTATCGAATGCCGCATAAATGCTGAAGATCCAGCGAATGGTTTCCGTCCTTCGCCTGGAAAGATTACCATTTTCCATTCTCCGGGTGGTCATGGGGTGCGCGTGGATACCCACGTTTACGCCGGATATGTAATACCTCCGAACTACGACTCTATGATTGCCAAGGTAATCTGTACGGGCCAAACACGTGAAGAGGCGCTTTCTACCATGGAGCGAGCTTTAAGCGAGTTTGTTATCGAAGGTATTAAAACAACTATTCCTTTCCATATTCAATTAATGCGTGATCCTAACTTCAAGGCAGGGAATTTCACCACGAAATTTATGGAGAGCTTCGAATACTACGAACTTTAATAGATAAATATAATGAGCGAAAATAAGGGAGGGGGCTTGTTTGACTCGTTCAAGCGCAAAGGAAAGAACCTTGAAGCCGAGATGTCATTCTTCGAGCACCTTGAAGTGCTTCGTTGGCATCTCATAAGGTCGGCCATAGCCATCGTCATCTTTACTTCCCTTGCTTTCACTTATTACGACTTTATCTTCGATAAAATCATTCTGGGGCCTAAGAGCCCCTCTTTTTGGACTTACCGGATGATGTGCCAATTGGCGGAACGTTTTCATCTTCCGGATGGGTACTGTATTCGTGAGATAAATTTTAACATTATCAACACGCAGATGGCAGGCCAGTTTACTTTACAGATAAACTCGTCACTGCTGGCTGGTGTTATCATGGGATTCCCTTATCTTCTTTTCGAGGTTTGGCGCTTTATAAAACCCGGACTTACTGATAGAGAAAAGAGTTCCGCGAGTGGCTTTGTCTTTTACTCCAGTTTTTTATTCCTGTTGGGTATTTTATTCGGGTATTTTATTATTGCTCCTTTATCAATTACCTTTCTTGCCAATTATCGCGTAAGCGATGTGATCCTTAACCAGATTACAATAGACTCGTACCTTTCTTCCGTTGCTACGTTGACGTTAGGGGCAGGTATTGTGTTTGAGCTACCAATAGTGGTTTATATACTGTCGCGATTAGGCTTACTTACGCCGCGGTTCATGCGATCCACCCGGCGTTATGCCATTGTGGTTATTCTGATCATCGCGGCTATCATTACGCCCACGCCAGATATCTTAACAATGCTTACGGTAGCTTTCCCTTTATTCCTGCTTTATGAAGTGAGTATTATCATTTCAGCGCGGATAGAGCGTAAACGAAATAAGTCGTTGATGCATACCCCACGTAATTTTTAATATCTATAGATTATACCGATGTTTGTACGGTAATCTGGGTAATGCTTAAGTATCGATGCGATCGCCGCTCGTTGCAGATCTGCCGGGATTTTTCAAATACATATTGATAATGGATAAAAATATTTCAATTGCAATTGGCTCTGACCATGCCGGGTTCGAATTCAAAGAATTACTGCGCGAGTTTCTTGCCGGTTATGAGGTTAAGGACTTTGGCGCCTACAGTGCGGATTCTGCGGATTACCCTGATTTTGCTCATCCTGTAGCGTCGGCAGTGGAAGAGGGAACGTTCACATTTGGGATTTTGGTTTGTGGCAGCGCCAATGGCGTAGCAATCACTGCCAATAAACATCAGGGCATTAGGGCTGCTATCTGTTGGACTGAGGAAATTGCATCTCTCGCACGTCAGCATAATAATGCGAATGTCGTATGCATTCCGGCGCGATTTATTTCAAAGGATCAGGCTTGTGCTATTGTAAAGACATTTCTTGAAACCGCATTCGAAGGTGGAAGGCATGCTACCCGTGTAAACAAGATAGCATGCATGTAGGAATATCTAAAAGGTAATTCTTATAGAAAAACCGAATTGTCCGGCTTTAAAGTCGGTATCCGGCGCTACTTGTAGTGCCGGTTTCCAATCCAGCGACAAATTTATAGGCGCTCCATCAAAGGTATAATCTAAACCAAGAACACCATCTCCGCTCAGGAGGAACTTGTTTTTGTCGATGACTTTATAATCTATACCACCAATTGAAATACCTCCTCCATAGTACCAGTTTAATCCGGGTAGTTCAGGGCTCACAGCATCGTGAATTTCATAAAGGCCAGTTAAGCGAACCGCGTTATATGAACTGGTATTCCTAAAGCCAAGCGAAAAATCTAAAGCGTCTGATTGCGTAACAAATGTTTTAAAAGTAATTCCGGAATAGTCGCCGATTCTTACACCCGCAGCATTTTTGTACTGTGCTTTTGCCGTAAAGGTACTTGCTAAGGCCAGGAAGAAGATTAAGCAGAAGTAATAGAGTATTTTTTTCATTGTAATTTTATTATTACGCCAAAAATAAAAAAACATTTCTTTGCTGAAATAGCTTCGGCCACTACGTGGCACTTATGTGTCATTTATCTTAGGGTTCAGATGATGCAAAAAAAAGACAGCTCATGGGGAGCTGTCTAAGAAATCAAATTTATCAAATACAATTTAGAATGCGTATCGAATGCTTAGTCCGAATCTTCCGGCGTTAGTGTCGGAATCAGGAGTTAGCAGGAATCGTGGTCGCCAGTCGAATCCGAAATTCAATGGAACCGTTGGCGGCGTAAATTCAAGACCAACATTAGGTCTGATAGCGAAGCCTGTATCGCCATGCTCAGGGAAAAGTAATTCAGGACCTACGCCCACATACCAATTTAAACCGGCAGCTCCGGCTATGGGTTGGTTATACTCGTAATCAGCCTCAAGGCTGATGCCCCCGTCATAAAATAAAAGAGCACCGTCAATAGCGCTATTCGCATTGAAGAAATGCTTAACGTTTGGACCCACACCTGTGCCGCCGTCGCCTAAATCAAGACGTAAACCAACAGCTGTTCTATAGCCGTTAGTCGCAGCGCGTTTCTGGCCATAGGTGTAGCCCGTTATGCATACCAAAATGGTAGCAATAAAGAGAGTGAATGTTCTTTTCATTTTCGTAGATGTGTTAAATATTCTAGACATGTAAACTGCGGTATGTTAGTTATTGTTTTAAAAAATTTACAAATTCTTAAATTCTGTTCGGGCAGCGATGTATGATTTTTAATTCCTAAACTATTATCTTCGGTTTTATTCACTAATTCTGGTTATATATGAAAAGAAGATTACTTGTTTGTTTTGCCTTTATTATTGCGTTGGCAAGCTCCTGTAAGAAAGTCGAATCTTACGACCCTGTTGCGCAGTTAGCCGCAGATGAGCTATTGATTAAAGAGTTTATCGCTGCTAATAATATTGAAGATATGCGACGAGATAGCACTGGAGTATATTACTCGATAAGTGATCCTGGGGCAGAAAAGCCCGAATATAAGGGAAGTACACTCATTACCGCTACGTACGCAGGACGTCTGTTGAACGGTAGAGACTTTGATGCGGGAACAATTAAAGAATATCCTTTGGGGGGACTTATCGCGGGCTGGCAGATAGGTATTCCTAAAATTGGTAAAGGCGGCAAAATCCGATTGCTAATTCCATCTGTTTACGCATACGGTCCGCAGGCAAGCGGTGGGATACCCGCCAATTCTGTATTGGATTTTACGATAACTCTTGACGACCATAAGGAAAGTAGCAGTAATTAGCATTTGCGGCGAATTAGAGAAATGTTGCTCCCGGAGAGTATGTTCCAAAATGAGAAAAAGGCAGTGTAGGGAAATCACACTGCCTTTTTCATTTGAAGAAAACCTATGTTGTTAAAACGATCTATATCGCTCGTTATTGTGAATGCTCCCTTTTTTAAGAGATTTTACTCATCAGTAGTAAATCGTCTTGTGTTCGAGTGATTACAACGCTGGCGAATGTTTTCTGATTTATTTGAAATATCTGAAGTCCTGTCCGCTTTCAATCGTCAGCAATGCTTCGTAAATCAAGCGTATAACATTATCTACGTCTTCTTTGTGAACCATTTCTACCGTAGTATGCATATAACGCAACGGTAGGGAAATTAAAGCAGATACCACCCCTTCATTAGAGTAAGCAAATGCATCAGTGTCAGTACCCGTCCAACGAGATGAAGCCTGGCGTTGGAATGGTATATCCTGATCCTGGGCCACTTTCACAAGAAGTTTATTAAAAGCAGTATGTACGGATGGTGCATATGAAAGAACAGGGCCCTTGCCACAAGCCAGGTCGCCTTGTGTTACCTTATTGATCATAGGCGTTTGTGTATCATGAGTAACATCGGTAACAATCGCCAGGTTAGGCTTGATGCGGTGTGCGATCATTTCAGCACCCCTTAAACCCACCTCTTCCTGCACCGCGTTAACGATATACAGACCAAAGGGGAGTTGCTTATTATTCTCCTTCAACAGCCTGGCAACCTCCGCAATCATGAAGCCTCCTACGCGATTGTCCAATGCGCGACCCACATAATAGCGATCGTTAAGGATCATAAATTCATCTTCGTAGGTAATTACATTTCCTACATGTATGCCCAAGGCTTCCACTTCTTCCTGACTAGTACATCCGCAGTCAATGAAAATATTTTTAAGAGTAGGATTCTCTTCTTTTTCACCATTACGAGTATGTATTGCGGGCCATCCGAAGAGTCCTTTCACGATGCCTTTATCAGTATGTATGTTTACGCGCTTTGATGGCGCTATCTGATGATCCGAGCCACCATTTCTGATTACATAGATAAGGCCATCCTTTGAAATGTAATTAACGAACCAGGATATCTCATCTGAATGTGCCTCGATAACAACCTTGTAAGCCGCTTCCGGATTAACGACAGCGACAGCGGTGCCGTAGTTATCGACGAAATAATCGTCAACGAATGGTTTAATATAATTAAGCCATAGCATTTGTCCTTCCCATTCAAAACCGGTAGGAGAGGGGTTATTAATGTAGCTTTCCAGGAATTTTAACGAATTCTCGTTAACGATAGCAGCTTTGCTATTCTCTTCACTTTTATTACTCATAAACTATGTATTTAAGTATGCTTGCGGTATACAGATACCGTCTTTTATAAATAGGGATAAATAATCTCTGTAAGATACAAACCGCATGCAGGTACAGAGGTACCGGCTTTAGATCTGTTTTTACTTTCAATGATATCGCGTAGTTGCGACTCATTAAGTGTGTTATTGCCTGCTAAAAGTAGCGTTCCTACGATGGCCCGAACCATATTTCTCAGGAAACGATCCGCGGAGATATGAAATACCAGACCCTCGTTGGTCGTTGACCATTGAGCGTTGGTGATCTTACAATTGTTGGTGAACACCTGCGTGTTTGACTTGCTGAAACAACTGAAATCGGTATATTCCATAATGATTGCCGCTGCCGCATTCATGGCTGAAACATCGGGAATATCCCGGAGAAGCCAGGAGTATCCATGTTTAAAGGGATTCTTGTTGAAATGTACATGATATTGATACGAGCGTTTGGTCGCATCGAATCGCGCGTGAGCGTCATTTTCCACAGCATGAACCTTACTTATTGCAATATCGAATGGAAGCAGCGCGTTTAGACCCGTCAGAAAGGAGCTTTTGTGTTCAAGATCCGCGGGTCCGTCAAAATGCGCGAAGAACTGGCTTGCATGCACACCTGCGTCTGTGCGTCCACAGCCTACCGTCTCAATTGATTGACGCAGGATTGTTGAAAGTGCTTTATCGAGCATTTCCTGAACTGTTACGGCATTGGGTTGGGCCTGCCAGCCGTGGTACTTGGTGCCATCATAAGATAGCTCTAGAAAATAACGTTTTATTTCAGTCACAGTCCAAACTTATATAAAATTTATACATCTTGCATTTGTCGTCTGATTAAATACATAAACGATACCAGGAAGTGGAGAGAGTCGTATATGCCGGTTTTATTTGTATTTTAGAGCCATTAAAAATCCAGACGATACACAAAAAATCGAGTTATGATACAAAGAATACAAACAGTTTGGTTGTTTCTGACCACCACAGTAATTTTCGCGCTTTTTTTGTTTCCTTATCTTCAGATACTTAACGCCGCGGGCACTGCCAAGGCTATTAAGGTAACAGGGGTATATGAAAATGTAGGAGGGCAGGTGGTTCAAACCAACGGTTTTATGGCGCTTACCATTGCCACTGTAATCTTAGGATTGATTCCCTTTATTATCATCTTCTTCTTTAAAGACCGGAAATTGCAGATTAAACTCTCATATCTTAATATCGTGCTCGTTTTAGCATTCAGTTTCTGGTTGGCACAGACCTCAAAAGAGGTCATCGGCGATATCTCATTGCAGCTTCAGAACTATGGCATTGGGGTAATTCTGCCATGTCTGGCGATTTTATTTTTAATTCTGGCGATCAGAGCTATTAGAAATGACGAAAAATTGATCAAGTCTGCCGAACGCTTGCGTTAAGAAAGGTACTTTGGTTTTATATATTCAATAATATTCGTATCTTTGCGGCGTACCGGCAATACCGCCGGTTTTTTTATTGTTATCATGAACCCATTTAGTAATCTGGGAATCCGTCATGATATTGTTAATGCCATTTCTGAACTGGGATTTGAAAATCCCACACCGATCCAGGAACAGTCTATACCTGTTCTACTGTCTGGCAGCAACGATTTTGTCGGATTAGCCCAAACCGGCACGGGGAAGACTGCTGCTTTTGGTCTTCCTTTGTTAGAATTAATTGACTTCTCTTCCAACATTCCTCAGGCACTTGTATTATGCCCTACAAGAGAACTCTGTTTGCAAATAGCAAGCGACCTGAAGAACTATTCTAAGAATATTCCTAACGTTCATGTTGTCGCTGTATATGGCGGTGCAAGTATTTCAGATCAGCTACGCCAGATTAGACGCGGTGTGCAGATTGTTGTTGCTACGCCGGGTCGTATGCTCGATATCATCGGACGTAATGCCATTGATTTCTCTAAGGTACGTTACGTAGTCCTCGATGAGGCTGATGAAATGCTCAACATGGGCTTTCAGGAAGATATAGATTCCATCTTATCTACAACCCCCGAAGAAAAGAAAACATGGCTTTTCTCTGCAACTATGCCCTCTGAGGTTCGTCGTATATCGAAAAAGTATATGACTGATCCTTTCGAGCTGACTGTAGGAAAGCAGAATACAGGTAACGCCAATATTGATCACGAATATTATGTTGTGCGTGCGCATAACAAATACGCGGCCTTTAAACGTATTGTTGATTTTAATCCGGAGATCTTCGGAATCGTGTTCTGTCGTACTAAGGTAGAAACACAAGAGATCGCAGAGTCGCTCATCAAGGATGGCTATAACGCTGATTCTTTGCATGGCGATCTATCACAGCAACAACGAGATAAGGTAATGAAGCGTTATCGCGACAAGAGCTTACAGCTTCTTATCGCAACTGACGTTGCCGCTCGTGGTATTGACGTAAACAATGTAACTCACGTTATCAACTACTCGCTACCTGACGAAATTGAGAACTATACACACCGTAGTGGTCGTACAGCACGTGCTGGCCGTTCAGGTGTTTCTATCTCAATCATTCACGCTAAGGAGCTGGGAAAGATACGTCAGATCGAACGTGTTATCGGTAAGAAATTTACCAAAGTTGACGTTCCTAATGGTTTTGACGTTTGCGAAAAGCAGTTATTTGCCCTGGTTCACCGCGTACATCACGTAGATGTAAACGAAGAACTTATTGAGCCTTACATGCCTCGTATTATGGCTGAGTTTGGTGAGATGAGTAAGGATGAGATCATTAAGCGTTTTGCATCCCTTGAGTTTAACAGATTCCTGGATTATTACAAGGAAGCTCCAGATCTCAATGCTCCGGCAAATGATGATCGTCAGCGTGCTGAGCGGTTCCCTCGCAATGGTGTGCGGAGTGATTATACCAGATTATTTATCAATTTGGGTTCCGTAGACGAGTTTACCCGTGGTGATATGCTTGGATTTATTTGTAACCATGCTCGTATCAGCGGAAAATCTATCGGTAAAATTGATCTTAAAGGCGTATACACCTTCTTTGAGGTAGATAACGATGTAGCTGAAACTGTTCAGAATAACTTTAAGGATGTTGATTTTCAGGGTCGTCAGGTTCGTATAGAGCTAGCAGGCGACCGTGACGGTGGAGGTCGTGAAGGTGGTCGTGGCCGTAGCGGCGGATATTCACGTCGTGAAGGTGGTAGATCTGATCGCGGATCCAGAGGCGAACGCGGTGGTTTCCGTGATTTCTCCGGAAACGGCGGTGGCAGATCCGAGCGTCGTGAAGGCGGAAGTCGCCATTCATCTGGCGATCGCGAAAAACGCAACAAGCGTTGGTAATACTTGTTATCGACAATTTAATATAAAAAAGGGCCGGTTGCGTTTAGCAGTCGGCCCTTGTTTTTAGAACATAGTAATGACGTTCTCTGTTATTCTTCCAGATAAACACGATGGCCGTCTGAATTCTCATAAAACTGGCGATCGTACATATCTATAAATACATCTTCCCCATTGGGGCCTTTCACATGATGTAATAATCGCGCTTTAATTTGCTGAGTATAATCTTTTACCCTATTACCTACGCTTCTTGCCGAGTCGGCAAGATTGTCAGCAAGACGACTGCCGTCTTTTCGTCTATATAGAAGGGCACATACTGCTGCGGCAGCAATGCCGGCTCCAATTCCCAGTCCAATTATCTTTTTCATAATCTGGTATTAATTATAATCCTTTGTAACAGATATAACGAATACCAAATAGCTTTGTTTTTAGGAAAGCTGATCAGCAAGGAGTGTCATTTCAATGTGTGGAGAATGCTGTTCATAAAGAATAGCATATACCGCGCGGCAGATTGGCATGGGAACTTTGTGGTTCTTATTAATTTGATGGAGGCTGTTTGATGCATAGTAGCCTTCCGCCACCATATTCATTTCCAGCTGTGCAGATTTAACAGTATATCCTTTACCAATCATATTGCCAAAAAGCCTGTTTCTGCTAAACTGCGAGTATGCTGTTACCAAAAGGTCTCCCAGATACGCCGACTCTTTAATATCACGGTCTATGGGATGTACAGCGTTTACAAAATTCAGGATTTCACGTATAGCATTCGAGATGAGCACCGACTGGAAGTTGTCGCCATAACCCAGACCGTTACAAATACCACTGGCAACGGCATAGATATTCTTGAGCACAGCGGCATATTCAGTACCGTATATGTCATCAGAAACGTTAGTTTTTATATAGCGGGTATTGATCAGGCCGGCAAATTGAGCGGCTAATTCAGTATCGCCGGAGGCTATGGTCAGATATGACAGTTTTTCCAGTGCTACCTCTTCCGCGTGGCAGGGCCCGCTTAATACAACGATGTCCTTAAGCGGTATATCGTAACACTTGTTCATGAACTCTCCAACGATCATGTTTTCGTCGGGAACGAAGCCCTTTATTGCCGAGATTATCTTCTTGCCCTTAAAAGCTTTTGCTGGCACCCTGCTTAGCACATCCTTCAAAAATGCCGCGGGCACGTTTAATAGGATCATATCGGCTTTCGTAATAATCCCCTCCAGGTCGTCACTTATATTCTCCGATGGAACACGTAGTTCAGTGGCACTAAGGTAATTAGGATTATGTCCATATTTCTTTAAATGATCTATTGCCGTAACATTACGCATCCACCAGAAGATCTCCTTTGGAGTTCTATTGTCTAAAAGCATTTTAATGTTTGCGGTTGCCCAACTTCCCCCACCAATGACAGCTACTTTTGCGGTATTATCCATAAAAAAGTCCCGAACTTTTGTTCGGGACAAGTTTACTAAAATAAATCCGTTTATCAGTGTGAGGTCAATTAGCCCTATGCTTATTTTTTGGCTTCAAATAATTTGTCTTTGCTTACTTTTTCGACCTTATCGCCATTTTTCAACGTTTTGGAGATCGCCGAAAAAGGAGCCGACACAATTTCGTCTCCCACTTTTAATCCCTGACTTACCAGGATATACGTATCATTCTGGATGCCCGTTTTTACGTTTACCTGTTTTACCGTTCCATCTTTTTGCAAAACGAATACACATTCCTGAGCGGGGGTTTTCTGATCCTTTTTCTTCTTACTGTCGTCAGTCTTTTGATCTTGCTCGTCAGTACGGGTAGTCACAGATTGAATAGGCACAGCCAGTCCGCGCGCGTTTTGCGTTTGAATATCGACTGTTGCGGATAATCCGGGTTTGAACGGAGACGCGCTTGTTGTATTATTCGCTAACAGCTCTTTGTATGAGTCTGGAAGAATGCGCACCTTAACCGTAAAATTAGTCACCTGTTCGGCAGATGTTGTGCCCGTAACTTTTGCTGAGCTCGCGATTTCAGTAACCGTACCTTTGAACTTCTTTCCCTGGAAGGCGTCTACTTCGATATCCGCGGCGTTGCCGGTTTTTACGCGGGTGATATCATTTTCATTTACATCAACATTCACCTCCATGCTGTTCATATTGGCGATACGCATAATCTCGGTACCTGCCATTTGTGCTGTTCCCACAACGCGTTCACCCAATTCAACAGAAAGTAGCGATATAACACCGTCCACAGGAGCGTAAATGGTTGTTCTTGCAAGGTTATCCGCAGCTTCTTTCACTACCGCTTCCGCTTGTTGTACGCCATATCTGGAACCGATGATGTTTTGCTTTAATCCTTCAAGATTAGCTTTGGCACTAAAGTACTGCGATTGTGCGGCGTCATATTCAGCAGCCGAAAGTACTTTTTGTTTGTATAGTTCCGCACTTCTCTTATAGCTTGCTTCAGTGTTTTTAAAGGTCGCTTCAGCTTGCTTTAACTGTAGCTCCGATCCCGCGAGCGTTGCTTTCTGCGTATTCAGGGAGGCCACCGTTCTATTATATCCTGACTCAAGAATATCCGGTCTGATCTTACAGAGGAGCTGTCCTTTTTTAACCACGTCCCCTTCTTTAATAGCGAGTTCTACAATTTCTCCTGAAACTTCAGAACTTAGCTTTACTTCAATCTCGGGCTGCACCTTGCCGCTTGCTGATACTGTTTCGATGAGGCTTCTTTGCTCCGCTTTTTCAGTAGCTATCTGCGTCAGGTCGCCTTTGCCAAACCAGCCAAGTTTTTTGCCTGTTATGGCTAGAATTACCAAAATAATTCCACCGATGATCAAGTACTTCGTGAGGTTTTTCTTTTTTGCCATTTTTAGAGATATTTATGTTGATGGTCGGCGGACCACTTATTAATCTATATAAGTTTTGTGTTGTTAAAATGTTAGCGCTTTACCAAGATAAAAGTCTATGATCTTGTTTCTAAAGAGAAGGTTGTACTTAGCCTGTATCAGATCAAATTCCTTGGTATTCCTGTCAGTTTGCGCCTGATTGAAGTCGATAGAATTTACGAGGCCTACTTCAAAACGTTGCTCTATGACATTAAACGCGTCGCGCGATGATTCGAAGGCACTCTGCGCCGAGCGGTAATTGCTCTCCGCTGCTCTTAGATCTGTGACAGCCTGGTAAATTACCTTATTGTAGTTGTTCTTAGCCAACTGCTCAGAAAGCACCGCGTTTTGATAATTTATTTTAGCTCTCCTTACGCCGATACGTCCGGTAAGCCCATTAAATATGGGAATTGAAAGTGATATGCCCAGCGTTTGGTTAAAGTTCTCACTAATTTGGTCGCTGAAACGAACTTTGTTAGTAAGGGAGATGTATTCGGGGGTTAAGACACGTTGATTGGTACCCTCTACAAAGCCCACTTCGCGGTTATTCCCTGTTGCCTGGATACCATAACTCGAGGTCCTATTGCTGGAATAACCGGTTCCCATGCTACCGTTGAATGACAGACGGGGATATAGTCCTGATCTTGCAACTTCTACCGCTTTGCCTGCTGTAAGCGCTCTGAAATGTGCTAAACTTACATCGGGGTAGTTTAATACCGATTGGCTGTACACCTCTACCGCGGATGCCTTATTAATGTCGCCAAGCTCGTTAACCACCGGACGCTCGACCTCAAATTTACTGGATGGATCACGTTCCATAAGCTGCGCCAGATTGAGGTAGGAGATGTCAAGTTGATTCTGCGCGTTGGTAACATTTAACTCGGCTGTGGCTGCCTGCGCTTTCGACTGCGACAGGTCGGCTAAGGTCTTGTTGCCTACGTCAAATTGTCGCTGCATCAGATTTAACTGTAGCTTCGCGAGATCCAATTGTTGGGTAGCGGCAGTAAGCAGATCCGTGTTCGTTAACACCTGTAGATATGTTGTTACAACCGTTAGCGCCAGGTCGTTTTGAATTTTCCGGGTGTTGCTCTTGTCTGCTTCCAGTTGAAACTTGTTCTGTGAAATTACCTTCCATAAACGAAATCCCTGAAATACTGGCACCGAGGCACTGACATTTCCATTGGCTGTCGTAATAGTTTGATTTACGAACTGATAGGTCGTTGGATCCGGGTTACGCCCGAAATTTAAGTTGAGCCCTCCCGAAGCATTCAATGTAGGATATATAGCGAGCTTCGCCTCTTTTAAGTTCTCATCGGACAAGGCCTCACTGAGTTTCGCTTGCTTTATCTGCAGATTATTGGTCATCGTGTATTCTACAGCTTGTTCAAGGCTTATTTTCTCCTGAGCCAAGGCTGTATTCCCAATGATCGATAATGATAGCAGGCATGCACTGAATGCTGCCTTCGCTTTCCAAGGGTTATTCATTCTCCTAAGATATTATTTGTATTATTGTTAGCCGAATCATTTTGTGTAGCATGTACATTATTAAGACCCCATTCTGGTTAAGATTTCTTTATCGTTCACTTACCTGGAGAAAACCTGCAGATTCGAATCAGATATTTTTGACCTTTGACGACGGACCTATTCCTATTGTTACACCATTTGTCCTGAAAACTTTAAAAGAGTTTGACGCTAAGGCAACATTTTTCTGTATTGGCGATAATATAACCAAGCATCCGGAAATATTTCAGCAAGTCAAAGAGGATGGGCATTTATTAGGAAATCATACTTTTAATCATCTTAAGGGCTGGGATACCGACGACGAGGTGTATGTGTCCAATATGCTTAAATGCCAGGAACTCGTAGATAGCAACTTCTTTCGTCCTCCTCATGGGCGCATAAAATATTCACAGGTCGGCAAGCTACGTGCTCTTTTTCCTCATCTTAATATCATCATGTGGGACGTCCTCAGCGGAGACTTCGATGTGAATCTTTCTCCGGAAAAGTGTCTCCAGAATGTTCTTAAACATACAGTTCCCGGTTCAATTATTGTTTTTCACGACAGCCTGAAAGCTTTTGATCGCCTGCAATACACACTTCCACGGGCACTGGCTCATTGGAAATCGAAAGGTTTCATTATGTCTACGCTAGCCTGAGATCGATTGACGCCTTTCTTTTATGAGAGGCTTAACGCTCGCAGATTTCAGTTCCCCGCACCGGAGCCTCCTGGATCGCTGAGCCCATCTGGGGCGGATGCCGTGCTTGTTCTAAATCCCCAAGCTCCGAGACTACGCCGCCGATGTGGTCGACGTCCGCTCATTTCCCGTTGCTGCGTTCCCTGCAAAGTTGACTTTCGCGCCCTTTTGGCATTCCAGCCATAACAACAAAGATTTAATTCATGCCGCCCGAATCCTCCCGGCAGCTTCGGAGTTGTCAGACCCGCTGCAATGGGTACCGGCACGCAGTGCTGACAGATCAAAGATGAAATAATCTTTTTCTGTAGTCAAGGCCATATCCCTCTGTTACTTAACTCTTCATAACTCAGTCTTTTCCTTTGCAATAAAACCGATGAGGTCAGCTGCTGGTCTATAACAAACAACTGCTTGCCTGGCTTGTCAGGAGCAATGAGAAATAGTCCTACGATGTCGCATTATGTCACATAAAAGCGCCCAGACGACATCTGCACAAGTCAGGCACCCGCCCCTCCTTTCCAGCCCCTTGCTACCCACCTGCTNNTGTCGATGAAATGCCCATGAAATGTCGATGACCAGTGCTGTCTGGTACGAAGCAGTCCCGAGTCAGACTCGAAGCAGGTAGGTAGCTGGCTACCGGATGAGGGAAGGGCGAAGTGTGGGGTAGTGATACTTTTATGCTTGAAGGTCATGCATGCGAAAATATTCCTCAAAGCGCAGAGTCAGGATTTCCAGGTAATAAGGTTTATAAAGAATTAGGAAAAGTTTTTAACGTCATTAAATATTGAAGTTAATGTGCTGATATGAAATAATTAGTCGATTGTTTTTCTGTTGGAGACTCATGACTATTCTTATAGTTAAATTTTATACTTGGATTGGTCGGCTGTTTTCCAAATCGGGGGGCAAGCAGCGATTGACTTGCAAATGTCGGTATGAAAAGTCCGGATCGAGCATTTCCGATGGGATATGTTAAGAAAAGAAGAGTTCGGCGAGCAAAAATTAAGGCCTCAATGTTTTTCTTATCCTTAATTCACGTTATATTAGCTACAACTAATGAGTGGTGTGTTATTAATGCCACTGATGCCTTGATTTTGTATTATGTAACCTGAAATGTATAACAGAAAGTATCTTTATGAAAGTTTTAGCTAAATCGTTTTTATTATCCTCTCTTCTCTTTACCGCACTGCTCTCGCGAGCGCAGACACCGGAGGTATCCTCCGCTGAAAAAATGCAATGGTTTCAGGATGCCAAGTTGGGTATTTTCATTCATTGGGGTATTTATGCGAGCAAGGGGGTTTCTGAGTCATGGTCTTTTTTTAATAATTATCTGAACCATGAGAGTTATATGCAACAGCTTGACGGTTTTAATGCACGTAATTATGATCCGGCTGCCTGGGTGCAACTTATTAAGGAAAGTGGCGCGCGGTATACCGTTATAACGTCTAAGCATCATGATGGTGTTTCTCTGTGGGACACTAAACAACCTAACGCGATTACTACACTTAAGAATAGCGCGGCGAAACGCGATGTTCTTAGTCCTTTTGTCGCGGAAGTGAAAAAGGCAGGTCTCAGAACCGGTATTTATTTTTCTTTGCCTGATTGGTCTTATCCCGATTATGATGTGTTTACCCGTATTCAAAAGCGATACGATTTGAAGCAGGAACCAGCGCGCTTCGGTAAGTTTCAGCGGTACATGCTAGGGCAGCTTAATGAAATATCTCTAAATTTTAAACCTGATATTCTGTGGTTTGATGGTGACTGGGAACATTCTGCCGAGGAGTGGAAGGCAAAAGATATTCTTGGTACACTGAGAAAGTATAATAAGAATATTATCATCAACTCGCGATTAAACGGTCACGGAGATTATGATACCCCTGAGCAGGGCATTCCTGTCCTGGCTCCGGCCAATCCATACTGGGAGTTGAACTATACGATGAATGATTCCTGGGGATATCAGGCAACGGATCAGAATTATAAAAGCTCTAATATGATCATTCGTACGCTGGTCGATTGCCTGGGGAACGGAGGGAACTTTCTGCTCGATATAGGCCCTAAGGCTGATGGGTCGATACCGGAGCCACAGGTGCAGATTCTAAAAGATCTGGGGCGCTGGACAAAGAAACATGCCGCGGCTATCTATGGAACACGGCGCGGCTTGCCCGCAGGGCATTTTTATGGAAAAACTTCTTTGTCGCAGGATAGGAAGACCTTGTATCTGTATCTTGACGAGCAGCAGCCCCTGGCCTGGCTTCGGGGAATAGCCTCGGATGTGGCAAGCGTACAGGTAGTAGGCGGTGGATCGTTATCGCCGAAATTTACCAGGACTGGCAACGATATCGTGGTGGATCTTCGCAACGCTACCTTTGATAAAGATGTTACGGTAGTCTCCCTTGAATTTAAGGAACCCTTAACATTGACAAGTCCCGAAGTGCCCGTTTTGTCAATCAATGATTTTCTGGGTAAATCTAGTCTGTCAGCTTCGATGAAGCTAGAACAGCTGGCTCTTAACCTGCACCAGGGACATAACATTTTTTCAGGAAGCGGACTGGCTCCTGATGGTTTGAATTTTAAGCCTCAGGTACGGAACGTTGACGCTGACATGCTTCGTTGGACGATCAAGCATGCGGAGGCACTGTACAAAACGGGGAAAGGGCTACCGGCTGGCCATTTTGACGGCCCAAGTGTACTGTCAGAAGATAAGCAAACGGTATACTTGTTCGTAAAGGGAAAACCCACAGGGCCCATCGCGCTAAAAGGGGTTAAAAATGCTATTGCGCGGATACGGGTAGTAGGTGATGGCCGGATGATAAATCATAGTACCTTTAATAAACTTTACTGGAGTGCTGTGCCTGGCATCAACTACATCGATATTCCGGATTATGCCCTCGATAAGGATATGACGATTATCGCTGTTTTGCTGCAGGGACCGCTTGATCTGTATCGAGAGAAGGTTGGAGCTATTGAAAGCAATCTGTAGCATTAATTGAGGCAAATGTGCTCCAGAAGCGCGTTTGCCTTATATACCTATTTTAAAAAGCTATTTGCCGATCGAGTACGCGTTTTTCAAGATTTAGATCATTGTTTTTTGAAGGTCACAAAAAGGAACGATCGCCTGATCGGGGGGGCAATTCACTTTTTGCTGTCATGATTTTTTGTAAATTCAAAAACCCGAGCTTAATATAAACTGTTCTTTAGAATTTTTCCAAATAAGAATTGGCGAATGTGATAGGAGTCACAATTTGGCAATTTTCGTAATTTCGTTAGAACTATTAAGCTTATAGGTAATTACCAATAAGTACACGTTATAAAAAACCTACTGAAAATGGCATTCGATATTGAAATGATTAAAGAGGTGTACAGCAGATTTGACAGTCGTATTAAGGCTGCCAGAGCGGTTGTGGGAAGACCTCTTAGCTTAACTGAAAAAATACTATACGCCCATTTATGGAATGGCACCGCTACCGACGCATACGAGCGTTCAAAGTCGTATGTTGATTTTGCGCCGGATCGGGTAGCCATGCAGGATGCTACGGCTCAAATGGCATTGCTTCAGTTTATGCAGGCAGGCAGACCTCAGGTTGCTGTGCCTTCTACCGTGCATTGCGATCACTTGATTCAGGCTAAAACGGGCGCTGATCAGGATCTTCAGATAGCTAATGATACCAATAAGGAGGTATATGATTTCCTTTCTTCAGTTTGTAATAAATATGGTTTAGGTTTTTGGAAACCGGGAGCCGGAATTATACATCAGGTAGTACTTGAGAATTACGCATTTCCTGGCGGTATGATGATCGGTACAGATTCACATACGCCCAACGCCGGAGGACTGGGTATGATTGCCATCGGTGTTGGTGGTGCTGACGCCTGTGATGTTATGGCTGGTCTGCCTTGGGAGCTTAAGTTCCCCAAGCTAATCGGTGTAAAACTTACAGGAAAGCTTTCGGGATGGACTTCCCCTAAGGATGTTATTCTTAAGGTGGCTGGTATCCTTACAGTAAAAGGTGGTACGGGCGCTATCGTTGAGTATTTTGGTGAAGGCGCAAGTGCGCTTTCGGCCACGGGTAAAGGGACTATCTGTAATATGGGTGCCGAAATCGGAGCAACAACCTCCATCTTCGGTTATGATGATAAAATTGAGACCTATCTGCGCGGTACGGAACGCGCCGAGATCGCGGATCTGGCCAATAATATTCGTGAGCATCTTACCGGAGACAGTGAGGTATATGATAATCCATCGCTTTATTTTGACCAGGTAATTGAGATTGATCTTTCTGAGCTGGAGCCACACGTTAACGGGCCTTTTACTCCGGATCTGGCATGGCCAATCTCTAAGTTTGCGGACGCTGTTCGTGAGCACAACTGGCCGGAGCGCCTTGAAGTGGGCTTAATCGGCTCTTGTACCAACTCGTCTTATGAAGATATTTCCCGTGCCGCAGCGGTGGCTAAGGAAGCAATGGAGAAGAAGCTTATCGCCAAGGCTGAATATACGGTGACTCCTGGCTCTGAACAGGTACGGTATACCGTTGAGCGTGATGGCTACCTTGACATTTTTGAGAAAATAGGAGGGGTAGTGCTGGCGAACGCTTGTGGGCCTTGTATCGGTCAATGGGCTCGTCATTCTGATGATCCCACCCGTAAAAACTCCATTATTACCTCTTTTAATAGAAACTTTGCGAAAAGAAACGATGGTAATCCTAATACGCACGCCTTCGTAGCTTCTCCGGAGATTGTAACGGCATTCGCAATCGCTGGTGATCTTACTTTTAATCCGCTTACAGATACGTTAACTAACGAAAATGGCGAGCAGGTGAAGTTAAGCGAACCTACCGGTCTGGAGATGCCTCCGCGCGGCTATGCCGTAGATGATCCTGGATATCAGGCTCCCGCGGATAATGGAGATCTGGTAAATGTTATTGTAAATCCCGATTCTACGCGTTTACAGCTTCTCGATCCATTCCCGGCTTGGGAGGGTACTGATTTGTTTGGTCTGAAATTGCTAATTAAGGCCAAGGGCAAATGTACTACCGATCATATTTCTATGGCTGGTCCGTGGTTGAAGTTCCGCGGCCATCTTGACAATATTTCTAATAATATGCTTATTGGGGCGGTAAACTTCTTTAACGAGGGAACCGACAATGTTAAGAATCAGCTTACAGGAGAGTATGGTCCGGTGCCAGCTACACAGCGTGCTTACAAAGCCGCAGGTATCGGTACAATCGTTGTAGGTGATGAGAACTATGGTGAAGGATCTTCACGTGAGCATGCTGCAATGGAACCACGTCATCTTGGGGTGCGTGTGATTCTTGTGAAGTCATTTGCCCGTATTCACGAAACCAACCTGAAGAAGCAGGGTATGCTGGCAATTACCTTCGCAGATCCTAACGACTATAATAAGGTACGTGAGAATGATGAGATTGATATCGTGGGTTTAACATGTTTCAGCCCTGGTCAGCAACTGACCGTTATTCTGCACCATGAGGATGGATCTGTTGAGTCGTTCCCTGTAAATCAGACCTATAATCAACAGCAGATTGAATGGTTTAAAGCAGGCGCGGCTTTAAATCTTATTCGCGCGAAACAAGAGAACTAATGATTAAGGGCTCCCACAAAGTTGGGAGCTTCCTTTTGAGAATACTAAATAGAAAAGGCCCGAAATTATTCCGGGCCTTTTCTATTTCTGTTTAGATATCTAGATCTTTATCGTTCTAATTATTTAGCACTTACCGCGGCGAGCGCTTCCGCCATTGCAGCACCAATCTCTGCGGGGGATTCGACAACTTTAATACCACATTCAGACATGATGCGCATTTTTGCCGCTGCAGTATCATCGGCACCACCAACAATAGCACCGGCATGGCCCATGCGTCGACCTGCGGGCGCTGTTTGGCCTGCGATAAAGCCAACAACAGGTTTAGTGCCGTGTTCTTTAATCCAATGTGCCGCTTCGGCTTCCATGCCTCCGCCAATTTCACCAATCATAATAATGCCTTCAGTGTCGGGATCATTCATGAGTAGTTTTATGGCCTCAACCGTTGGCGTTCCGATGATAGGATCACCGCCAATTCCGATAGCCGTAGTAATGCCAAGACCAGCTTTCACCACTTGATCTACCGCTTCATAGGTTAACGTTCCTGATTTGGACACTACACCGATATTTCCTTTCTTGAAGATGAAGCCAGGCATAATTCCGATTTTTGCCTCATCAGCAGTGATGATGCCCGGACAATTAGGTCCAATGAGCGTACAGTCTTTATCTTTAATATATTCCTTGACCATGATCATGTCTTTGGTAGGAATACCTTCGGTAATGCATACGATAACTTTAATTCCAGCCTCGGCAGCCTCCAGAATAGCGTCAGCGGCAAATGCCGGGGGCACGAAAATGATAGATACATCCGCGCCTGTTTTATCAGTCGCCTCTTTCACGGTATTGAACACAGGCTTTTCAAGGTGTGTCTGGCCTCCTTTGCCCGGAGTAACTCCCCCAACGACCTGGGTTCCGTACTCAATCATTTGAGTAGCGTGATAAGTTCCTTCTGTTCCGGTAAAGCCCTGAACAATCACTTTCGAATCTTTATTTACTAATACACTCATTGAATATTGTCTGAAAGTTTACTAAGTTGTTTCTTGTTTTATTTATCAGTCAGCAAGCGGTACGTTTTAACCGTTTGACGGGTTTTCTAAAGGTCAAACAATGTTAATATGTAAAGGTAGTGCACCTGTCCCGGCATTCCGGTCCCCTCTTATGCAAAGCTAAAAGAATAGCACTAATCCCGAAATCCTTTTTCTCATGATATAGTCTTTTTTTTAAGCAGTTATGGATGCCGGGATTGCGATACGGGCATTAGTTTTTTTCAATTCCCGAAGAATTAAATTGTAGGTCGAAGAGCTTCTTATAGTAACCATCATGCTGTAAAAGCTGCTGATGAGAGCCAATCTCTTTAATTTCGCCATGATCAAGGACTATAATAACATCAGCAGTCTGAATGGTAGATAGGCGGTGAGCTATTACAATGGAGGTTCTATTATCCATAAGTTTGCTTAGCGTTTGCTGGATCAAAAGCTCTGTTTCAGTATCTACAGAAGATGTTGCCTCATCAAGCACCAGGATGGCAGGATCATATACCAGTGCCCGGATAAAGGAGATCAATTGAGCTTGCCCGGCGGATAATGTGGCACCGCGTTCCATGACGTCGTAATCATATCCTCCCGGAAGGTTTTGGATGAAACGCTCCGCACCAGATTCGCGGGCTGCGGCAACAAGCATGTCCCGGTCTATCGCGGGATTGTTCAGCGTAATATTGTTGGCAATGCTATCTGAAAAGAGGAATACATCCTGTATAACCGTGGCTATTTGTGAACGCAGAAAACTAAGTTCATACTCGCGTATATCTATTCCATCAACGAGAATCTGACCTTTGCTAATCTGATAAAAGCGGTTGAGAATGTTGATGATAGAAGATTTTCCGGCGCCGGTAGCGCCTACCAACGCTAAAGTCTGTCCGGGTTGTACCTTGAAACTAATATCTTTTAATACCCAGTTGTCGTCAGTATATGCAAACCAGACGTTTTTGAATTCTATCTCGCCCTTAATTCGTTCAGACTGTATTGTTCCGGTATTCTCTTCTTCCTCGTGAGTATCAAGAACGGTGAATATGCGCTCCGCGCCAACCATACCCATTTGTAAGGTGTTGAATTTATCGGCGAGTTCCCGTATAGGTCGGAAGAGCATGTTTATATACATGATGAAGGCGACAATAACGCCGGGGGAGGTATCATGATTTAAGATTGACTTAGAACCATACCACACCAGTAGGCCAATGGATAAAGCAGATATAATTTCAACAACGGGGTAAAAGATGGAGTAATGCCAATTAGACCTGATGTTGGCGTCCCGATGGCGCGCATTGATCTGTTTAAACTTATGCATCTCCTGGTTTTCGCGCGCGAAATACTGCGTCACAGCCATTCCCGTAATATGTTCCTGTAAGAAGGTATTTAGAAATCCTACCTGCTGACGTACCTCCTGAAATGAGGATTTGATGGCCTCTTTGAAAACGTAGGTTGCAAACATCAGGATCGGCATTGGTATCAATACAATTAACGTGAGCTTCCAATCCGAATAAAGCATAAATGCGATCATCGTGATCAACTGCAGAATATCTCCCGCAATAACGATAAGCCCTTCGGAGAATATATCAGCAATAGTTTCCAGATCTGATACCGTCCTGGTAATAAGCTGACCTAGAGGTGTTTTGTCGAAAAAACGGAGTTTTAGCGTACTTATATGATTGAACACGTCCTTTCGAAGATCACGGATTGTTGATTGTCCCAGGGTGTTGGTGAGGAAGGTCTGGTAATACTGAACGAGTGTCTGTAATAAAAGCAGCACCACCATGAGGATCGACATGTTGATCAGACCACCTTTATCATTGTTTAAGATGTATTTATCGAGGGTATATTCTACCAGAAGCGGTCGCAGCGGGGATAATGCCGCTAGAAGAATGGTGAGAAATACAGACCACACGAAAATAACTTTGTAGGGACGAATGTATATGAAAACCCTTTTTAGTAAACTTACGTCCAGTGCTTTTCCAGAAATCTTTGCCATGCGTTAAGGTGCTGTGCGGCAAAAGTAAAACTATTTGGCGACTTACGCTCACCATGACCCTCTTCACATACGATATCGCTACACTTAACGCATCAATGTTTGAAAATGTGGCGCTCTCGCGACATAAAGGGGATTCGGGGCCCCCTTTTTTTATGGGGATCTGTTTTCTTTTTTAAAAATATCTTTGATATCGGATTAATTTATTGAAATGTCATAACTTTGCAACCCTAACTTGATAATGACACGCTTAATATTTCGTTCTTTAATTCCGGGGCTGATCCTGGCTTTTTTATCTCATAATGTTTGCGCGCAGGGAGAAATTGATGAGCGTGCGATGATTTTTCGCATGAAAGGTATCGAGCTTAAAACGCCGGACTCTTCTTTTTACGCGAACTTCAGATTCCGGATGCAAAACAGGCTTGGTTTTTTCACTCGTTCCGGAGACGATTTGGATATTAAGGAATTCGATGCCCGGGTACGCCGCTTACGTCTGCGGGCTGACGGTTATGTGCTAAGTCCTAAGTTTGGATACAGCATTCAATTATCCTTCAGCCGCGGAGATCAGGACGTTGACAATACCGGTGTTGCCAATATTGTCAGGGATGCGGTGGTCTTTTATAACTTCAGCAAAGCATTTTATGTGGCCTTTGGACAAAATAAGTTGCCGGGAAACCGCCAACGTGTAAACTCGTCGGGTCAGATGCAGTTTGCCGACCGTTCAATTGTAAATAATACCTTTACCCTCGATCGAGATTTCGGCGTAAAGGCTTATTACGAGAAATTAGTGGGAGGCGTGGGTGTTCGTCTGAAAGGTGCGATAAGTACAGGAGACGGCCGAAGTGCAAATACTACAGATAATGGGCTCGCTTATACAGGGCGTGCGGAGCTTCTGCCTTTTGGCATGTTTAAGAATGAAGGCGATTACTCTGAGGGCGATCTGGAGCGCGAGGCACATCCTAAGCTGGCTTTAGGTGCTGGATATAGTTATAATGCTAAAGCCACACGCACGGGAGGACAGTTAGGCAAGGAGCTTTACGCGCCTCGTGACATGGCGATTTTCTTCGCTGATATGATCTTTAAGTACAACGGATGGGCATTCCAATCTGAGTTTATGCGACGTACTGCTGATGACCCTCTCACGTATAATAACGATGGTGATCTGCGGTATATTTATACTGGTTGGGGCAATAACATGCAGTTTTCTTACATTTTCAGGAATAATTTCGAGCCTGCTTTGCGTTATTCTCTATTGAAGCCACAAGCTGAAACGCAATCTGTTGAGGTTCAAAGAGAGGTGCTGGAGGCGGGCATTAGCAAATATTTTCGTGGCCATCGTATAAAGGCGCAGTTTAGCCTCGGCTATAATACGCGTAGAGGCAACTGGAGTTTCGACAATGAGGGTAACCAGTGGTCGGGAATGTTTCAAGTGGAACTCGGTATCTAATTCTACTGTTGGCCGCGAGCTCCTTAAATTCTGAGGCTGTATTTGAAAATAATTTCCGAAATTTATGTAAAAGCCAGTGGGTTACATAAATTTCGGAAATTATGTTTAAAGGCCGCGCGTTAAAGTATATTCTGTCTTTATTTCTGCTTATTTTCATAGGTAAGCTAAGTATAGCTATCGCTCCCTTAGTAAAGCAACCCATCGATTCCGAGTCTATTAACAGGGTTATTATGCAACTCGAACAGGAGCATCCGGATCTTTCAGTAGACTTGACAGCTACAGTCCTTGATCTCGATGCGGCCGCGCTTAATCATGTTAACCAGCGGATTTGCTATATATTCCAGCCTCATGCTTCCACGAGATTCTACTCCCTAAGAGAGGATTTTACTTTATTCTATCCCATGGTTCCTACACCTCCTCCGAATATCCATCATAATAGCCCCAGGTCTTAGACTGACTAGTACGCTGGTAATCCGGGCAACTACATAATCGCGCATTTACTCTAACCACTTTATTCAATTTTATGAAAGATATCCATTTGCCCCCGACCCGGGCTGGCGTCGGACATTCCCTGCTGAACAATCTCGGGAAAGATTTCCCTGCAAGTATTGTTGTATTTCTTGTTGCCTTACCCTTATGTCTGGGCATTGCTCTGGCTTCGGGCGCCCCCTTATTCGCCGGACTCCTTACGGGCATTATCGGCGGACTCGTTACAGCTTCCATCAGCGGTTCTCAACTTAGTGTTAGCGGTCCTGCCGCCGGACTCACTGTCATCGTAGCAGCGGCAATTATCTCACTTGGTAATTATCAGACATTTTTATTGGCAGTACTGCTGGCCGGTGTTTTGCAGTTATTATTAAGCTTTCTTAAGGCTGGAACCATAGCTAGTTATTTTCCGTCGGCGGTGATTGAGGGGATGCTTGCTGCCATTGGAATTATTCTGATATTAAAGCAGTTGCCCCATGCTGTGGGTTACGACGCCGATTATGAAGGCAGTGTGAGTTTTCAGGGCAATCAGGAGAATACATTTTCAACGCTGATGCATTCTGTCCGAGCCATCAGCATTGGTCCGGCCATCATCAGTATGTCTTCTCTTATCATTCTTGTGCTATGGCCGCGAGTGAAAAAGCTTCGTCATATACCCGGTCCTTTGGTTGTGGTTGCGCTGGGCGTGTTTCTTAACAAGGTATTTAGTGGTACATCCTTTTCGGTGCAGGATGATCAGCTGGTGAGAATTCCGATTGTAAATGGACTTTCGGACCTGGCGTCCCATATTGTTATGCCCGATTTTAGTCACATTACGGATCCGCAGGTTTGGACCGTTGCACTGACCATCGCCATTGTTGCCAGCCTTGAGTCTTTACTTAGTTTAGAGGCTGTTGATAAGATAGATCCTTTGAGAAGGGTATCGCCTACGAACCGCGAACTGCTCGCGCAGGGCACCGGGAATATTGTTTCCGGCTTGTTGGGCGGTCTACCAATGACAGCCGTTATTGTACGGTCGTCGGCCAATGCAAATGCGGGCGCCCGCTCCCGAGCCAGCGCCATTATGCATGGTTGCTGGCTCTTTCTATCGTTGTTGTTTATTCCGGGAATAATTAATACTATTCCTCTTTCGTCGTTAGCGGCGATCCTACTGTTTACCGGCTACAAGTTGGCCCGCCTGAGTTTGTTTAAGAAAATGTATCGGGAGGGCTGGAATCAGTTTGTGCCGTTCATCGTTACCATTACCGCGGTTGTATTGATCGATTTGCTACGAGGTGTAGCTATTGGCATGGTTATCGGCATTTTCTATATTCTCAGAAACAACATGCGTAACCCTTATTGCTACACCATTTCGAAGAACGGAGCTAAGAAGCAAATTCATATTCAACTTGCGGAGGAAGTATCATTTCTGAATAAGGCGGCCATCTCTCGCACATTAAATCAGCTTCCGCAAGGCGTGAATGTGATCATTGATGGCAGTAATTCCCGCTATATAGATCATGATGTCCTTGAAATTATTAATAATTTTAAGCATAGTGCCTACTCGAAGGGGATTATCGTTCAACTAAAAGATATTAAAAAGTGTTATGATATTCAGGAACCTGAAAAGGTGTCGGTGGGTTTTCTAAAGAATGAAGATCCTCATACTGATACATGATGCGATCTTTTCCTTTATTTTTGAATATTAAACATCTGATATGAATAACGAAACTATAAATTTTCAAGATCCCGGGGATACATACCAGGCATTAATCGATGGTAATAAGGCCTTCGTTGATGCACAACTTGCCGCGGATCCCGATTTTTTTCATAAACTGTCGAAGGGGCAAAGTCCGCAGGTACTTTGGATTGGCTGTTCCGATAGTCGCGTTCCAGCGAATCAGGTAACGAACACACAACCCGGTGAGGTGTTTGTTCATCGCAATATTGCGAATGTATGCGTGCATTCTGATATGAATATGCTTAGTGTGCTCGACTATTCAGTGAATGTGCTCAAGGTAAAGCATGTTATCGTTGCGGGACATTATGGATGTGGTGGCGTGGCCGCTGCTATGAGCAGTCAGCAGTTTGGGCTTATCGACAACTGGCTACGTCATATAAAGGATGTTTACCGTTTGCATGCTCATGAGCTTGATCTCATTACCGATCATCAGGTTCGCGCGGATCGCCTGGTTGAACTCAATGTTATTGAACAGGTATTTAATTTATGCAAGACTACAATCGTGCAGAATGCATGGAAGGAACGTAATGACTTGCAGATACATGGTTGGGTAGTAGATATCCGTACTGGTTTGGTTAAGGACCTCAAAGTGAGTTGTAGTAATACTGAAAATCTTGGAAAAGTGTTCGCCCTTGATAAGGAGGCTTAGGTTATAATACAAATGGCGGTACCAGACCGCCATTTGTATTTGTTATATGTTATGCTTCGGCATATTCCTCGATAGGAGGGCAGGAGCATATTAATGTGCGATCGCCGTAGGTGTCATTTACTCTGCCTACAGAAGGCCAGAATTTCTTCTCCGCGACATATGGTAGTGGGAATACCGCTTTCTCGCGGCTATATGTATGCGCCCATTCGTCCTGACTGATAACGAATGCTGTATGAGGAGCATTTTTGAGGACGTTATCGTTCTTATCAGCATTTTCTGATTCTACCTCTGCAATCTCATTACGTATAGCAATCATTGCATCGCAGAATCTGTCGAGTTCCGCCTTAGGCTCAGATTCTGTTGGCTCAACCATTAAGGTACCCGCCACTGGGAAAGATACTGTAGGCGCATGGAAGCCATAGTCCATCAGACGCTTAGCGATATCAGTAACTTCAATACCAAAGTTCTTGAACGCGCGGCAGTCAAGGATCATTTCATGGGCACATCTGCCCTGACTTCCTGTATATAGCACGCTGTAGTAATTCTCCAGGCGTGACTTAATGTAATTCGCATTCAGGATTGCGAAGCGCGTAGCGTTCGCTAAGCCTTCGGCCCCCATCATCGCGATATAAGCGTGTGAAATAAGTAAGATTGATGCGGAGCCCCAGGGTGCTGATGATACAGCCGAAATAGATTTTCCCATTTCCGTGTTAACCACAGCATGACCCGGTAAATAAGGCACCAGGTGTGCTGCTACCCCGATAGGACCCATGCCTGGACCGCCACCGCCGTGAGGAATGCAGAACGTTTTATGTAGGTTGAGGTGACAAACGTCGGCACCGATAGTTGCAGGACTAGTAAGTCCTACCTGCGCGTTCATATTTGCTCCATCCATATATACCTGACCCCCATTCTCATGAATGATCTGGCAAATCTCAATGATTGATTCTTCAAATACCCCGTGAGTAGAAGGATAAGTTACCATTAAGCAACTTAAGTTAGCAGCGTGCTCCTCAGCGCGTAGTTTAAGATCAGCAACGTCAATGTTACCATTGCTGTCACATTTCACAACAACAATTTTCATTCCTGCCATGGCTGCTGACGCCGGGTTGGTGCCATGCGCTGAGGCTGGTATTAACGCTACGTTGCGGTGACTATCTCCACGATCCTGGTGATATGCGCGGATAACCATCAATCCTGCATATTCTCCCTGAGCACCTGAATTTGGTTGGAAGCTCATTGAAGCAAATCCTGTAATCTCACTTAACCACTTATTCAGTTCATCGATGATCTGCATATATCCGCCCACCTGATCCGCAGGAGCAAAGGGGTGAATGGCACTGAATTCCGGCCATGTAACAGGAATCATCTCAGTTGTCGCATTGAGTTTCATGGTACAGGAGCCCAATGGAATCATGGAATGACAAAGAGATAGATCCTTGGCTTCGAGTGATTTAATATAACGAAGCATCTCGTGTTCTGAATGATATGCGTTGAACACCGGATGGGCGAGGAACGCAGATTGTCTTTCAAGATCTGCGGGTATAGCAGCACGAATATTGTTGATCAGACCCTCAACATCTACCTCATGGAAGCTTGTTGCTTTTACCTTGGCAAAGAACCTGATAATCGTTTTAACATCTTCCAGAGAAGTTGTCTCATCCAGAGAAATGCTGGCAACATTGCCGTTATAGTAAAAGTTAGCCTCGTTGTTTAATGCTTCGCCATGTATTGGACCGCAGAGGTCGCCCAGGTCAAAGCGTAAAGTATCAAAGAAGGTCTCATTTAGTTGCTTGTAGCCTAAAGATTTCAGAGCGTCTGAAAGAAGCACTGTTAAACCATGTACTCTGCCTGCGATAGCGGTAAGACCTTTTGGTCCATGATACGCGGCGTATAAGCCTGCCATGATTGCCAGAAGTGCTTGCGCTGTACAAATGTTTGACGTAGCCTTGTCACGGCGTATATGTTGTTCGCGCGTCTGCAATGCCATACGCAGGGCATAATTTCCGGAAGCATCAATAGTCACTCCGATAATACGACCTGGCATAGAACGTTTATATTCTTCTTTCGTGGCGAAGTAAGCAGCATGAGGACCTCCGAAGCCCATAGGAACGCCGAAGCGCTGCGTAGTACCTACAACGATATCCGCACCCCATTCGCCGGGAGGCTTTAACGCGCAAAGGCTCAAAAGATCGGCAATCACCGTAAGCTTAATACCTAGCTCATGAGCCTTAGCAGCAAAGTCTGCATAGTTATAGATCACACCATTGCCGGCAGGGTATTGAACAATAGCACCGAACATGTTGTCAGTAAGTTCGATTTGTTCATGATTGCCTACCTGAATCTTTATTCCGAAAGGCTCTGACCGTGTTTTTAAGATGTCTATTGTTTGTGGGAACAGATCTTCTGATACGAAAAATACGTCTGCTGACTTATTTTTACGCATGCTATATTGCATAAACATGGCCTCGGCGGCGGCAGTACCTTCATCAAGTAAGGAAGCATTTGCTATCTCCATGCCTGTGAGGTCAATAACCATGGTTTGGAAATTCAATAATGCCTGCAGGCGTCCTTGCGAGATCTCAGCCTGATACGGTGTATATTGAGTGTACCATCCCGGGTTTTCAAATACGTTTCTAAGAACTACAGGAGGAGTGATTGTGTTATAATATCCCTGTCCGATATATGATTTGAACACCTTATTCTTCGAAGCAACGATCTTGAGGTCATTAATATACTCGAACTCGCTCTTTGCCGGAGGTAAATTCAGTGCCTGTTTAAGCCGGATCTTTGAGGGTATTGTTTGTTCAATTAGTTCATCGAGAGAAGAGACGCCAATGGTTTGTAGCATCGCGGTCTTATCTGGATTTGGGGAGATGTGTCTTGATTCAAATGTTTCTTTGAAATCGATTGTTAAATCCATGTATCTGAAATATAAAGAGATGCCCAAAGGTACGGCATTCGCAATCAAGTAGCAAACCTTTTGCTTTTTGTGCTCTGATGGCACGTTTTTAGGCTGAAACGAAAAATTGTACTATAATATGTAGTCTTTGCCTGATAATATTCGAAAATATTCCCCAAAGACGATATTTATAATCTGCGTACTTCTATCGTTTCTTGATATTAGCCTGGAACTACGTGAAAAATAAGATGTAAATATTCCAATATCGATTTTCGGCAGGCGCTATCTCAGAAGGGTAGGTAATCTGATGGCGCGAGGGGGCGTTTAGGAATTGGAGTTGCAATGTGTGTTCTGATAGGGGGGGTCTTATAAGTTGGATCGGGACAGGAAGTTCCAGATCCAACTTAAATAAACTATATAGCGCTTAGTTGTCGCAGATATTGCTGAATGGTATTCTCCAGTCCAAGATACAAGGCATCGCAAATCAGCGCGTGGCCAATGCTTACTTCTAGTAAACCGGGAATATTTTCCGCAAAATAGCGGAGGTTGTGTAGGTCGAGGTCGTGTCCCGCATTCAAGCCGAGGCCCACTTTGGATGCTACTTCGGCCGCCTGAATGTAAGGAGCTATGGCAGCCTCACGATCCTGATGATATGCAGAAGCATACGCTTCGGTATATAATTCGATGCGGTCAGTGCCGGTAAGAGCAGCTCCTTCCACCATCTCCGGAATAGGGTCAACAAAGATAGACACGCGGATGCCCGCCTCTTTAAATTTACCCGTAATATCTTGAAGGTATTGTTTGTTGGCGATGGTATCCCAACCATGATTTGAGGTGATTTGTCCCAGTGCGTCTGGCACCAATGTTACCTGTGCCGGCTTATTGGCAAGCACTAAAGCTACAAACTTATCTTCCTGACAATTTCCTTCAATATTAAGCTCTTCGTTTATAGAGCCTTTAAGGTCAAAAACGTCCTGATAGCGTATATGGCGTTCATCGGGGCGGGGATGTACCGTGATGCCTTGAGCTCCGAAGCGCTCGCAATCCTGTGCTGTCTTCAGAAGATCAGGATTATTGCCGCCTCTGGAATTGCGTAGCGTCGCAATTTTATTGATGTTAACAGAAAGCTTTGTCATGCGTGTTTGGAAAGAATCAGCAGCAGTGGAATCTGCTGCTGAAAAGGGAATTAATATCTGTAGTGTTCTGGCTTAAATGGACCTTCAACAGTCACACCGATGTATTCTGCCTGGTGGGCGTCTAACACGTCGAGTTCCACCCCGATCTTTGCCAGGTGCAAACGAGCCACTTTCTCATCAAGATGCTTTGGCAAAGTATACACCTTATTTTCATACTGAGCTCTGTTGGTCCAAAGTTCAAGTTGCGCAAGGGTCTGATTTGTAAAAGAGTTAGACATTACAAACGATGGGTGACCTGTGGCACAACCTAGATTTACCAGACGGCCTTCGGCAAGGATGATCACATCTTTACCCTCAATATGATATTTATCTACCTGCGGTTTGATCTCGATCTTTGTGGCTCCGTAAGTACCATTCAACCAGGCCATGTCAATCTCGTTATCGAAATGGCCGATGTTACATACGATGGTTTTGTCTTTCATTGAAAGGAAATGCTCAGCACGCACAATGTCGCAATTACCTGTGCAGGTAACAACGATATCAGCTTCCTTAACGGCATCAGCGAATTTCTTTACTTCATAGCCTTCCATGGCAGCCTGTAAGGCGCAGATAGGGTCAATTTCAGTAACGATAACACGTACTCCTGCGCTTCTTAATGACTCCGCAGAGCCCTTTCCTACGTCGCCATACCCGCAAACCACAGCAACTTTTCCAGCCATCATAACATCAGTTGCACGACGTATGGCATCCACCAGCGACTCGCGACATCCGTATTTGTTGTCAAATTTCGACTTGGTTACAGAATCGTTTACATTAATTGCCGGCAAATGAAGTGTGCCATTTTTCATGCGCTCGTACAAACGGTGCACACCGGTGGTTGTTTCTTCAGAAAGCCCTTTAATGCCTTCGATAAGCTGAGGGTACTGGTCGAAGACCATGTTCGTAAGATCGCCGCCGTCATCAAGAATCATATTTAACGGTTGACGTTCCTCTCCGAAGTATAATGTTTGCGCAATACACCAGTCGAACTCTTCAGCGTTCATGCCCTTCCATGCGTACACTGGAATGCCTGCCGCGGCGATAGCCGCTGCCGCATGATCCTGTGTAGAGAAGATATTACATGATGACCAGGTTACCTGTGCTCCTAATTCTACAAGCGTTTCAATGAGTACCGCTGTTTGAATAGTCATATGCAGGCATCCCGCGATTCTTGCTCCTTGCAATGGCTTGCTCGGCCCATACTCGGCACGCAGCGACATAAGTCCCGGCATTTCTGCCTCTGCAAGTTCAATTTCTTTTCTTCCCCATTCTGCCAGGGATAGATCCTTAACTTTGTAAGGAACATAAGTTGTCTCTACTGATGACATAGTATTTCTGTTTAATTTATGTACTTACCAACAAATTGTTAGAGTGTATAGAAAATGCCCTGATGTACAATTTCTACCGGCTTTTATCTGAAATTCAGTTAAGCTGCTTGCAAAGGTAAGAAATGGGGAGCAAATTTGGTTTACATCGAAATTTATTGCACGTGTGGGACTTAGCTCATCTTTTCATTAACTGATATGAGGTGAAGTATTCTTTAATATGTTGCCGGAGCCGCGGTGAAATGACAAGGGCTCAGCCAGTGACTGAGCCCTTGTAGGTAAAAATATAAAGATGAACGTTACACTAGACCTTGGTCCAGCATGGCGTCGGCGACCTTTACAAAGCCTGCAATATTAGCACCCTGTACATAGTCAGTGTAGCCGTTATGGGTTCCGTAGCGAACACAGTTATCATGAATAGTTTTCATGATGTCAAACAACCGTTTGTCAACCTCTTCTCGCGTCCAATGGTAACGCATGGAGTTTTGTGACATTTCCAATCCCGAAGTGGCTACCCCACCAGCGTTTGAGGCCTTACCTGGCGCAAACAGAAGCTTCGCATCGTGGAAAATGGCTACGGCCTCAGGAGTACATGGCATATTGGCGCCTTCGGCAATGCAGGTAACCCCGTTTTGTACCAAGGTGGTGGCGTCCTCTGCATTTAATTCATTCTGTGTAGCGCAAGGTAACGCGATATCACAAGGAAGCTTCCAAGGTGTTTTGCCCGCGAAGAATTCGCAGTTAAACATCTCCGCATATTCCTTGATTCGGCCGCGCCTAACATTTTTAAGATCCATAACATACGCCAATTTCTCAGCGCTGATGCCCGCAGGATCGTAAATATATCCCTCTGAATCGGATAGGCTGATAACCCTTGCGCCGAGTTCAGTAGCTTTTTCACAAGCGTACTGCGCCACATTTCCGGATCCGGAGATTACAACAGTCTTTCCGCTAAAGCTGTCGCCTTTGGTTTCGAGCATGTTCTGGGCAAAGTAAACAGTGCCATAACCAGTAGCTTCAGGCCTTATTAGTGAACCTCCCCAGTTAATTCCCTTTCCGGTAAGTACTCCGGTAAATTCATTACGTAGTCGCTTGTACTGACCATACATAAATCCGATTTCGCGACCTCCCACGCCAATGTCACCTGCCGGAACATCTGTATCCGCGCCTATATGGCGTTGTAGCTCTGTCATAAATGACTGGCAGAACTTCATGATTTCATTGTCTGACTTTCCCTTAGGATCGAAATCGGATCCTCCTTTTCCGCCACCCATAGGTAACGTGGTCAGGCTGTTTTTAAAAACCTGTTCGAAGGCCAGAAACTTTAGTACGCTTAGATTTACTGATGGGTGGAACCGCAAGCCTCCTTTGTAGGGGCCTATTGCTGAGTTCATCTGAACTCTGAATCCCCGGTTAATACGAATGTTACCTTTGTCATCAAGCCAGGGTACTCTGAACATAATTACCCGTTCTGGCTCTGACATTCGTTCCAATAGCATTTTTCCTTTATAACGCGGTGTTGCTTCAATAAAAGGTATTACTGTTTCTGCAACTTCCCGAACAGCTTGCATGAATTCGGGTTCATGGCTGTTTCGCTCTGCAACCAGGGCAATAAAGTTCTCTATCTCTTCATTACAGGATCTTTGCCCTGCCTGATTCTGCATTACAGCCGCATCTGTTGCGGAGGCTGCTATGCTTTCATTAGTACGCGTGCTCATTTACAAGTCTGATATTTTGATTTCGGCTGTTCTTTGTCGTGTTTTTAGAAAAGCTGTTCAAAGGTATTGTTTATTTAAAGTCGGCGCTTTTAGCAGGTGTTTTTTGATAAAATGTAACAATACTTCGACTTTGCAATACAATTCTTTTAAGTAAAAGCGCTATAAGCTGATAAATATACCAGCGGGTATTCCTAAATTGTAATCCTTATCAGATTTTGCTTATTTCCTTAATAAGTGGTGTTCTCTCTGCTGCAGGTAATTTTAATTCTAAACTGTAATATTATACTTCAGAAAAAGCATAATTTCGAGCCGTTATTTGACGTACAGGGACATTGATTTTTTCGCCCTATGATGGATGTTGAGGTCGTGAGTGTAGGTCAGATTCGTAATTTCAATTATAAATAAAAGGGGTAATTCAATGAATACTTTTCGTGTAGAACATGATTTTCTTGGAGAAAAGGAAATCAACAATGAGAACTATTATGGTGTGCAGACTGTGCGTGCCAGGGAGAATTTTGATATCACCGGTATTCCTATCGGAAAGGAGCCTTTGCTTATCAAAGCATTTGGATTTGTAAAAAAAGCCGCTGCTTTAACTAATCGCGATCTCGGTATTCTGAATGCGCGAAAAGCTGATGCTATCATATATGCGTGTGATCGTTTGATTGCAGGAGAATTTACTGATCAGTTCATTAGTGACATGATTCAGGGTGGAGCGGGAACTTCCACTAATATGAATGCTAACGAGGTTATCGCTAATTTGGGACTTGAGCATCTTGGGTATAAGAAAGGAGAATATCAGTATTTGCATCCAAATAATGACGTGAATCTTTCCCAAAGTACCAATGACGCTTATCCAACAGCATTTCGCATGGCTCTCTATATGAAGATTCAAAGCTTTGCGGAAGCCTTGGAAAACCTTAAGATGTCTTTTTTCAAGAAAGGTATTGAGTTTTCTGACGTGCTAAAGATGGGTAGAACGCAGTTACAGGACGCTGTACCTATGACCCAGGGGCAGGAGTTTAACGCTTTTGCCACTACCATTGGTGAAGATATTATGCGTGTGCGCGAAGCGGCAACACTTATAACTGAAGTGAATATGGGTGCTACAGCGATCGGTACACGGGTGAATGCTCCGGAAGGATATGCAGACATTTGCGTGAAGCATCTTGCTGAGCTTAGCGGTATTCCCGTAAGTTTGGCAGCCGACCTGATCGAAGCAACTTATGATACAGGTGCCTACGTGCAGCTTAGCGGTACGCTTAAGCGTTGTGCCGTAAAAATAAGCAAAATCTGTAATGACCTGCGACTACTCAGCAGTGGTCCACGCTGTGGCATCAACGAGATCAATCTTCCTGCACTTCAGCCTGGATCATCAATAATGCCGGGTAAAGTAAATCCTGTGATTCCAGAGGTTGTCAATCAGACCTGCTTTTATGTTATTGGCGCTGACCTTACCGTTACCATGGCTGCTGAAGCTGGTCAGCTTCAGCTCAATGTTATGGAGCCAGTGATCGCCTTTTCGCTCTTCACCTCCCTTGACTATATGTGTCGTGCCTGCAATACCTTGCGTTTGAAATGTGTTGACGGCATTACTGTTAATCGCGAGCACAGTCAGCAGTTGGTGATGAACAGCATTGGCATCGTTACGCAGTTAAACCCGATTATCGGATACGAAGAGTCATCGTCAATAGCAAAGGAAGCCCTGCGCACTGGCAAATCTATCCATCAGATCGCCGTTGTTGAACGTCGTATCATCACTCAGGAGAAGTGGGATGAGATCTATTCTGTTGAAAATCTGATTGCTCCGAAGTTCATAAACCACTAGACACCGAACATCCTCTCTGGCGGTATGCGCACTGGCGTATCTTCCACCAGGGAGGATTTTATTGCCATCGTCATCGCCAGCGTCTCGCCGTTTTGCGCGTGATAAAATGTATACCTCTCCAAGATTAGCATTTTGTATATTTGCGCGGTTTCGAATGGATGTATTTCCTGGCTATATCTTGTAGTCTGTAGCTGGAATGCCAACATTTCGGAATGTTATTGACCCCGAATTATAAATGTTAATGAAAGTATACACGTCGCTTCGCAGTGCGGATAAACGTGTCCTTATCGCCTGGCTGGTAGTAACATTATTCTGTGCTTTGCAGTCAGCTATTTCCTTCAGATATAATAACTATCTGATCTTTAAGTATGTGTTTGTAAATCTTTGGCATCAGCGCTCGCTATACGCTGTATATCCCGATTTATATCACGATGCTAATCACTATGGCCCTTTGTTCGGTGTGTTTATCATGCCCTGGGCACTATTACCCGATAAGCTGGCGCTCATTCTTTGGGATTTGTTCAACCATTTGATTCTTTTTCTTTCTATACGCAGTCTGCGCATAAAAAATGACTATAAGATCCTATGGCTTATGTTGCCGTGTGTGATTGCTTCTGGTTTGAGCGAGCAGTTTAACCCCAGTACTGCTGCCATGATTATTCTTTCATATGCTTTGTTAAATAAACAAAAAGGAATATGGTCGGCAATGCTCATCGTCATGGGAACATTTATTAAGCTCTATCCAGTGATAGGTTTGGCTTTTTTCTTTTTCTCAAAAAGTAAAGTCCGATTCATTGGCTATCTGTGCTTGTGGTCGGTTATATGTATTGTTTTGCCGATGTTCTTATCCTCCCCAGCATTTGTGTTAAACTCTTATGTGGAATGGTTTCATTCCTTGCAGGATAAAAATGCTCATAACCTCATGGGGCCTTTTATTGATATTTCGATCATGGGATTCATCAGAAGTCTTCTGGACGATTTCAGCCTTTCTAATTTAATATTTCTGCTGCCGGGAGTGCTGATCTTTTTTATTCCATACCTTAACCGCCGGGCGTATAGCCAAAAGGATTTTCAGCTGCTTATCCTCGCTTCAGCATTGTTATTTGTGGTATTGTTTAGCACTGGTTCTGAAGATTGTACCTACATCATCGCGATGCCTGGAGCCGGTATTCTGTACTGTCTGTTTAATGATAGGTTGCACGTAAAGTTGCTTGTGTTATTAGCTTGTTTCGCATCCTTTAGTCTGCCAGCTGTATGCTTTAGTGAGTACGCTGCTCAGCATATCGTGTGGGCCCGAATTATCGCCCTGCCATTTACATTGGTATGGTTGCTTGTAATCTTTAAGGCTATGCGTGTAAAGAAAGATGTAACAAATACTCCGGAATTAATAGCTAAACCATTGTTATGAATAAAATGCTATCGGTAGTTATTCCTGCCTTTAATGAGGAGGATAATATTGACCAGGTCGTAAATAAAATTAAAGCGGTGTTTGTTGACCTCAGGTACCAATATGAGATTATTATCGTTGATGACGGTAGTTCAGATGGTACCTTAGAGAAAGTTAAGCAGTTAGCTGTGATTGATCCGGAGATTTTTTTTGTGGAATTATCTCGTAATTTCGGACATCAGCTGGCACTTAAAGCAGGTCTTGATCTGGCTCGTGGTGAGTGTGTCATATCGCTTGATGCCGATCTGCAACATCCACCATCGCTATTCCGTGAGATGCTATACAAATGGGAGGAGGGCTACGATATTGTTTATACGCGCCGTCAGGAGGACAAGGGCCTACCTTTCCTGAAGCGGAAAAGCTCTACGTGGTTTTATAAACTCATGAACTCTTTATCGGATATAGAGCTGGAGTCAGGCACCGCCGACTTCCGTCTGCTCGACCGACGCGTAGTGAATGTACTACGTGACATTAACGAACAAGATCCCTTCATTCGGGGACTGGTAAGCTGGTTAGGCTTCAGAAAATACGCGATAGATTACGTGCCGGATAAACGCTTTGCCGGATCCAGTAAATATAATCTTAAGAAGATGCGCAAGTTGGCAATTGTTGGGGTTACATCTTTCAGTACCCGACCTCTGAATCTTGCTATTTATATAGGCTTCTTTTTTTCCGGCGTATCCTTGTTATACTTTCCGTATATTCTCTATTCCATCATCAATAAGATCGCTGTCAACGGATGGGCATCGCTCATCGCAACGATTGCATTTTTCGGAGGACTGCAGCTTATCATTCTAGGAATCATTGGTATTTATATAGGCAAGATGTTTATGCAGACCAAGGAACGTCCGGTGTATGTAGTCAGAACGACAAACATTCATACGTACAAGGCAGCAACATCTAAATAACAACTTATGATCTTATTTTCTTTTGATATCGAAGAGTTTGACATGCCCTTTGAATACAACAAGACCATTTCTTTTGAAGATCAGATTGCCATCTCGCGAGAGGGCACACACCGCATTTTAGATCTTCTGGATAAGTACAATCTTAAGGCTACATTCTTCTGCACAGTGGTCTTTGCCAAACATGTGCCCGACATTCTCGCGCGTATAAAGGCCGCAGGGCATGAACTGGCCTCACATACGTATTATCATTCGCAGTTTGAAGTGGAACATCTGCGACGTTCCCGTGAGGAACTCGCGGCATTGTCGGGAATGGAAATCCAGGGCCTACGTATGCCACGCATGATGCCGGTTTATACTGCTGATGTTAAAGCGGCGGGCTATTCGTACAACAGTTCTATAAATCCTACCTGGCTGCCCGGAAGGTATAACAATTTGCATGTATCACGTACTGCCTTTGTGGAACACGGGCTCTTAAATATTCCAGCGTCCGTAAGTCCCGGAATGCGCATCCCGCTCTTCTGGCTGCTGTTTCATAATGTCCCAATGCCTGTTTACAGGTATCTATTGAAACGTACCTATCGTCGTGATGGTTATCTTAACCTTTATTTTCATCCCTGGGAGTTTCATGATCTGCGTAATAAGGAGCGCTTTAATTTTCCAGGCTATGTAGCACGAAATAGTGGTGAGGCTATGTATCGCCGAATGGACGCGTTGATGCGTTGGGTGGCTAAACAAGGATACCCCTCAGGTAGGTTCAGCGACTTCATTGCGGCGCGCAACAGTGCCTGAGGTAAATATTTACAAAGCGGTGTCTGAATAAGCGTGGAGGGACTTTATTTTTGTATTTCCGCCGTGTCGCAACATACATGCTCTTACGAAGCTCATGTCTTGTGGCTAAGGCTTTATTGAAAACGTAAAAAACTAAATAATATGTATCCAGAATATCTTGTAGCCCCAATGAGGGAAGAGCTTACACAGGCTGGTTTTCAGGAATTGAAGACTCCTGAAGAGGTTGATGCGGCTATCGGCACCGAAGGTACCGTGTTTGTTGTAGTAAATTCTGTTTGTGGATGTGCTGCCGGAAATGCACGCCCCGCGGCAAAGGCCGCTATCGCTGGCGAGAAGAAACCTGATCGTCTGGTAACAGTATTTGCGGGCATGGAAAAAGAAGCTGTCGACAAGGCACGCGCTTATATGCTTCCTTATCCTCCATCTTCTCCGGCCATGGCATTATTTAAGGACGGTAAGTTAGTTCATATGATCGAACGTCACATGATTGAAGGTCGTCCCGCTCATATGATTGCCGACAATCTGGCAAGTGCTTTCGAAGCCTATTGCTAAGAGAATACTTGTTCCTGAAATATTTAAACGATATCGCTAATGTTTTAAACCGATGTGTTTAAACTGATGATCCCATCATCTGTTTAAGCATATCGGTTTTCTTTTTTAATGGGATAACAAGCCATGACTCGGTGCATATTTATGAGGCTTATTCGGGTTGTATTTAAAATCTCCACATGAGGTTGAAAATCAATGCTTAAACATAAAACATAAATGCCTTTGCATGGTATTATATTATGAAACCATTAAATATACCTATGAAAAAGATAAAATTACTGCTTATGCCAGCTTTGTTGTTTTCAATGCAGCTAGGCTACGCGCAGGATAAGCCTGCAGAGAAGGGAAAAGTTGGTAAGACTGTTAACAAAGTGGGTAATAAGACCGCCGAGGTTTCAGTAAAGACCGCCTCGGCTGTAGTAGATAAGAAGTACGACTCGAAAATTGGGCCGCAGGGGCAGACCATCTACATTAATAAAGATTCCCGTTATTATTATGTGAATTCCAGAGGAAAGAAAGTCTTTGTATCTAAGGCGCGGCTGAAAGATAAGCCAGCGAAAAAATAAAATGGGGGCAGGCCGTTCGGAGTATCTGCCCTCGGGCATGATCTCCGGATGGTTGCATTGGTGTTTTTCTTGTTAGAGAATGTCGCGTAGTAATAACCTCTCCAGATCTTTATAGTTCAGATCCATGCGCACGCGCCCCTGCTTAGCATAGGCTAGTTGCCCCGTCTCTTCCGACACAATGATGGCTACCGCGTCGCTCATCTCCGTAATTCCTATCCCCGCGCGGTGACGTAATCCGAATTGTGCTGGTAACTTGATGTTATCGCTGACCGGCAGAATACAGGACGCGCATTTTATCTTCCCTTCTGAAATTACCACCGCTCCATCGTGTAGTGGGCTATTCTTCTTAAATATTGTTTCCAAAAGCCGTTTTGAAATCACAGCATCGATGGGTTCACCGGTATTCTGATAGTACTCATCATCAAAATATTTAGCGAAAACAATAAGTGCGCCCGTGCGGGTGCTCTGCATGCTTTTACAGGCCTCAATTACAGGCTTGACGAAGGTATCGCTCGTGTCATGCTGAATTTCTTTCTTTCCGGAGAGAAAGGTTTTCCAAAGTTTATTACGATGCAGAGAAGCGTTTTTACCTATGAGCAGCAGGAAGCGCCTGATTTCGGATTGGAATACAATGATGAGCGCGAGAAAACCTACACTGACGAAGCCTCCAAGAATATTGCTAAGCAAACGCATATGAAGTTGCTCCGTTACCAGATATACCAGATAAATAATAATCAGGCCTAAGACGATATTAACGGCAATGGTACCGCGTATCAGGTTATAAATGTAATAGATGATAATTGCTACCAGGACAATGTCGACAATATCGAGCAAGCGTATATGTAAAAAGCTCAGATCTAAACGATGCATAATTTTATAAATTGAGGCATAGATTATCCGGGTGCTGCAATATGATTTAGCGCCCCACCACGCCTGCCATTCTTTAATTTAGAGACGGAGGCAATATAGCAAAATACTTAGCCGGCTTCATTAGAACCGCCCATGTTTTTTGACATGAGCAGTTAATTATTTGTCAGTAACTTTTCTAATCCTTACCCTTATGAGCGTTCCCATACGCTTCCACAAGGGCTACAGCTTCCGCCGCAGCTTTCACGTCATGAACGCGAAGGATGTGCGCGCCTTTGAGCAAGGCCAGCGTATTGATAACAGTGGTACCATTCAATGCTTCGGAGGCAGGAATGTTCAATGTCTCGCAGATCATCTTCTTTCTCGAAATTCCCACTAACACAGGAAGTCCTAAGTTTACAATGTCATTGAGCTGCCCCATAAGCTCGAAGTTCTGCGCGGTATCCTTGGCGAAGCCAAAGCCAGGGTCAAGTATAATATCTTGCACGCCAAGTGCCCGAAGTTGAGAAACCTTGATGCCAAAGTATTGCATGATTTCGGGAGTCATTTGCCTGTACTGGTTAAGGCTGGCCATAGTTTGCGGAGTACCCCGCATGTGCATGAGAATATAAGGTACACCAAGACTGCCCACTGTGGCGAACATCTCCGGGTCCAGCTCTCCTCCCGACACATCATTAATAATATGAGCGCCTGCATGTATTGCTTCTCGTGCTACCTGAGCTCTGAAAGTGTCTATAGATAATATTGTCTGCGGGAAGTTCGCGCGGATGGCTCCCACGATCGGAAGGAGACGGTCAAGTTCCTCCTCCGCGGAAATTTCTTTGGCGCCGGGACGGGTGGAATAAGCTCCGATATCTATTATTGAAGCCCCCTCATTAAGTAATCGCGCGCAATGCTTTAACGCTTCTTCAACAGTACTGTTGCGACTATCCGCAAAGAACGAATCTGGAGTAGCATTGAGGATACCCATGACCAGCGGACGGGATAAATCAAGAAGACGAGCTCCTGCATTAATCTGTAATTTTTGCTTAAAAACTGTACATTTATCGCTCATAGTACAAAATACTGTTTTATTAAGTTATTAATCAAATAATAGGAACGTTGGCTCAGAATACATCAGCAGAATTTGACAGCATTATAGCTACCTGTAAGGGATTGTTTATCAAGAAAACTCGTGATTACGGGACGGCGTGGCGCATTTTACGTACGCGTTCTATCACCGATCAGATCTTTATCAAGGCGCAGCGGATAAGAACTCTTGAGGAGGTTAAAGTGTCAAAAGTCGGTGAGGATATCGTGCCTGAATATATCGGCATTATTAATTATTGCATCATTGCGATGATGCAATTGGAGATGCCGGAGGATAGTCCCGTAGAGATGGAGGTGGAGAGCGTGTCATCTTTGTATGATACTTATGTTAATGATACCCGTGATCTGATGCTCGCCAAGAACCACGATTACGGCGAGGCCTGGCGTGATATGCGTATCAGCTCACTCACAGACTTGATCCTGATGAAGCTCCTTCGTGTGAAGCAGATTGAAGACAACGATGGTCGCACTCTGGTATCTGAGGGGATCAAGGCCAATTATCAGGATATGTTTAACTATGCTGTTTTTGCTCTTATAAAGCTTGGTTTAGCTAAGTAATATATTATATAAAAAGCCTTAAGACGCTTAAGGTAGTTTCTTACTTTAAAATAATTTAAATGGCAGCGAGACGCTATAGAAGGGAAAAGCCGGATTATCTTCTACTTTTTTCAAGACTTTTTGTTGGTATTCTTTTTATCATCTCCGGACTTATTAAGGCAAATGATCCTCTCGGATTCGCCTACAAGCTGGAGGAATATTTTGAGGTATTTCATACTACCTTCTTGAATGATTATTCGGTAGCGCTCTCCATTTTCTTATGTGCCCTGGAGGTTATCCTCGGTGGAGCTTTACTCATCGGCTTTCGTAAGCATTTGGTGAGCTGGGGCCTGCTGTTGCTTATCATCTTCTTTACATTTTTAACCTTCTGGAGCGCGGCATTTGATGTTGTTCGCACTTGCGGATGTTTTGGAGATGCCATCGTGCTTAAACCCTGGGAGTCGTTTGGCAAAGATTTAGTATTGTTATTGTTTATCCTCATCATCTTTGTTAAGCGGCGCAAACTGCATCCAATAAGTGCCGCGCCCTTAAATGGCGTGTTCATGGCGCTTTTTGTTATCCTGGGTTTTGGCTTCGGTATCTATACGTATAATTTCCTGCCGGTAGTTGATTTCTTGCCTTACCACGTAGGGGCAAACATTCCGGAGTACATGAAGATCCCCGAAGGAGCACCGCTGGATGAGTTCGAGATTATTTATTCTCTAAAAAATAAGAAGACCGGAGAAAGCCGCAAGATGACCGACAAGGAATACCTGAAGACAGAGATCTGGAAGGATACAAACTGGGAGATCGTTGGCGATCCGGAAAACAGATTGATAAAGGAGGGCTTTCAGCCCCGTATCCGGGATTTACGCATTGCTGACGAAGTTGGAACAGACTATACCTCAGAGCTGCTTGCTAATCCCTATTATAACCTCGTCGTTGTTGCACTGGACCTCGATAAAGCTGATAAGGATGCTTTAACTCGCATTAACATGATCGCCCTAAATGCAGCTGAGCATTATAACGTGCGCACGGTATTGCTCACTGCTACATCTCCTGAACGTGCCAAAGCCTACGCTAAAACGGCGAATCTCAATATGGAAATCTATTATGCCGATGCTGTTCCTCTGAAGTCTATGGTAAGAGCTAATCCCGGATTACTACTGTTACAGAATGGCACCGTCATTAACAAATGGCATTATCATTCTATTCCGGAGTATGATGATCTTGAGGCTACGTATTTAAGAAATAACAATCAATAAGTATGCAGATTTTCCTCATAGGCTTTATGGGCAGCGGCAAGACTACCCTGGGTAAGAAGCTGGCACGTAAGCTGGGCTTCCGGTTTACGGATCTTGATCATGAGTTTGAAGCGGCCGTGGGCATGTCTATCCCAGAGTATTTTTCCACTTTTGGAGAGACGGTGTTCAGGGAGAAAGAAAAAGAAATTCTTCAATCCTCCGAGCGCGGCGAAAAGGTGGTAATCGCTACCGGGGGAGGTGCGCCCTGTTACTTCGATAATATGGAATGGATGAACAGCAAGGGATTGACGATCTATATACAATTGCCGGCGCAAGCATTAGCGGACAGGTTGGAAAGTGCCGATACTGAACGTCCCGTGCTGCAGAACTTTAGGGCTCAGGCACTTGTCGGGTTTATTGAGCAGAAGTTAGAGGAACGGGAGCCTTATTACCTGCAGGCAAGGCTCTCCGTAAAGGGCATCAGCCTGAGCGCCGAAAATCTCGCTGCTCAGATCCAAGAATATTTAGTGTAAAAATACGCCGTCCTTACTGCTGTCCACAGCATTTAAAACTACGTCTACATGTTCCTTAATTACTGTCGCCAGTCGCGTACCTACAAAGTCGGGAGAAACGGGAAATACCCTGTGGCTACGCTCGACAAGCGCTACGGTCCTTAGTTTTTTCAACGGAATATCAAGGAAAAGACTGCATCCGAAGGCGAGGGTACGCCCTGAGTTGATAACATCGTCAACCACAATCACCACCTTGTCGGCTCCTGCCTTGACATCCGTCTCCGCCCGCGCGTCATTGCTCGGATTATTCTTATCAATGAGGATCTTTATAAGCTGTACACGGATGTCTGATATGCTTTCAAGCTCTTTCTTTAGGCGTTCAGCGATCGTGTATCCATAATCGATAATGCCGGCGAGAACGATTTCTTTTTCGTCGATATTGTCTTCCCAGATCTGATAGGCAATGCGCGTGATCTTCTGAGCTATCTGGTTGGGATTGAGTATTATGATAGGATTGCTCATTATCTTATTTATAAGGGTAAAATACGAAGTTAGCACCTTCAGGCACTATTACAAACAAACACATGAATTCTGAAGGATCTTTGTAGCTTTTCAGGAACGCTGCTTTCCGCGGACGGGCGATAATGCCCTTCTCAATAAACTCTTCCACGGTCGACGCTTGTATTGTCCATCCTGTTCCAAGTTCATCCTTATCCAGGATGAGCTCCCCAAGATCTACCTGGTGCTGGTGCGCTACAAAAATGGGATGCTCTGAAAGTCCTTCAGCGATGATCTCGTTCGCCACCTCCCTGATTGAATCGCTGTAGAATACAAGATCTTTCTCCAGGCTTTTCAGAGGGCTTGGCTTTTGAGGCTGTTCGCCCTCGGGGGTATTCATCAATTCCTGTAAGTCCATTTAACTAACATTTATGAGGTTAAGCATTCTTTAATTTTAACAAGACAACATTCTCTACATGTTGCGTTTGTGGGAACATGTCTACCGGTTTAATGCGAACCAACTCGTACTTGTCCTTAAGAATGGCAAGGTCACGCGCCTGAGTAGCGGCATTACAGCTCACGTACACAACTTTAGGGGCCTCAATTTCCATCAGGCGAGCTACCACATCGGCATGCATGCCTGCACGAGGAGGGTCAGTAATGATGACGTCGGGTTTGCCATGCTTCTCAACAAAGGCAGCATCAAGCACGTCCTTCATATCACCGGCATAGAATACGGTATTATTGATACCATTAATGGCCGAATTAACCTTTGCGTCTTCAATTGCCGAAGGCACATATTCGATACCTACAACCTGCTTTACATGACGTGCAACAAAGTTGGCAATAGTTCCAGCGCCGGTGTATAAGTCATAAACCAGCTCATCCCCCTGAAGGTCGGCAAACTCCCTGGTGATCTTGTAAAGCTCATATGCTTGTCGCGAGTTGGTCTGATAAAAAGACTTGGGCCCTACTTTGAACTGTAGTCCCTCCATTTCTTCCATGATATGATCTTTTCCCGCCCACACCAAAACATCCTGGTCGAAAATGGTATCGTTTTTCTTCTGATTGATGATATATAGAAGTGATGCAAGCTGAGGGAATTCTGCATGTATGAAAGTCATAAGCTTTTCAACTTCTTCCTGTGTTGGATACGCGAACACGACGATAACCATCAGCTCACCTGTACTGGAAGAGCGAATGATGAGATTACGTAGGGCTCCGGCGTGCGCCCGCAGGTCGTAAAAACTTATTCCCTGTTCTTTTGCGAATGCACCGATTTTATTGCGAATCTCATTAGAAGGATCCGCCTGTAAGTAACAATGCTGAATGTCCAGGATTTTATCGAATCGCAATGGTACGTGGAAGCCCAAGGCGTTCATTTCATCGTCCGACTTTGGTGCCTCGTCTTTGTCGGTAAGCCACTTCTTGTTGGAGAATGTATATTCTAACTTATTGCGATAGTAACGCGTGTCAGCAGATCCAAGGATGGCCTCAGTACCGGAAACATCAAGACGTGCCAGCCGGCTGATAGCGTCGGTAACACTTTTCTGCTTAAAATGCAACTGTGCCTGATAATCCATGTGCTGCCATTTGCATCCGCCGCAAGTACCAAAATGAATGCAGAATGGTTCTGTACGATGTTCAGAAGCGCGGATCAAGGTCTTGATCTTCGCTTCAGCGAAATTTTTCTTCTTCCTGTACACCTCTGCGTCTACCACGTCGCCGGGAATAGCTTTCTCAATAAAGAGTACCAGATCCTCGCTCTTGCCTACGCCCTTGCCTTCCTCGGCGATGTCAATTATCTCTATATTTTGAATAAGCTTATTCTCTACCCTGTTTTTCCTCATAAGCCGCAAAATTAAAATAAATTATATCAGCTTTATACAAATTAAGCAGATACACAGAAAGTACATGGAATGGGGTGCTCGCGTTCTTCGGTGTCTGGAACGATATCTGCTTGTTTGTAGAAATGATGAAAGGTGCTATTTATCAGAAAGCGGAGTAAAAACGCTAAGGCGGTAACCTAACAATAGGTATCCACTACTGTCTGCGAGAAGCGTACAGCCTGCAACCTAGGATCGATACACGGGTTACGATACGAATGAAATTTGATTTATCTGAACCAACTAAAAAACAAATCGACAACACTACCAAAAGCTGTTTCTTTAAAATCAAATTGCTCATCGATCGTATTCGAGAAATCAAAAATCTCACGACTCATAACAACAGGGTTTTAAATTGTACAACAACGAACACTGCTTTTAAGAAACTGCGAAGGGCAGTTTAAGCAGATGCTACTGCAAGCTAATTTAAGGAGATTTATACCAAAAACCAAAATGGTTTTTTATTTATAACTGGCAAAAAAGGGGGGCTAAAATCTACAATGGAGCGTAGCGTTATTTTACCGCGGCCTTAATGAGATAGGGGAGGATTTCCTTCTGGAACATAAGAAAATTCCTTCTTACGTCTACGTCGGTAACAGAAGTGAAGGCATACGAGAAGACGATGCTTTTGCTTGACTTAATGAGAAAGCGAAGGCCGTCAGCATATTCCGGATCATTCTTCACCAATTCTGTTTCGAAGAATGAGCTGATAAGCAGCTTTTCGAGATCGTCAGAGAACATCTTAAGGAATCCCTGGGAGTTTGTCGACTCTCTGATAAAATCCCAACCGATGTATTCATTACACACGGCGTAGGTTAACCGACAAGTCTTAAAGATCAGATCACTGAGATATTTCGCGGCATTCTCCTCATTGACAGAATTCCTTATCATATTGTTTACACTTGAACTAATATAAGTCAGGAAAATATGGTGCAGGAGCAGTTCCTTGCTGGCGAAATATTTGTAGATGGTAGCTTTGGCAACCTTTGCTTTGCGGGCAATTTCGTTGACGCTGGTTTTATGATATCCGTATCGTCGGAACAGCTCGTGTGCCGCTTGTACTATGCTTTCTTTTACTCTGTCAAGTTCCATCAATTGATAATATTTGCCGGCTTCAGTAAAAATTACAGACAGTACGTACTACTGTCAATTGTTGTAAAATTCAAAAAAATAACCATATATCAAAACCACCAGGGGTTGTGTTGTAATGGAGTAGCGGATCCTTGATCCTTTATTTTTTCTATTTTTTGTTAGCCATTAAAGGGAGTATGAATCGAATTTAAAAGGATTACGTGATGTGTGTCCCGTAACCCTTTTAAATCATTTATTAGATAACTTCGCTTTTGAATTGTTTCAGAAAGCGTATATCGTTCTCAGAAAATAATCGCAGGTCTTTAATCTGATATTTAAGATTAGTGATACGTTCTATGCCCATACCGAATGCGAAACCTGTGTATTTGGAGGCATCGATACCGCAGTTCTCGAGAACGTTTGGATCAACCATTCCACAACCCAGAATTTCTACCCATCCGGAGCCTTTACACATCTGGCATCCCGCGCCACCGCAAATAGAGCAGGAGATGTCCATTTCAGCGGAGGGCTCAGTGAAAGGGAAATAAGAAGGACGGAAACGAACCTTTGTACCTTCGCCAAAAAGCTCCTGCACAAAGTAGAATAAGGTTTGCTTCAGGTCCGCAAACGAAACATTTTCGTCAACATACAAACCTTCAACCTGATGAAAGAAGCAATGTGCGCGGGCAGAGATCGCTTCATTCCGGTAAACCCTACCCGGCATAATAGCGCGAAAAGGAGGCTTTCCATTTTCCATCATGCGCACCTGCACCGAGGACGTATGCGTACGCAAGGCGATGTCGCCGTTCGTCGCGTCTTTTTTCACGAAGAAAGTATCTTGCATATCTCTTGCAGGATGTTCTTCAGGGAAGTTTAATGCTGAAAAGTTATGCCAATCGTCTTCAATCTCCGGACCTTCTTCAACAATGAAACCTAATTTCTTAAAGATTTCGATAATTTCTTTCCTTACCAACGAAAGCGGATGGCGGCTGCCTGTGGCAAATCCCTGTCCCGGAAGACTTAAGTCTGCTCCTGACTGCTCTGCTACGACATGGGTGTCCAGCTCTTCCTTAAAAAAAGTATATTTCTCTTCAGCGAGTTTTTTGAATTCATTGAGAACCTTTCCTAATACACGCTTTTCCTCTGCCGACACTGTCTTGAACTCATCGAAAAGATCTTTTATAAGACCTTTGGTACCAAGGAAACGTATTCTGAAATTCTCCAGATCCGTAGCGGATTCCGGTCTGTAGGCATTTATTTCAGCGGTGTATTGATCTATTTTCTGCTGCATTATTTTGCTGTTAAATTTTTTCTCCCGCCGTAGGCATGGGAGAAGGCACAAACTTAGATAAAATTGCTTTCAATAACAATTTATAAGCGTCGCTATAGCAGTAGCTGGTTTGATGTTTGAAAGAGAGTAGATGGACGGTTTCGATGGCAGGGAGCCTAAGAAACCAGACCCGACTTGCAGTGTCGGGTCTGAATATGTTGAAGGAATATTCTACTTTTTAAGTACGCCAAGTTCCTTACCCACTTTTATAAAGGCGTTGATAGCCTTGTCGAGATGTTCCTGCTCATGACCGGCGGAAAGCTGTACTCTGATGCGCGCCTTGCCCTGCGGTACTACAGGATAGTAGAAGCCGATGACATAAATGCCCTCTTCCAGCATTTTGCTGGCAAACTCCTGCGATAGCTTTGCGTCATAGAGCATCACTGGAACGATCGGATGCACGCCCGGTTTAATGTCGAAACCTGCTTCGGTCATCTTCTCGCGGAAGTAGCGCGTATTATGTTCTAATTTATCACGAAGTTCGGTTGTTTCGCTAAGCATATTAAGCACCTCTATGGAAGCGCCGGTAATAGCAGGAGCAAGAGTGTTTGAGAAAAGATATGGACGGGAGCGCTGACGCAGCATGTCTATGATCTCTTTCTTTCCAGAGGTGAAACCGCCGGAGGCGCCACCCAAAGCTTTACCCAGAGTTCCTGTGATGATGTCTATGCGATCCATCACATGGTGGTGCTCATGTGTGCCTCTGCCTGTTTTTCCAAGAAATCCTGAACAGTGGCTTTCATCAATCATTACCAGGGCCTTGTACTTATCGGCAAGATCGCAAATCTTGTCCAGCTGAGCGATCGTTCCGTCCATGGAGAATGATCCATCAGTTACAATGATACGATGACGCAGGTGCTGAGACTCTTTAAGTTTCTCCTCCAGATCAGCCATGTTGTCGTGTTTGTAACGATAGCGTTGTGCTTTACAAAGGCGCACTCCATCGATAATAGAAGCATGATTTAGCTCATCTGAGATAATCGCGTCCTGATCATTGAATAGCGGTTCGAATACACCTCCATTGGCATCAAATGCCGCTGCATAAAGAATAGTATCCTCAGTGCCCAGAAATTCCGATAGCTTTTGCTCTAACTGTTTGTGAATATCCTGCGTGCCGCAAATAAATCGTACCGACGACATGCCATAGCCATGTTCGTCAAGCGTGGCCTTAGCCGCGGCTACTACACGCGGGTGATTTGATAAACCCAGGTAGTTGTTTGCGCAGAAGTTAATAACTTCTTTACCATCCTGCACCTTAATGGCTGCTGATTGAGGGGTAATGATTACTCGTTCACGCTTATAGAGACCGGCCTCCTCGATGGCCTGAAGCTCCTTTTCTAATTCTGGTTTGAGTGTTTCGTACATATTATTATAATTCAGGGATCCTAAAATGCTATTTGTTTATCGCCTTTGTCTCTTGTTCTTTCTTCTTTTTGAATCGCGCGAAGAATTTCTGAAACATGAGCTTATAGTACTCCAAATCAAACAACGCGGAATCACTGGTGGCTTTCCATGTCAGGAATGCTCCTAAAGGCGCAAGCACCACGATGGCCATCCACATTCCCGCGATAGGAGACATGGTACCTTCCTTGGCTGATTTTTCACCAATGGTGGAAATGATATGATAAATAAGGAAGAATATGATAGACATGACTACCGGCAGTCCCAGACCTCCTTTTCTGATGATTGCTCCCAGGGGAGCTCCTATAGAAAATAGGATGAGGCAGGATACCGAAAGAGTGAACTTTCTGTTGTACTCAATGATATAGCGACGTATGCTTCGCTCGTATTCTTTAAACTCTAGTCCGCGATTGGACATATTGTCCGCGATAGCTCGCGCTTCACTTGTCGCGTTATTGATCGTATAGCTACGCTCCGCCGCGGGAATGATCTCCAGAATGTTTGAATTATATGCCGGTACCGGCAGTGGCTTCTCTGCTTGCTTGTGCACCGTGTCGGCACGGGGAATGGCAGGAGTCGGACCATATATCTTGTAGCTCGAAGCTACATACGGCAACATAGCGCGTGCCGCACTATCGACAATTCTGCTTGTAGAATCTTTATAGTAATTCAGCTGACGCAGGTTCAACATGGCGTAGTTGCCCTTGAAAAGATTCTCGTCCGTACGTTGCATCGCGAACGCGGAGAGGTCGAACTTCTGCTCGGTTTCCTTAAAGCGAAAACGCGTAAAGCGCTGACGCGGACTATACCCCTTATCGCCGGCACTCTCTTCGTAGCGTACCCCGTCCTTAAGCAGAATGACAAGCGTCTTATCGTTGTCAATCTTATACATGAGTCCGCTTTTGGCAAGTACGGCAGCGTTGTTACCGTTGCCTTTACTTTGGTCGTATATCAGGAGGTTATGCAGCGTACGTCCATCCTTATCTTTCTTTTGTACGCGGATAGAATACCCTGGAATGCTGTTGTTAAAGATGCCGTTCTCAATCAGGAAGGCCGCCTTCTGATTGCGCACATCATAAAGCAGGGAACCCATTTTTAGATTGGCGACAGGCAGCATATAGTCGGAGAATAGAAATGCCCCAATACTCATGAGCGTTACCAGCACCAACAGAGGACGCATCGCTTTGTTAAGCGATACGCCGGAAGATTTTATCGCCACTAACTCATAATTCTCGCCCAGACTACCAAAAGTCATAATGGACGACAGCAGCATAGCAAGCGGCAGAGCCATCGCTACGTTTGTAGCCGAGGCATACCATAGAAGTTGCAGAATAACATACCATTCAAAACCCTTTCCAATAAGATCGTCGATGTATTTGAAAAGAAATAGCATCAGTAAGACGAACATTACTATGAAAAAAGTAACGATAAAGGGCCTGATGAAGGCTTTGATTATAAGCAGGTGAATTTTTTTCACGTTGTAAAATTAGGCAAATTCTTTACTACTTGATAATCTTAACATTATTTAAGGGGCCCCGGAATAGCAGTATCAGGGGATGTTCACATATATTATGACGCTGTTGTTTCAACGCTCATAATTGCTCTTATATTGCCCTGCGGATGACCCTCAAGATTTACACGCCCAGAACCCTGTTGAGATATTGAATCTGGTTATCCCAGATTAACCGGCGCTCATCGGCATGCTCTTCAGCAACAAAATCGGTAACGGCAAGGCCCACGTCATTGGTAATTTCGTCCTGCAGGATCTCTATTTCGAAATAACTGCCCTCATCGGCATCAAGCCAGTTAAAACGCACAAGTTTGTTGTCTTTGCTGTTAGCCATCTTAGCTCGATGTGTTTCTCCATCCCATACGAAGTTGAAAATGTGATCTTTATAAATAACTTCGTCAGCAAACCACTGCGAGAGCCCTTTTGGCTCGCTAATAAAACCGAAGAGGATTCTTGGTGAAGAGTTCACCTCGTATTCAATTGTAAGTTTCTTTTTTTCAGACATGTTAGATCGGTTAAGTACTTGGCAGTGGATTTTTTTTTACTTTTTTTTCTAAAGAAAGGGAAATTAAACTATTTTTGCAACACAATTTTGAAAGGGGGCACCTCCAAACAAAATTACCCGGCGGGGTAGCTCAGATGGTTAGAGCGTAGGATTCATAACCCTAAGGTCGGCAGTTCGATTCTGCTCCCCGCTACTTAAGGAGACACCATACAATGGTCGTCTCCTTTTTTGTATCAATCCATTTCCATATCGCAATTTTACTGCTTCCATATCAGTCTTACCGGATTGATTCGACGCTCGATGGCATCATGTCGGCTTAATATGGCAGCAATAATTGATGACCTGCCGCCTTTGTATCGTTCGTTTATTTCGCTTCGTTTAAGAACCTTTTCTTTTTTCAGCCATTCAAAGATTTCCTGGAATGAGGCCTTGGGGACTTTCTGCTTCTTGCTGTTGGAGCTCCTGGTACTCTTTCTTTCTAGGTAATCTGAAGTCACGGATAATATTTTGTTTTCTATGCCTTTATCGAGCGTTCTTATGATCTCTCCTTGAAGTGGGCATACCGTCTTCTGCCAAAATGTTTCAAATTCAGTCATGATTTTTTCGTAAATTTAATGATTGACTGAAACTGAGCAAAGAGTTTTGTTAGTAGGTTTGAAGGATCAAACGGATCCCAACTGAGCACCATCGAGCGGAGATTCTTTTCAGATTATACCCCGATCTGGAAACAGCCTATAGATTGAGCCGTAGACTTTCGCACATCTTCAGCCACCAATCAAAAAGAGTTCGGTTTTACCCGTTTGGCTCGTTGGTTCGATGAAGTGAAGAAGAGCGGCATGAAAACGTTTTCTTCAGTAAGAAGAACCATTCAAAATCATTACCAATCCATCTTGAATTACTTCGATAACCGAAGTGCCAATGCCTCTGCTGAGTCATTCAATGCCAAGATCAAAGCACTCAGAAGCCAGTTCAAGGGATTTCGAAATATCGATTTCTTCATGTACCGCCTCATGAAAATTTATGCTTAGTCCACAGGTTTCCGGGTTGATCCGCCAAAATTGAGTCGGTAACCTAGATTACTGATCGCTGTCAGGTACTGTGTCGATTCGTTCTTTTTTTGTCAATTCTATGGGCTTCAATTAAATAGCAAAACGGAAACAGGTATATACCCAGCTTGATCTGCCCGATAACATCAGTGCATTTCTACCGCTGGTTCTCCTGCCGAAGTCAATGTCCCCAGGTAAAATAACAGGGTAAGCGGGTTGCGCGAAATCGTTGCTAACCGTTGGCTGCCGATTGGAGTGCGGAAACTGTGGGTTTCGATTCTTCCGTGATTTTAAATTCTTTTAAACGATTATCTAAACAGTATAGATCATGAATCACTGATCGCCTGAAATAACTCTCTGATTTTTTTGTTTCCGGGTGGCACGATATTGATCTGCCGGTAACGTTCGGTCAGCTGCTCTGCGTGCCAAGACAAATGGCCGAAGTTTTTGGGGTAGGCATTCCCTAATTCATTGGCACACTCGTGCATGAATGAAGTCACCAATATCAACTCGGCCTCGCTTTTTGTTGAAAATCCGCTAAGAATCTCCAACACAAGGTATTTGGGAGAGTGATAGAAAGGCAAGGCTTCCGTTTTTTCATCGAGCAATAGGAACATGAGCGGTTTGACCTGATCTAATCCCCAACGCGTGTCCACATTCCAATAAGCAATTTTTCCCTGAATGTCGAAAGGGGCTGTTTTACCCGCCTTGAGCTTATTGATCAAGAACAAAAATCCTTCCCGGTTGCCCATTTGCGCCAAGCGTTGCGCGGCCTCGACCTTTTTACCTTCGTCGGCAGCATTGGTGGACCTTAAACATTCCAGTAACCGTGATGCCACCTTTTCGGGATATACCGGTGCCAGCAGTTTCACCATGAACATGAACAAATAGTCATTCAGTTTGGTAATGCCTTCAAATATGGCCAGCAATTCCGCATGACAGCCACCGAAGGCAATGTATAGGGACATATAGTCATCCTCATGATGCGTTTCCGATTTCTTATGCTTAATGGCATCCAACAAATAAGGCAGCGCTTCTTTTATTTTCAATTCCCGGCAAATTTCAAATTGCGTACCGATAACCTGAAAGTTACGTAATCCCCCCGCCAGATTTTTCAGCACTTTGGCTTTTAATAGGTGCGGCCGGTCGGCAAAATGTTTGATCAGCAATGCCGTCACCGATTTGTGCTTATTGACCTCAGCAAAATGTATTCCGCCATAGCTTTCCAAATTAATTCTGGAAAACTCAAGCAAGGTGTCATCACTCGTAGACCACTGATATTCCGCCCATATTTTCATCAGCACCTCTGCGAGGTCGGCAAGATGGCGAGAGCCATCCGTATTGAGCTTAGCAAATGGAAAACATAAGATCTGCTCTTGGTAAAATGATTGTAGCAGGCGCTGTATCTCTTCGGGATAATAATGTTTCAGATAACTGTGAAATAGCTCATGTCCGCGCCACCCATTAAAATAAACATCGTCATTCACGGCTTCCATGCAAATTTGCAGTGAAGCGGTCTTTGCTTCTGCCTGTAAAGTGACAAAATTTCTGAGGTGATTCGAAGCGATGGAGTTCATCGGGTTATCGTCGTCAAAGCGCTGATACAGGATATCAGTTTTTATAACCGAGTCACAGGCCAGCTCAAACAGTTGGATGACCGCCTCTCGAAATGCTGCCCTCGAACAGATGAATAGCAAATCGTTCTTGCGCTTACGTTCTTCGGCTCTTCGCCAGGCCTCCGCTTTCGGATCCGGTTTTTGGACCAAGCCGAATAGTTTTTCGCCCATTTGTTCTAACCGTATGGCATAGTCAGCGTGACGGGTATGATATAGGCCGTTGGAAAGGATGCGAAAACCGAGTTGATCGAGTTCATTTTCTTCGATCGCATAAAATAACTCACCAAAACAGGCTGGGTGCATCGCACCGGAGTGGGCGTATTTCTGATATACTTCTTGGTTCTTAGTGAGCAACACTATACGTAGTGCGAGCGCGTGAGTCTGGGTCAACTCCAAAAACTCCGATAACTCGTTCAGATCCCCATCGTAATGATGTCCACCAATGTGCGCCAGATAGTTGACCACAGAGAAGATTATCGCTGGTTCGGACCGATAAATCTCCGCGCAGGTTTTGGTCAGGGAGTAGTAAAATTGTTTCACGCCATCTTTGTCATGACGGAATTGTTCTTGAAATGCTTCGCTTTTTACCACATCCAGAAGTTTGCTGACCAGCGATCTATCTCGGGTCGTCAGCAATATGTCCAGCAACCGCTTTTCTGACCCGAAATGTAGGGTGCCTGATTTATAATGCCGGAGCGGCTCAAAGCCGTTTAACAACCAGTCATAATATTGGTCGACCAATTTATGCGAGCTTAGATATTGATAAAAGCCCTGACGAAATTCATGCGAATGTTCCAGTGCCGGATTCTGAAGCAACCTACTTAAGAACATGCTATCTTCGCGAGGGTAATGTGCCAGCGCTTCTAATAACAAACGTCCAAGATCGGCATGTTGCAAAACGGGTAACAGTGCCTTTGCTACCCTCGAGTAACGGTCTGCCTGCGCTTCGGTCAGTTGCAAATGCCGTAAAGTGCGGCAAGCAATGATCCGAACCGTAACTACTACATCGCTGTTGATGATGCCGATCAGTCGATCTACCACCGCATCAGCATTTCCCGCAAAAGCAGCTAGATCGGATTCGTCAATCACTACCAAATGCGCTTGATAGTGTTTGGCGCGGTCCAATATTTTTCGGAGGACTTCGAACCGAAATTCCTGGCTGAATTTACTGCCTTCACTCAAAGCAAGCAGTTCGATGTTATCTGCTTCGATCAAATTAATGACCTGGGTTCTGTTGGCATCATGCTCAGGTATTAATGATAAATAGGTCGCTAAGGTCTGTATCCATTTTTTGCTGACCTTTCGGATCTGATCTCCTAATGTGGTCAGTTCGATCACTTTGTTCACATTCAGTTTCTGTAAGCCCAATGCGGCTAACTGTTCCTGGAATATCGAATTTATGAAAGACCATTGATCGCCTTTGATGTTCAAGATCGAACTGTGTGTAAGCAGGTCTATATCATGCTGCACGAACAACTGTTGCAATTCATCTTCGGCGCAGGCGTTCACTCCTTTGATCTGTAATACCAAGGCGAACTGTTTGAGAACGATCCGGTATTTGACTCGATACTTATCTAGGCTTAGTCCGGTACGCATTCTTCTGGTGCTAGAGATCTTCAAGGATTCATCTACGAAACGATTGGCGATGTCCATCTTGTTTTTAGGCATGTCCACTGCCGGGTCGGTGAACCACTTGGTCAAGTTGATCAGATAGAAAGGAGTTCCCAATAGGTCAGCAATGCCAAGCGCGTTCATCTCGTGGTAAAAGTCCATGGCTTTTTCCCGTCCGCCTAATGGTGGTTCTAAGTGGTCAAAGATCTGTCGCATGTGTAGCTCGAGCAATTCGTAAGCCTCAAATCCTCTGAGCTCCATTTCCAAGTTTTGATATTTATAGAACATCTTCCGGCAGGAAACAGTAGTGCGGATCGCCGGGTGTTCTTTTTTGAAGTCCCTTATAAAGCCTGCTACTGTGTTGAACTGCTCGGCAGGCACTTCGTCTAGACCATCGAGAAGTACCACAAGATCTTTGGCAGGTACTTGCCGCCAGGTGCCAAAGTTGGTATCCAATAATTGGGGGATCGGCAACACGGAACAAAATTTCAGGTCGAGGATCAAAGGTGCCAGGCTGAGGTCTAGCTGGCCTAATTCCCATGCCGTCTGCCGGAACAAGCTACTCTTTCCTTCATAAGCTTCTCCGATCAGGCATATCCCTTTATTGTCGGCAGGAACGGTAAGCAAATCGGTCAGGGTCAGAGCTGGGCGTGGCGCGTCGCTCGTATGCCAGCGGTCACAGTTGATTTTTTCCTTAAAAGGCTGAATGTGACGTGCAATAAAGGCAGGTACAGGCAAAAGCTCGGGCATGGCGAATTTGGGCTTGAAACAGTTTGCGATCGCTTCTGCTGATCCGAAGTACTTCTCAACAATAAGGTAGTGCCGGGTCAAAAGGCTTTCTAGTCGTTGTTTGTCCCAGACATCGAATCCGATTCCTTTTTGTTCACGAAAAGTGATCTTCTGTTGCGTGATCCAAGTCTGAATAGTTGGCGTTTGCATTTGGGCTGTGGTAGTCACAATAAAGGTCTCAGTATTATCTGCAAATTCGCAGGCCAAGAACAAATTGACCGCAGCCTTTAATTTAGCCAGTGAAAGTGCGCTGTGTTTACATTGGATACAGACGTATTTTCCGGTAGCTTGTCGAAAAGAAAACAGATCGATCCCTGCCTGGAAATGCCCTTGTCTCAAGTATTCCTCTATAGCAGGGTCATCACGATCTTCTCGGTACAAAAGAAGGCTGACTCGCTGGAAATCCTTCCAATCCAGTTTGCCCCAGCTAAATCCGCCTTCAGTCATGCTATAAATATAATGAATCTTCAGCAATACATCCGCTGTGAACGGTTCTGCAGATGCGATCGCGCGGGGATCTTTTCTTGGCACTATTTTTCCAGATCGGCTTAATCAGCTTCGGTTTTGGCGTTCAGGTGGTTCTAATTCAGTTTTTTAATGGATGAAAACGGCACATGGAAATTGGCTCCAGCATATGATCTCACTTTTTCCAGTGGCATGAATGCTGAACAAAGCATCTCAGTAATGGGTGAAGGTAGAAATCCCAAAATCGTGCATCTAGTAAAACTTGGCCAAGATGCTAAGTTGCCTAAAAAACTGGTTGAAGAAGTCTTCGGGCAAACGGTAGATGATATAGGCGATTGGAAAAATTTGGCTACTACCTACCATGTTACAAATTCGAATGTTGAACTTGTAGCCTCAGCTATTAACAGCAATAAACAACATAAGTAGAGTTTTTATTGAAGTTGTCGTGTATCAATCGAAGTTTGTTTAATTGAAAATTAAATAAGAATTTGACCATCTTTGTAGTATTCAATTTTGTATTGACCGTTCTCATTGGTTACGATGAAGGCACCAAGTTGATATTTTAAATGATTACCGTGATCAGAACTTGTGTAAGCTTTCAGTTTTAAATTATCATATTTAAACGGCACTTTGCTGCTTTCTTTTTTCAATTCTACAATTAAAAGGTTATCCGCATTGCTTCCTCGTTTATGAATAATAATATCTGGGAAAACTGCGCGCTCAATAATTTCTGCTTCAAGTTGACTTTCTCGCGGTTTTAACAAACCAAATGCTTCTAGTTGAGAATAGAGAATTTGAATATGTTTTTTACCATCATTTACATCGCCATTGTATTCGCAATCAACATGATAATCACCAAAATAACTTTGTATATATTCTGCTAATTTATGGCTCACGCTTTGCTCACTAAGATTTTTTGTCAAAAGCCAATTATCTTTAGCCTGAAGCTTTGATAAGGCAGCAGAAAGACATTCTTTTATTTGTTCGTCGTTCATAATTCCCTCTCGATGATTATAAAGATAATCAAAAGCATATACTTCTTACAAATTGAACATGGCTTCGGGGCCCTTTTCAACTGCACTTCGTACCGCATCAAGGTTTAAACGGTCATAAATCTGTGTAGCATGAGTAGATGTATGACCTAAGCTTTTACCAATAATCTTAAGGCTGGCACCTGCTAATTGCTTGATTGTAACCTCCCCATATTAGGACAGCTTTTAAATCTCCAAATACAGCAGTAGCCGAGGGAGGCTTTTAAGTGTTAAATTTTATTACTAATATTATTGTATTAGTAATATATTATTTTTGATTATAAATAATACAATGATATCACTTATATCACCATCAAAAGCGCAGCTGAAAATTGCCGAAAATATTCGGGAAAGGCGCTTAGCTCTGGACTTAACCCAACAGGGCTTGGCAGAACGTGCAGGTGTTTCTTTGCCAACATTACGTAAGTTTGAGCAAAAGGGGGCCGTATCTCTAGAGGCTTTGTTAAAACTTTTGATGGTAGTTGGAGGGTTGGAGGAAATTGTGGATGTGCTGAAACCAGCAAAACATACATTCACCTCAATAGATGACGTTTTGAAAAAGCCGGATAGTACATCTCGGAAAAGGGGACGTAAAAAATGAGCAAGGTTGTAACTGAAGTGAAAGTTGGCCTGGATTTCGGTTCGGGAATTCATCGTGTAGGACGGCTAGCCATACGTGATCACATTATTTATTTTGAGTTTGATGAGGCCTTTATTCAAAAAGACATCGAAATATCGCCCATTCGATTACCGTTGCAAAGAGGCCTTATTGAGTTGCCCCGGCATCCATTCGATGGGCTAGCCGGAGTTTTTAACGACAGTTTGCCGGATGGTTGGGGAAAGCTACTTTTCGATCGCCTGTTAAAATCACAGGGTATCTTACCGGCACGTATTTCGCCGCTAGATCGGCTGGCGTATGTTGGATTATCGGGAATGGGAGCACTAGTCTATGAGCCGGATAATAGCCCTTCCGATAATCTGGAATCTATCAGTCTGGATTATTTAGCTTCACAGACAGCGGAAGTCCTAAAAGGCAGCTCCGGAGAAGTATTGAAGGAATTAATTGCGCTGAATGGATCGTCTGCGGGTGCTCGTCCGAAAGCGCTAATTGCGGTTAGTGAGGATCGTAAACAGATTAACCATGGTGCCGGACTACTTCAGCAAGGGTTTGAACCGTGGTTAGTGAAGTTTCCTAATACGCACGATGGCCAGGATGCCGGAGCTATCGAATACGTTTATGCCCTCATGGCAAAAGAAGCTGGTGTGCTGATGCCCGATGTTCATTTATTCTCATCACAAAATGGTGCCGGCTATTTTGCGGTTAAACGTTTTGATCGGGATAATGGCAAGAGATTGCATATGCATACTGCAAGTGGATTGCTGCATAGCGACTTTAGAAGTCCTGCTCTTGATTACGATGATTTACTGAATCTGACATGTGTACTGACTAAGGATGTTCGTGAAGTGGAAAAAATGTATCGCCTGGCTGTGTTCAACGTGCTAGCGCATAATCGGGACGATCATGCTAAGAACTTCAGTTTTTTAATGGATGAAAATGGCACATGGAAATTGGCTCCGGCATATGATCTCACTTTTTCCAATGGACCCCAGGGTGAACAGAGTACAATGGTTATGGGCGAAGGCAGAAATCCAAAAATCGCTCATTTGATAAAACTTGGACGGGAAGCAAAGTTACCTAAGAAACTGCCTGAAGAGGTCATTGAACAAACGGTAAATGCTTTATATAATTGGGAGAAACTGGCTAAAAATTATCACGTTACAGCTTTGAATGTTGGACTTGTCGCCACAACTATTAAAAGTAATATTTAGTATTGTGGTCACCAGCTTCATTAATAGCCTTATCATACCTTCTTATAGATTGGTTATAGGCAGCGTATTCATGTTGCTTAAGCGTGACCCCAAAAAGGCCATACAAAGCCCACTCCCTGACCTGGTTTAGTGGGCTTAGTATGGCATGAGTGGGGTTTCTGTAGGGTAACATGTATACGCTGCCTATAACCNNGTATAACCAAAGGGGAATAAGGAGGCTTGTTTTGGGGGTGGCGCAGGGTACCGGTTAAGGGTATTGGGAGTTGGTTGGGAGGTGATTTGCCTCTGGGGTATGATTACCTACTGAGTTGAAAAAAAAGTTTAAAAATATTTCATCGGGTCAGTTTTACGGAATCGCTGATTTGGCAGTTTTGGGACGGAGGCGCTCTTGACAATTAGCTTGATTGTCAGTAGGTTTATTCATTGAAAGGAATTTTGAAAGCCTTCTGATGCCTGGGGCGTAAGCCTCGCATGAGGAGGTTTTTAAATTCCCTGCAAAACTAATATTGTAAAACTAAAACCAATAACCAAAGGCAGGAGCCCGGAGGAGCTGTGGGTGGCATAGGATCAAGAGATTCTTTGTATCGCCGAACGAACTAGGTGTTCGTCCCTTCCATTCGAAG
>DKIV01000007.1 GCA_002454425.1 Sphingobacteriaceae bacterium UBA6709
TGATGATGCCAAAGATGGACGGTATTGAAGCTTGTCGTCTGATGCGTAGCATGCCTGAGTTTAAAAATACCTTTATGGTTTTCCTTACCGCTCGTAGCGAGGAGTATTCAGAAATTGCTGGATTCAACGTAGGCGCTGACGATTATATCGCTAAGCCTATTAAGCCCAGAGCTCTTGTTAGCCGTATTAACGCAATTTTAAGAAGAAATGCCTCCGGTGAGGAACTCGTAGAAAACAAACTGGAAATATTAGACCTCGTTATCGATCGTGAAACCTACCTCGTTTATAGAAATAGCGAAAAGGTCGTTTTGGCGAAGAAGGAATTTGAGCTACTATATCTTTTGGCTTCTAAACCAGGTAAAGTTTATACAAGAGAGGTTATTCTAAAAAATATTTGGGAAGACTCTGTGGTTGTAACCAACAGAACGATTGATGTACACATTCGTAAACTCCGGGAGAAACTAGGTGAGACCTATGTATCTACGGTTAAGGGTGTAGGTTATAAATTTGAGGCTTAAGCCGTTTTAGATGGCATTGATCAGCTAAATGGAATACATGAAGAGTGTTCATATAAACGGTCGCTCTTAATCGTAAATATTTTAGCTTTCATAAAAAGTAAACAGGGCTATACTTTCGGTATGGCCCTGTTTACTTTTTAATGAATTTACTATTGGAAGCTGCTTGACACGTTAGTAATTTTCCAACCGCCATTTGTCTGCGTAATGGTAACGTAGTTAACCTTAGTGAAAACTTCGTAAGCCATAGTGACCTTAACGATGCAGTTATTCTCGGTTTGTTCCACTACGTTGTATTCTGTTTTACAATTCTGTTTTAAATTCTCTGAACCTTTAAGGCTTTCAAGGATCTCTTTCTTGTTGAAATTGACAATTTTGCCAGCCTGATTAGTCGTAAGCTTAACATTGCTGTCCAATACTTCGGAAAGGTCGCTTACTTTACCTACGGTAAGAGCATCAATATAAGTCTGCACTGCATAATTCATGCTTAATTTTTGAGACTTCTTTCCTTCATCTGTGTTGGCGAATAAGCTAAGAGATGAAGCCACGAATATTAATGATAGGAATATGTTTGAAGTTTTCATAATACTTTTTTTTGTTGTTTTCTTATGATGTAAAGGTCATTATATATCCTGAAAAATCAATGTTTTTACTGCTTTCAGGGCACTTTTGCAAAAATTGCAAGACTTAGAAATAGCTGTTAACTTTTCTTCAAGAAGAGTCATTCGCGTTTTTTTCGAATTGAAAATATCTCGCCGACAAATGCTATTTTCACATAGTGACTAAGGTCATATATCTTATTTTTTGCATGATGTGCATCAATTCTCTATTTTTTCGGAGAGAATTGCCGCCCAAAAGTCTTTCGTTAGCTCTCAATATAGCGTGTACACATTATGGCAATTGGCGGATCTATCATCTCTCCTGAATTCGTATTTTTGAATGCCGGCAAAGTGAGCTTATGAACAAACACGAAATTATTGCATGTGAACGGTGCGGAACGTCCATAGAATGCAAGGCTAATAATTACACGAGGTGTCAATGTAATGCCGTCTCGATAAGCCTCAATGAAGCGCAGTATATCTCGGAGNNGCTTCGATAATTGTCTCTGCGCAAAATGTCTGACTGAACTACGGGAAGAGTACCAGGAAATGATTTCAAAGTGATGTTTTTACCCTGCGCGGTAAGAATGTTCGTCTTCCCATGCCTAAAACACCGTGATCTTATTTATCTTTAAGCAGTCGTTCTTTACATTATTCTTCAACAGTACGGTTCGGGATTTACTTAAATCCTGATTAAAAAGGAACCATGTGCAAATCATGGGCTGTCGCGCAACTGTAAATAACATCATAGTTATCGTCAATTTCATGCCCATTGTTTTTATAATGAGAAGGGCGACGGTAATGTTATAAGCCAGGATACTTGCCTTCTGTATAAAGATACATGCTTTCGCGATTGAAGCAGTTTCAGAGGTACCCTCTTTATCTACATCACTTAACGGAAGTATACCAAAACGGTAAGGAACATTAATTCCATTAATGTTTTATTAAAAGTTTACGCGTATGCTAAAAAACAACCTTGGTTATCCCCGAACGGGAGCTAATCAAGAGCTTAAAGGAGCCTGTGAAAATTATTGGGCCGGAGGAATTTCGGAAAAAGATCTTTTCCTCACTGCTCGTCTTGTTCGAGAGGAAGGCTGGGTACATCAGCTCAGAGCTGATATTGACCTGATTCCTTGTAACGACTTCAGTTTCTATGATCATGTGCTTGACACTTCATTTATGCTGGGCAACATTCCTTCGCGCTATGTGCCGGTATTAACCAAAAGCAGAACAAACACAGAGCTTGATCTCTATTTTGCGATGGCGCGCGGCTATGGTAAGGATGGGTTGGATTTGAAGGCCATGGAGACCATGCCATGGTTTGACACAAACTATCATTACGTGGTGCCTGAGTTTTCAGAAAATCAGGAATTTCGCTTGTTTTCAGAAAACGTGTTTGCCGACTTCTCTCATGCCCGGAGCTTCCTTAGCAAAACTCCCAAGCCCGTAATTCTAGGGCCTGTGTCCTATTTACTATTGGGCAGGGAGGTAGGATCCGACTTTCACAGACTTTCCCTTCTTAAGAAGCTAATTCCTGTATATGTTGAGATCCTGCAGCGGCTTACTGATTACGGTGCTGATTGGATACAGGTTGATGAACCGTTCCTCTGCATGGATATTGATGAGAAAACCCGCCAGGCCTTCCGGGATGCATATCGGGAATTTAAAGCTCGATGCCCCAAGGCAAAGATCCTTTTGACGACTTATTTTAACTCTCTGGATCAGAATATGGACTTCTGTTTTTCACTGCCGGTAAAGGGTATTCATGTCGATTTAACGAGGGGCGCTCTGGATGTTCAACGATTATTAAAGATGTTTCCTCATGACAAGGTGTTATCGCTGGGACTCGTTGACGGACGTGACGGCTGGAAAAACGATTACGATCATAGCCTGGAAATTATTGAACGCTGCATTGGTTTACTCGGTGAGGACAACATAATGATTGCGACATCGTGCTCTTTAATGCACTCGCCAGCGACTTTTATTGATCATATATCCCTTGAATTGGAGGATTCATTGGCATCCGCAGTTCAGAAACTCGATGAGCTTCGCGAACTCTCTGAAATTGCCAGAGGAGGACTTCCTGAAGCTTTGCATATAAACCGGGCGAGTCATGCGCTGCGAAGCACTCGACCTGATCTGTAGAAATAAGATGATCTGTCAGCCAGGCATCCTCTATGGAAGATATCGGATCGACATTTAAAAATCAAAAGCTAGGTCGCGCGGTGCCTTGGAAACAAATTCGGTCCTCAAGGTAATTAGCCTTGGCATAGTTGCTCGGCTCCCTTTTGCTACCTACCTGCTTCGAGNNGTCTCGAGTCAGACTCGAACCAAATAGGTACAAGGCTCCCAACTAAGCATATTGTCTCATAGCACAGGAATGCCGTAGGCTACGTAATTAAAAAGCTTCAGTTTCTGATAGTGGTAGGCAATATTTGATTATGGAAGTGTAAGAGCTTGCTGGATGGCGGCAATGAATTTAAGGTGGGACTACCGTCAAGGATATTTTGGATGAAGTGAGCACCCCGATATCCGAACTTCAACAGGTGCTTCTGCATAAACAGCAGATCATCTTCGTTCATTAAGGCGGAATGATAGGTTGTCCTTACTTCAAATGGAATGTTTGATCCGACCAGGAAACGCAGACTTTGATCAAAGCTATCAGCATCAGCCATTCCCGTTACGTCACTATACTTAAAAAAAGGAGCCTTGAAATCAAGTGCAATATAGCTCAGTAATTCATCCCTAACCATAGAAGCAATGACCTCCGGTTTGGAACCATTGGTATCTAGCTTTATTTTAAATCCTCTTTTGTGAATCTCAAGAGCGAAGTCACGAATGTCAGGGTGTAAGGTGCATTCCCCTCCGCTCAATACAACGCCATCCAGAAGTCCCTTTCGGCTATCTAAAAAAGCGAGTGCGTCATCGTAACTATGACGACCTTTCCCGCACACGATTTCGGGATTATAACAGTAATGGCAGGTCATATTACAGCCCGCGAACCAGATAATACAAGCCGTATTATCTGGAAAGTCGAGCATTGTAAAGGGGGTAATGCTGTAGATGGATACAGTGCTACCTTTTTGCATTAGCAATTGGTGTGAAGGCCTATTTCTTTATTGCATGTCGCTGGTGTCTCCTGAGAGACCAGCCGTCCCCCGGCATTAAACTCTCTGAAGTGCCGACGTTGTCTGTGTTCTCCTTTTTTTCCTGTATTAAAGCTCTCTACTGGTCTGTGATAGCCCATAACACGAGTATATATCAGACATTTTGTCCGCTCTACTGCATGCGCATTCAGAATTTCGTGGTCTGTCATATTGTTATTGTTTAAGTATGTTTATGAGGAGATTGACACGGCGGGCTATAACACCCGCGGTCAATATTATTTGCTTTTATGATCTTCTGTTCTTTGCTCTTTAAGCGATGCCAGTAATTCAGCGTCGCACTTAGGACAAAATTCGTGTTCTCCACTTAGGTATCCGTGCTTAGGACAAATGCTGAATACCGGTGTTACAGTAACGTAGGGGAGGCGATAGTTCTGCATAACCTTGCGCATCAGACTGCGGCATGCCGCCGGAGAACTGATGCGTTCGCCCATATACAAGTGTAGTACCGTACCGCCCGTATATTTACACTGAAGCTCATCCTGCATGCCTAATGCTTCAAAAGGATCATCTGTAAAGTCGACAGGAATCTGAGAGCTATTGGTATAGTAGTTATTTTCCGCCGTTCCAGCCTGGATGATATCTTCAAAACGCTTCTTGTCCTCACGGGCAAAGCGATAGGTAGTTCCCTCCGCGGGTGTAGCTTCCAGATTATAGAGGTTTCCGCTGCGCTCCTGGAATACAGTCATCTTCGTACGAATAAAATCTAATACCTCACAAGCCATTTCCTTTCCTGCCGCACTCACGATAGAGTCGGTATCCTTGCTGAAGTTCCTGATCATCTCATGAATGCCGTTAACTCCGATCGTTGAAAAATGATTTCTGAAATGACTGAGATAACGTCGGGTATACGGATACAGTCCTCTGTCATACATCTCCTGAATAAAAGAACGTTTTTTCTCCAGTGTAGAATAGGAGATTTCCAATAGGTGATCTAATCGCTTAAAAAGTCCCGTCTTGTTGTTCTGGAACAAATATCCCAGGCGCGCCATATTAATAGTGACCACCCCGATGCTGCCAGTCATTTCGGCACTACCAAAAAGGCCATTGCCTCTTTTTAGTAATTCCCGAAGATCCAGTTGAAGCCTGCAACACATGCTGCGTACAGCATTGGGCTTATAAGCATATGGATTTTCAACCTTCTCGCCCTCATCGTTTAAAATGTATTGACTGCCAATAAAATTCTGAAAATATGACGAACCTATCTTTGCCGTATTCTCAAACAGGAGGTCGGTATTTTCGCCTTCCCAATCGAAGTCCTCAGTAAGGTTGACCGTCGGAATCGGAAATGTGAACGGTTGGCCGTTAGCATCGCCCTCAGTCATGACAGTATAGTATGCCTTATTGATCATGTTCATCTCCGCCTGAAAATGGCCATAGCATAAATCTTCAAGCGTATTGGCGCCTCGTTCTTTAGCTTTTGCTATGAGCTCCGGATCTGTGATGCTCTTGAATAAATGGAGGTCGCGTTGCGTAGGAATCTGATACTTCAGATCCTCGGGAACTGTCCAGTCGATAGTGATGTTTGTGAAAGGCGACTGTCCCCATCGCGCGGGAACATTCAAATTATAAACGAAGCTCCTCACAGCTTTCAGCACCTCCACAAAGCCCAGCTTATCCTTAAATACGTAAGGAGCAAGATAGGTGTCAAAAGAACTGAAGGCCTGCGCTCCGGCCCACTCGCTCTGGAGGATTCCCAAAAAGTTAGCCATTTGTCCCAGGGCTTCACGGAAATGCGAAGGAGGTCTACTCTCTACACGACCGCGAACACCATTAAAGCCCTCGTTTAGGAGAACACGAAGACTCCATCCTGCGCAATAGCCTGTAAGACAATCAAGGTCATGAATATGAATGTCACCATTTCTATGGGCATATCCCTCTTCTTTGGTATAAACCTTGTCAAGCCAATAGTTTGCGATTACCTTTCCGGCGACGTTATTTACTAATCCGGCATTGGAATAGCTGGTATTTGCATTAGCATTAATACGCCAGTCGGTCTGGTTTATGTATTCCGCGATCGTGTGGGTGCTATCTACATACGTGGTATCCTCAACGATCCCCTCATGGTGTTCACGTTGCATTTTACGTGTATGGCGATACACCATGAAAGAACGCATTACTTCAAAATGGCCGTTATTGAAGAGTTCCTTTTCAATGATATCCTGAATCTCCTCAACTGACCAGATTTCATTTGCCTCCAGTGCGTCAAGGACATTCAGATAAACGCAATCATCAACGTTATGCTGAACGCTTACAAACCCCTTTTCAATACTGTCTTTGATCTTGAAAGGTCTAAACGGTTCAAATTCACCATTGCGCTTAATGACATGCTTTACCATATTTTTGTATATTTCTTTGTTTTAAATTATCGTTGGGCTGAAAAGAATACCCATTGCAACATTAAATCCGGCGATCAATAGAACACCCATCCGCAGAGTTTATTTTTCTTCGGATAGCCGATATCAGATCAGGGTATTTTTTGTCTTTATCTGTTCTTAGAAGGCTTTCTTATGCTGAAATCCGCTGCAATGATACGCCAATTCCTCGTTTCTAACAGCGAGATGTTTTCCACGCCCTGTGGGAAAAAATAAGGTGATTCTCGTCACCTTTTTGGACTGTTCGGAATATTGGTCGGAATGCATAACTTTGTGCTGTGAAAATTCCAAAACTTAAGGATCTGATTCTGTTTGAAAATGACGACCTGTTTATAATAAATAAGCCGCCATTTATTAGTTCCCTCGATGAGCGCGAAGGAGGAGAAGTAAACATTCTGCGACTGGCAAAACAATATGTTGAGGACGCCCAGGTTTGCCATCGCCTTGACAAGGAGACTTCTGGTTGTCTTATTATTGCTAAAAACCCTGCCGCGTATCGCTTTGTGTCAATGCAGTTTGAACGAAGGAAAGTAAAGAAGATATACCACGCTGTTGTTAATGGTACGCATGTTTTCGATAATTTGATGGTAGATCTTCCGATTTTGAATCTCGGAAATAAAAATGTTACTATCAGCAAATCTGAGGGCAAGGCCGCTGAAACCATGTTTAATTCGTTGATGTACTTTAAACATTATACCCTTGTACAGTGTCAACCGGTGACGGGCAGAATGCACCAGATCCGTATTCACCTGGCGACACAAAAAGCTTCCATCGCTGGCGACTCCATGTATGGCGGCAAACCTGTATTTCTATCACAGATTAAACGTGGGTATCATTTAGGTAAGGATCAGGAAGAACTGCCCATCATGAAGAGGTTCGCGTTGCATGCGCGTGAGTTGTCGTTGAAAATTAACGAGGAAACGGAAGTGACTATTACAGCGCCGTATCCAAAAGATTTCGCAACCCTACTGAAGCAGCTTGAACGCTTTGATAGCTAAATGCTCGTCATTTATTAGGTTAGTTGAGATGAAAGGCAAATCCTTCATCTCAACTAATATTTTTCTGCTTCTCACCATGTCTCACTGTCTTGGATAGGGTGGTAACTCTTAAAAAACCGGTTATTTATTGCTAATTTTGCCACATGCAAGAGCCATTTGATATTGAATTAGGAGATGTTGTTTATTCTGTTTTTCCTGAAGAAGAGGGTGTTTATACGATCTTTAAGGATGGTGCTGAACACTTCAAAATACAGAAAGATGATGAACAGCACTGGTTAAAATTAGACCCAGAAACAGAACTGCCACTCTTTAATGAAGAGGAAGAGGTAAACACTATCGGCAGGCACATTAACGCTCAGCAGTAATAAAAAACCAGGATTTTTATTTTTTTTTTGCCTTAGTTATTGAATTACGAACTTTTTCGTATATTCGTTCTACGAAAAAGTTCGTAGAACGAATATGATTACAAAACCAACAGACAGCGAATTAGAGATCCTTCAGGTTCTTTGGCAGGAGGGACGGTGTACCGTGCGGGAGGTTAATGACCAGTTAACTTCACAGAAGGGCGAGGAAATAGGGTATACCACAACGTTGAAGTTGATGCAGATTATGCATGAGAAAGGGATGGTGGAGAGGGACACCAGTAGTCGTACTCATATCTACCATGCTTTAATGAATCCAGAGCAAACACGCCGAACTATTCTCGACAAGGTCATCGATAATGTCTTTAATGGTTCACCGTCGCAACTGATATTGCAGGCGTTAAGCAACAAAAAATCTTCAAAAGAAGAAATTCAGAAGATCAGAGATTACTTGAATCAACTAGACAAAAACTAATATTAATACCTATGGAAGCCCTACAATTGTTTCACGGCCTCACCGAGGCGATGTATGAGTCCCTATGGCAGGCATTGTTAATTTACGTATTCGCACGCGCCGTACTCTTACTATTGCCGTGGATGTCAGCCGATTTTAGATATAAGCTACTGTATTCAGCCTTAGTTTTATGCACCGCCTTGTTTGTAGTAAAGCTGGCTATGGTAACCATGTATCCGCCGGAAATGCTGCCTTCCGCAATGGGAACAAAAAACATTTTAGCGGGGCCAGGTAGTTTTAGTTTTAAGGCATTTTTTCAGCAACATGCTTATAATATCGCTTGTATCTATATCGCGGGAGTGATCTTACAAGTATTGTTTTTGCTGGGATCTTTTATCAAGCTGGAGCGATTTAAAAGGAACGGGGCGTTAAAAGTTAACGAGTTATGGCAGCTTAAAGTGGAGCATCTTGCCTCAACGATGACTATAACCAGAAAAGTGCAACTTTTTATGAGTGAGAAAATTATTTCTCCATTCACGGTGGGATACCTTCGGCCTATGATTATTTTTCCGATGGCAGCTCTAAATAATCTTACGGTGGAGCAGGTGGAGGCGATTCTTATTCATGAACTGGCTCACATAAAGCGACATGATTACATTTGGAACATCCTTCAGCGTATCATGGAGATCGTTCTTTTCTTCAATCCTGTTACCTGGGCTCTCTCTAAAGCTATTTCAGAGGAACGCGAATATTGTTGTGACGATAAGGTGCTGCAGAACCAGTCATCGGGCATAAGTTACGCCAGGGCCTTACTTTCACTGCAGGACTTTAATATGAATACGAAGCTCGCGTTAAGAGCTACGGGAACGAAGGATACTTTGTTCGAGCGAATTAAAAGAATTACAAACTCAGAAATGCACTCATCGTCAACAATTCCTCGTGCTGTCGTCCTCACGGCAGTGTTGGCATCAGTGTTATTCATAGGATGGGTTAAACCCGAAAGTGAACGTAAAAAACAGGAAGAACAAGCAAGAAAGACTACGGTAAGTTCAGTGGCGAAGACGGCCTCTCAAGCGTCAAAAATTACATCTACCAGCGTGAACATTATCTCATCACGTGGTGGTAACAAAGTCATTTTAGTAGATACGACGGTACAAGCGCCGGGCGTTCCCGACGTCCCTGTAGCGCCGGAGAATGTGTTGCCGGTGGCTCCCGTAGCGCCAGCAAGTCCTGTGAAGCCCATTCGCGTATTAACGAGAGTAATGACGAGCTCCTCTTCAAATAGCGATACCTGTCAGGTGATTAGCGGGGAAAGCGATATCGTGATTGTTAATGGGAAAAGAGTGAATTGGAATAGCAAAATTGCTGAAGATAAAGTTCGTGATATTGAGAAATATTTTCAAAGTCGCGAATGGCGCAAAAAAATGAAGAATATTGAGAAGCAAAGTGCCAATGCAGAAAAAAGAGCACTGGCAATTACTAAGCGATTCGAGAGTAAAGAGTGGGAAAGCAAAATAGAGCGCGACGCTTCTGAAATTGAGAAGTATTTTAGTAGTCCTGAATGGCAGAGCAAGGTTGAACGCATTGTAGAGAACTCAGCACAGATAGGGGAGCAGGCCGCGGAACTGGGAGTCAAAATAAGTGAAGAGGTTTTAAAAGGCCTAAATAAACGCCTTATAAGAATTAAGACAACAGAAAAAAAATAAATACAACGAACTTTCTACTTCTAATCTTTAGCCGGAACGTAAATATAGCGTTCCGGCTTTGTTTTTATATTCAGGACGATAGCGCAAACGAATCGGTAATATTGTAGTTATATATATAAATATCTAAGGGAATTTTTTTTACTTTATAAACTTAAACTTGTCGATAGGATAGTAGTCTAATTAAACAAAAAAAGGCAATGAAAAAGAATTTAAGTCTATTATGCATACTGGCAGTGGGTCTCCTCTTCAGTTCTTGCTCCACATCAACACAGATCGTTGGTAGCTGGCAACAGCCTGATGTAGCACAAAGTGCGCCAGGAACCAGAGTTTTTGTTGCCGCGTTGACTAATAACATGACCGCAAAACAAAAAGTGGAAGGGGATCTGGGAAATCTTTTTAGCTCTCACGGCTTCACAGTAACCAAGAGTCTCGATGCTTTTCCTCCCAACCTGGAAAGCAAAAGCAACAGAAACAAGGAGGCTTTATTACAGAAACTACATGATTACAATACGGATCTTATCGTTACAAACTCTGTAATTGATAAAGAGACTCGCGAGAGATACGTAGGCGGAGGCCCTTATGCACCATGGGGATGGGCTGGAAACTTCTGGGGCTATTGGGGCGGTCCCTGGGGAGGAGGCTTCTACGGTTCGGGCTATTCTACAGTCGACCGTTACTATTACATTGAAACAAATATTTTCGATGCCAGAAGTGGAAAACTCGTTTGGTCAGTACAGTCCCGTACAGATAGTCCTTCAAGTCTTGATGACTTTATTTCTTCTTACATGAAGGCTATTTCTCAAAAACTTGTACAAGATGGTATTTTGAAGCAACAAATGCTTTAAAACAACTCAAAACCGGTGCCGACGCTCATGTCAGCACCGGTTTCTACAGCCTTAAACCTTTGAATTCTAAGTAAGCATTAAAATCTACAGACTTTTTTACCGGCATATTGGGCAAACTATCAAAACCCACGCTTTACGGATTGGCTTTTCATTTTTTATTTGAAAAAAAATATGTGTATAAGAAATAATATATGCAATTTTAGCGCAGGATATATGTGCCACAGAAAGCCGATATGGTACCTCTGAGGCGCCTTGATTTAGAATTATCTAAACTATTTAAATATGCGTATTGCAGTTCCTGCAGAAATTAAAAACAACGAAAACAGGGTGGCCATCACGCCCGCCGGAGTTGTTGATCTTGTCCGTTTCGGGCATGAGGTGTTTATTCAACAAGGAGCCGGTTTAGGTTCCGGATTTAGCGATCATGAATATCAGGAAGCGGGAGCCTCTATAGTAGAGTCTGCGCAGGAAGCCTGGTCTATGGACATGATCATGAAGGTTAAAGAGCCTATTCCGTCAGAGTACAAGTACTTTCGCGAAGGTCTTATCCTTTTTACATATCTTCACCTGGCGCCTGAGCCAGAACTTACGAAAGCTCTTATTGAGAATAAGGTAGTAGGGATCGCTTACGAAACTGTTCAATTAGCGAATGGCTCTCTGCCCTTGCTCACTCCTATGAGCGAAGTTGCCGGACGTATGTCTGCCCAGATCGGGGCGCAGTTCCTGGAGAAATCTAAAGGCGGAAAGGGTATCCTTCTTGCTGGCGTACCAGGTGTTGCACGTGCAAAAGTTTCCATCATTGGAGGTGGGGTAGCAGGTACCAATGCAGCGAAGATCGCTGTGGGGCTCGGTGCTGATGTTACCATCATCGACCTTAATCCCGATCGTTTGAGACAGCTGGATGATATCTTTGGATATCAGGTAACGACACTTATGTCAAATCCTTATAACATATCCCAGGCGGTAAAGAATTCGGATCTTGTCATTGGAGCCGTATTGATACCAGGAGCAAAAACTCCGCAGCTAATCACCGAAGATATGGTAAAGGCTATGGAGGCTGGATCTGTGCTGGTAGATATCGCAATTGACCAGGGAGGGATTTCCGAAACTGCAGATCGCATCACGACACATGACGCTCCTGTTTTCGAAAAACATGGTGTATTACATTATACCGTTGCAAACATGCCTGGTGCTGTGCCTCGTACATCAACTATTGCATTAACAAACGTTACCGTACCGTATGCCGTACAGATAGCTAATAAGGGATATAAGAAAGCTTGTCTTGAAAATGAGGCCCTGTTAAAAGGCATCAATACACTGGATGGCTATGTAACCTATAAAGCGGTTGCAGATTCACATGCCTTACCGTTTGAAAGTGCCGCTAATCTACTAGGTTAGTATACCAAAATAAAGCCTGGGAAGGCGGCTTCCAGCGAATGCTGTTTTCCCAGGTTCTGAAAATGTCCTCCGTACTCATCCTTTTATAATCGCCAATTTTAGCTACCTTTGCTGGCGTCATGATTATTTACAAAAAGTTCTCCTTCGACTCCGCGCACTTTCTACCTCATGTTCCCGAAGGTCATAAATGCGGCAGAATGCATGGGCATACTTACACGTTAACTGCTTATTTTGAGGGGGAAATAGATCCTGTTATGGGTTGGCTTATTGATTTCACCGAGGTTAAGGAGATTATATCCCCCTTGATAAAATCCCTTGATCATCGTCTACTCAATGACATTCCGGGACTGGAAAACCCTACAAGCGAAGTGATTTCTAAATGGTTGTGGGACCGCATAAAGCCAGAAATGCCCCTGCTGTGTAAAATCGAACTGAACGAAACTCCGGGCACCGGTGTTATCTATCAGGGATAGGATCAGAATCGAAATCCCAGACTCAGCCTACCATATTGATGATGGCTATATTCCTGTTTCTTTACTTCTTTGCTTCTGATGGTTATTGCGTAGTTGAAACTCCAGCGGCGCGTATCATATCGAACTCCTAACTCCTGTTCATATGCTAGGGGAATAGGTTTAAAGGTTACCAAAGAAGACTGATGCTTATTGAAAAGCCCTCCCTGTAGCGTGGCATCATATGCTGTGAATATCACTGATGGACGTGTATAGAAGTAAAATTCATCAGGCGCCGCTGTCGTTGACCTGCCTACGCGCGACTTAAAGTAAGACGATTCATCAATTCTGTTAAACCTTCCGGCCCTGAAAACCACTCCCGCGTTAATGCGACTATGCGTAGTTCCCAGAGATGCTTGTCCATCAAAGATCAGATCGAAATTCTTGCACGTCGCTGTCATAACACGGCTATAATCATAACGTAGGTTAACTTCGTAACTATTATCGAGCTGATAGTTCCACCCTTCCGGCTCATAAAACCCAACAATATTATGTATCAGCTCCTGTGCTTCCCTTCCGCCGGCGCGTGGTCCAATCGTCCCGATCTGAAGTTCCAACGCTGATCGTTGCTGTTGAGCACCGAACCATTGGTATGAGGCTCCTACGTAAAGATATCCTGTAATAGCGCGATCCAGTTCACTATAGTGATCAACACTTCCTGTATGGGCGTTATAAAGCTCCTGACCTAAGGATAATTCGAGAATTCTCTTTTTTAGTCTTGCGCTATCCCCTTTAGAGCGTAACGCGTGTCTCCAATTAATAAAAAGGCCGTTGGTGTAATATCTGTCCTGACCCACGCCCAGATAAGCGTCATTGTCAGATCGCAGTTCAAGCTCATTCAGGAGCAAAGCCTGTTGCGCGCTTGCCGATAGTTGAAGAGCAGTTAATAGAAACAGAATGAGAACAAAACGCATGAGATATAATGTCCGGGAAGTTATAAAAACATTCTGAACTTTAAGTTTTGCAATAAAAAGAAAAATAAGGATGCGGTAAAAAAGCCCCTCTGCCATATGCGGCGAGGGGGCTTTTTATGCTAGCTCACTACTTAATTGGTAGCGGGTTTTGCTTCGTGAATACTAAGATCAATCGGATCTTTAGCTTTCTGACTTGTCAGGGCAAGCTCTACCACCTCTCTCATTTCCTCAACATAATGGAATTTAAGATCCTTGATGTAACTCTCCTTGATTTCGAGAATATCTTTTCTATTCGCCTTAGAGAGGATAATCTCTTTGATATTCGCACGCTTAGCAGCCAATATTTTCTCCTTAATACCTCCTACGGGCAGTACTTTTCCTCTAAGTGTGATCTCACCGGTCATGGCTAAGCTCTTTTTAACGCGCATTTGAGTAAATGCCGAAGTGAGGGCTGTCAGCATGGTAATTCCGGCAGAGGGACCATCTTTTGGTGTAGCTCCGGCAGGCACGTGAATATGTACATCCCAATTATCAAACAGTTTATAATCAATGTTGAATTTTTGAGAATGCGCCTTAAGATACGCCATGGCGATACTAGCCGACTCTTTCATTACATCTCCCAGATTACCGGTGAGCTGCATCCTTCCTTTTCCGGGACTAAGACTAGCCTCGATATATAGGATGTCTCCGCCAACCTGCGTCCATGCCAAGCCGGTAACGACACCAGCCACCTCATTTCCTTCATATAAATCCTTATCGAAATGCGGAGGACCGAGGATCTCCTCGATAACATCGGCACTAACGGTAGGTTCATATTCCACCTCCATGGCAACTTTGGTAGCTACTCCGCGAACTACTGAGCCTATCTTTTTCTCCAGACCACGAACTCCCGACTCGCGAGTGTATTCTTCAATGATCTTTTCAAGAACAGGATTCTTTAAGCTGACATCCTTTTTCTTCAGACCATGCTGATCAACCTGCTTTGGCACTAAATGCTGTTTTGCAATCTGCACTTTCTCCTCAATGGTATAGCCATTTACCTCAATGATTTCCATACGGTCGAGTAGTGCCGGCTGAATATTCGCTAAAGAATTTGCAGTAGCGATAAACATAACGTTCGAGAGATCAAAATCCAATTCTACGTAGTGATCTGTAAAGGCGCTGTTTTGCTCGGGATCAAGCACCTCAAGCAGGGCAGAAGATGGATCGCCACGGAAATCATTTCCTACTTTATCGATTTCATCAAGCACAAACACAGGATTTGCGGTGCCCGCTTTCTTTAGCGACTGAATAATACGTCCTGGCATAGCGCCAATGTATGTCTTGCGGTGACCACGAATTTCCGCTTCATCCCTGACACCACCCAGCGCCACTCGAACGTATTTACGCCCTAGCGCTTTTGCAATAGATTTCCCTAAAGATGTTTTTCCGACTCCCGGAGGGCCGGCCAGGCACAAGATAGGAGCCTTCATATTGTTCTTCAGTTTCAATACTGCCAGATACTCAATGATGCGTTGCTTCACCTTCTCAAGGCCATAATGATCCTTATTCAGGATACGCTCCGCTTTCTTAAGATCGAAATTATCCTTGGAAAATTCTCCCCAGGGCAGATCCAGCAATAGTTCCAGGTAGTTACTCTGCGTGGAATAGTCGGCAGCTGCGGGATTCATCCTCGCTAACTTGTCCAACTCCTTATCGAAATGCAGGTGTGTATCCTTCGACCACTTTTTCCTGTCGCCCCGTTCCTTCAAACTATCCAATTCAAAATCGGGACTATTGCCGCCCAATTCCTCCTGTATGGTCTTCAGCTGTTGATTTAGATAATAATCCCGCTGTTGCTTGTCCAGATCAGTACGAACCTTGCTTTGAATTTTATTCTTCAACTCAAGCATCTGCAACTCCGTGGTTAGCAGTTGTAAGGCCATTTCAGCACGGTCATGCAGGTTTTCAGTATCCAGCATTTTTTGCTTCACTGCAACGGAGGTGTTTATATTTGAAGCAATGAAATTTATCAGGAAAGAGGTGCTCTCTATATTCTTGATGGCGATACTCGCTTCACTTGGCAAGTTGGGCGAGAGCTGTATGATCTGCATAGCCAGCTCCTTGATGGAATCAACCATCGCGCTAAATTCCTGAGTAGGCTGAGGCTTCATATCGACAAACTTCGAAATTGAAGCCCGGATATATGGCTCCGACTCAATTTCCTGTTCTAACCTAAAGCGTTGCTTACCTTGTATGATCACCGTGGTACTTCCATCAGGCATCTGAAGCATCTTAATAATCAAAGCCACTGTGCCGACGCTGTTCAATTCAGAAAACAGAGGATCTTCAATAGCAACGTCACGTTGTGACACAACGCCTATGATGCGGTCGCCTTTATAAGCATCCTTAATTAACTTTATAGATTTATCCCTGCCTACCGTAATTGGAATAACTACGCCCGGGAAAAGTACAGTGTTGCGTAGAGGCAGGATAGACAACACTTCAGGCGTGGCCTCGTTGTTCATCTCTTCCTCATCTTCTTGCGACATGAGCGGGAAGAATTCCGTGTCCTCATTTATTATTTGTAAGGATTGATTGTAATCCAGAAATTTATTCATCAGAGTCCTCCAGCGTCAAAATGACAGCTTTTTATTTAAAATATATTCAAAAAATTATATTTACATATATGCAATGCCTATGCCAATTTATCAGTGTTGACGTAATTGTGCTATAAAAGCACTAAATCGAAGGATTTATAAGGGTTTATTATTCTTAATCCCTCTTCGGGTTAACGGTGTATGAAAAAAAGTCAGTACCAACTAAATTTCCTATCTTACTCAAAACATAAATGACCCCACAATTTTACCCTATATGTAAAACAAATTGCCGGTCAAATGTATTATTGCATCAGTTAAATTTGAGAGTTTTTTGTAAATAAAGAAAATTAAAAATAATATTACACTCTCAATCGTTGTAGTACTAAATGATATTTGAATGAAATCGATCTTAACAATCTTCTCCCTCTTATTTTGCTTAGGCGTAGCTGCCAATGCCCAGGAAATTAAAAACAACTATGTAAAGCTTGGACAAAAGGCTGTTATAGACGGCAAGTTCAAAGAAGCGGTTACCAATCTGGAAAAAGCCATGCCAGCAGAATCCGGAAATGCGGAAGTTCTTTATATGCTTGGCTATTCATATTATCATACCGGAGAGTATGGCAAAGCCATCCAAACGTTCGGACAGGTAGTATCTTTGAAGCCTGGTAATGTTTCTGCTTTTTATTACAGGGGAAAAGCTCGCAACATCGAAGGCAACCAGCTTTCCTATTCTAATTCAGAACGGGAGAAGTTACTGAGTGCCTCTATTCGGGATTTCTCTAAGGCTATTGAGCTTAATGGTTCAGACCTGAAATTATATCAAAATCGCGCTATCGCATACCGCGATTATGGCATTCTTAAAGGTCAGCGTATCCCTAAGTTCTATGATAAGGACGTAGCTGCAAACGCTTTTAAATCCTCATTAAGCGATTTCCAGAAGCTTCTTGACGCCAATCCTGCGCGCAAGGATATCACAGAGGAAATGAAAAAAGCCAAAGTTTATATGGCTAACCTGGACAATAAGTAAGGGGATATTAAAATCTTAAATAGGAGAGGGTCGCATAACAAGTATGCGACCCTCTTTTTTTGTTACTATCGTTGTCATTGCCAGCAAGGCATGCCTATCTGCGCCGTCCGCCAAACTCCTGCACCCAATAATCGCCCTGCTTAGAAATACCCACTTCCATGAAATTTGGATTCATGATATTTCGGCAGTGTCCTTCGCTATTCAGCCAGTCATCTACAACTTCCTGAATTGTCAGCTGACCTTTCGCAATGTTTTCACCTACTGCTACATATTTGTACCCCCGTATAGTGTATCCCTGTGCGTAGATGCGGTCGCGGCTCGTTACCCCCTCGGGAGTAGTATGACTAAAATAATTACGTGAATTCATGTCTTTAGCATGAAGCCAGGATGCTTCCTGCAAGTTAAAGTTCCAGGTAAGATCACCAACCGGACGCATGTAAAATTTACCGCAATTGCAACCACGACGGCGCACAGCATTTAGGCGTTGTAGAAATTCATCGCGAAAAGCCTCGGCTGTTCCGACGGCGTAATGAGGAACGTAGTCACGAGCCAATGTCACCGGTGTCTGTGCCGATGATGTTAAACTCCATGCTGTACAGATAAATAATGTAATTCGTTTTAGAAACATGCCTTAAGTAGATGTTCATCTAACATCCCCAAACTTTATTTGTTTCAGCACAAGGAGCGCATGTCGCGCCTCCAACGGGCCTTATTTCAAGTTCACCTGTATACGATAATCATGACTGCCCAGAACCTTCACACGCTGAATCTTTTCTATCTTATACAGCGAGTCGGGGAAATATTCTAAATGCTCGGTATTAGCATATAAAATGTTATGACTTTCATTGTTAATCGTGACGCTTTTAACTCGTTTGTCGGCAAGATATTGAACCTCAATCATACGGGTACGCAACTTAGGATCCTTGGCGAGATACTTAATAGAAAGGTTGCCCTTCTCAACGTTGTAGCTATCTTTCCACGACGCTTTATTAATATCTGATTCTGTGAACAATGAAAGTTCATTTTGCCAGCTCGATATTTTAACCTTGCGCGTCTCCGGATTGCCATTATCCTCAATGGTTTTCACAACCATAGGGGAGCTCCTGGCTAGCCTTGAGGCTTCGGTAGTAAAATATCCTTTAATATCGAAATAAGACTTTGCCTGTCCGTCTGTATTATTATGGCCAGTTTCGCATGATGCAAAGCTGGCCATAATGAATGATATAAAAAATAACTTCTTAAATAAGTACATTACCTGTCATTTTCGGCGGCACAGGAACTCCTAATAGACTTAGTACCGTCGGTGCCACATCTCCTAACTTGCCATCCTTAATTGACTTATGATCTTTGTCGATAAGAATACAAGGAACAAGATTTGTAGTATGTGCAGTGTTTGGTGAACCATCTGCGTTAACCATAAAATCAGCGTTACCATGATCTGCAAGAATGATGAATGAATAACCTTCTTTCATTCCGGTTTCAACAACAGCTTTCAGACATCCGTCAACCGTTTCAACAGCCTTTACTACAGCCTCAAACACGCCCGTATGTCCCACCATATCAGGATTAGCGAAGTTTAGACAAATAAAATCCGGCTTGTGAGCTGGAATCTCCGCGCAAATTGCCTCTTTAATGCCCGCGGCACTCATTTCCGGCTGCAGGTCATAGGTAGCAACCTTCGGAGATGGTACCAGAAGACGTTTTTCTCCGTTAAATTCCTTCTCGCGACCTCCGGAAAAGAAGAATGTTACGTGCGGATACTTTTCAGTCTCAGCGATACGTACCTGAGTCTTTCCTGCGCGCTCAAGAACTTCGCCCAGCGTGTCAGTAAGATCTTCTTTGGTAAATACTACCTTTACATCTTTAAAAGTCTCATCGTAAGTTGTCATTGTAACATAATACAACGATAACGGTTGCATATCAAAATCAGGGAAGGCCTTCTGCGTAAGTGCCTGAGTGATTTCCCGACCGCGGTCGGTACGGAAGTTGAAGCATAATACAACATCTCCTTCTTCAATTACCGCTACCGGTCTGTCCAATGAATCTACTTTAACTATCGGCTTAATAAATTCGTCGGTAACACCATCTTCGTATGATTGTTCCACAGCAGCTTTCAGGTTAGTAGCATGAGCACCGATACCATGAACCATGACATCGTAAGCCTGTTTAACGCGCTCCCACCTGTTATCGCGATCCATCGCGTAATAACGGCCAATTAGCGAAGCTATCTGTACTGGCGTACCTTCAAGATTGCTTTCAAGCTGTGCTACGTATCCGGCACCTCCGGTAGGAGCAGTATCACGTCCATCCATAAACGCGTGAACAAATACCTTTTCCAACCCTGCGGCGGTGGCTGCTTTACAGAGACCTGTTACATGCTTAATGTGCGAATGCACACCGCCATCAGATAACAAGCCGATAAAATGCACTTTCTTTCCTTCTTTCTTCGCATAGGCAAATGCCTCTGTCAAAACAGGGTTTACCGCAAGCTCACCTTCGTCAACAGCCTTGTGAATACGGCCCAGCTCCTGATAAACCACACGACCGGCGCCAAGATTCATATGTCCTACTTCCGAGTTGCCCATCTGACCGTCAGGCAAGCCTACAGCCATGCCAGAGGCTTCGAGTTTGGAGTTAGGATATGTTTCTATTAAGCTATTGAAATAAGGTGTCTTTGCTGCAAGAATTGCGTTGGAGTCATCGGCCTTGCCGTAGCCCCAGCCGTCTAATATAATTAGCGCTACTTTTTTATTTTCCACATGACAAATATACTTAACAGCATCCCTTAATCAAAGTGACTCCAATCACATTCATGTCGATAAATCATGCCTTTTCCCATTTTAATGACACTTTTCAGCCTGCTTTCGCAGAGAAACTCCTGCTTCATTATATTTCTACGGAAGCCAGCGGCAGGGACATGCTGCCGGCGATTATTCTTTAAACAGATGTTAAATTAAAACATCATATTAAGAGCTAAGTCAGCTTAATTATTACTTTTGTGTCCATGAGTACTGAAGTATCCTTATTATCGAAGTTTATAAGAGAAGCACTTATTGAGGATGTGGGCGATGGCGACCATACCTCTCTATCAACGATCCCACAGGGAAAGCAAGGCACCGCCCAGCTGATCATCAAGGAAGATGGAGTCCTTGCGGGCGTAAGTGTTGCCCTCGAGATATTTAATACCGTAGACAGCGCGCTGGTGGTAAATACCTTTATTCAGGATGGCACGATTGTTAAGGTTGGAGATATCGTTCTGACAGTAAACGGCCCGGTACACTCCATCCTGGTCGCGGAACGCCTTGTGCTGAACATTATGCAGCGAATGAGCGGAATCGCAACTGTTACCCGCCGGATTACCACGCTCATAGCGTCCACGAACACCCGCATTCTCGACACCAGGAAAACTACGCCGAATCTGCGTTTTCTCGAAAAGATGGCCGTGACTATTGGTGGCGGTGTTAATCATCGTATCGGGCTCTATGATATGATCCTTATCAAAGACAATCATGTGGATTATGCAGGAGGCATCACTCAGGCCTTAGTCGCAGCGCGTGAATATTTGTCGGAAAAAAACAAGAACATCCAAATTGAAATCGAAGTGCGCAACAAAAAGGAGCTTTCAGAGGTTATAAGCAATGGTGGTGCAGACCGCATTATGCTTGATAACTTTAGTCCTTCAGCGCTTAAAGAAGCTGTAGACATCATCGGTGGACGCTTTGTTACCGAGGCTTCCGGTGGTATTACAGAACAGAACGTACTCGAATACGCGCAAACCGGGGTGGATTTCATCTCTATAGGCGCCTTGACACATTCTGTTAAAAGTCTGGACATGAGCTTGAAAGCTGTAAAATAGATGTGATTTGTATCATTACATTATTTTGACTGAGCATTTTTTGTAATTTTACCAGCTGAATGATATCCATATATTCAATTTCGGCACTCATTGTTGCCTATCTTTTTGGATCTATTCCTAGTGCCGTCTGGATTGGCGAGGCATTTTTCGGTATAGACGTACGTGAATACGGAAGTGGAAATGCAGGCGCTACCAACACTTTCCGAGTGTTAGGTAAAAATGCGGGTATTGCGGTCATGACCATTGACATACTGAAGGGATTCACGGCTACCAATCTGGCGTATTTCATTGGCCTGTCGGTTACCGGACCTCAGCACTCTATCGTGTTTGTTAACTACCAACTCGCTTTGGGTGTCACTGCCGTCATGGGGCACCTCTTCCCAATATTTGCAGGCTTTAGAGGCGGTAAGGGCATAGCTACGCTATTTGGCATGGTGCTGGCCGTGCACTTCGGGGCAGCCATGTTTTGCGTATCAATTTTCTTGCTTGTCCTTATGCTCACAAGATATGTATCGTTGAGCTCCATCATTGCGGGATTTTCCTTTCCCATGAGTATCATCTTTGTCTTTCATTCTCCGCTTCGTTCAGTGGTCTTATACGGCATGTGCATATGCATCTTAATTCTGGTTACTCACCAGAAAAACATTGAACGTCTTGTGAGAGGAACGGAGTCAAAGGTTAACCTCTTTCGCCGGAAGACTGCGGTTTAGAGTATCCTTCCGGCTATACGTACCACTCAGCCTCAACGGTAGGCTTTTCCGCGTCTCTATTACAAGCATTTTATTGAAGCAAGATTTTATGGGTCGATAAAAACACGCGTTCGCTATTCTTGTTACTAATATTAAACTTTCAACTAAAAGATTCCATGAAACGTCTGAAATCGCTAAGCACCCTGGGTGCTATATTGCTCTTCGCCGCGTGTTCTACAGTACCGCTTACAGGGCGCCGTCAGCTAAATCTGGCTAACTCTTCGCAAATACAGCAAGAGTCATTACAAGCTTATCGTCAGTTTCTTGGCGACTCAAAGACCAAAGTATTAACGTCAGGAGAACAGGTAACACGCGTCAAAAACGTCGGTAACCGTATCGCCGCGGCCATAGACCGCTATCTCAAAGCCAACGGTTATGCTAATCAGTATAACTTCAGCTGGGAGTTCAACGTGGTGCAAAGCTCTGAGATCAACGCGTGGTGTATGCCCGGCGGGAAGGTCGCTGTATATACAGGTATCCTGCGTGTAGCTAATACCGACGCCGCTCTTGCCACCGTTATGGGGCATGAGATTGCGCATGCCATTGCGCGGCATTCTGAGGAACGTTATTCTCAAACCATGGGAGCACAGGCGCTCGGCAGTGTCATTGGCGCGGTTGGAAAGTCAGACGGAATCAATCAGCTTTACGGTCTTGGCGGTCAGCTGGCTCTACTTAAATACGGTAGATCGCAGGAATCTGAGGCTGACCATCTTGGTTTGATTTTCATGGCAATGGCCGGATATGATCCATCTGCTGCCATTTCCTTCTGGCAACGCATGGCAAATACGAAGAGCGGCAATGGCGCGCCTCCCGAGTTTTTAAGTACGCATCCCAGCGATGCGACGCGTATCGCGGATATAAAAAGACTGCTCCCTGAAGCTCAGAAATACTACAAGAATTAAATATTAACACAAAAAGAGCCGGCGGATATATCAAACCATCATGATACATCCTCCGGCTCTTTTGTATTTAAACCGATCGTATTCTCCCTTCAAGTTGCAAACAGAGCTTTCCTATGAAGACCTAATCTGAACACTAAAAAAGAGATACCTTTATTAGAAGAAGAAGAGAGTTAAAGATTGCCCCTCTGCAAACTTAACATGACCTCAGAACATTACGACAACATTACAATAATTTGCAAATTGTAATTTCTTTGTTAATTTTATAACATTATACAATAATTTACAGCCCTAATCTATTACAAGATGAACAATGTTGACTTGTTTTTAATGTCGAAAGCAAAGTATTTCGACGCTGACGCACTTCCATATATCAGAGAACAGTTAATGAATGCTGATGAGTCTAAATGGCCTCAAATTCATATGACTGAATTTAAAGATCCTACGATGATGCTTATCGTGTCGTTATTGGTAGGACACTTTGGAATTGACAGGTTCTTGATGGGCGACACCGGACTAGGTATCGCTAAGTTGCTTACTTGCGGCGGATTCGGTATCTGGACTGTTGTCGATTGGTTCCTGGTGATGGGCAACGCTAAAAAGAAGAATTACGAGAAACTTCAGTACATCTTCCTTTCCACTTACTAGGGAATGACAAAAACACAGGTATGAACAACCCTTCATTACAATTCTTACCATCAAGAACGCGTGAAAAGCGAACTTTATACCTGCTGTTTACTGTCCTGTGGATATTAAGTATCGCATGGATATTTTTTTTTGAAGCGCGTCAGCACACACATGGCATGGAGCTGTGCGCTTTCAAACGCTTAACCGGAATTGCCTGTCCTTCCTGCGGCATTACCAGATCGGTCGTTGCTTTGATACACGGCAACTATGGCGATGCTTTTTTTATCAATCCGCTCGGATATTTAGCCTCACTGCTGCTGCTGCTAACTCCAGGCATGTTAATCGCAGATCTGATTACGTACCGCTCCAGTTTTTACACCGCCTATAAGAAACTTGAACAGCTCTTTCATAAGCGTTCTGTGTTTATAAGCTTTTTTATCCTTATCCTGATAAATTGGATCTGGAACATCTGTAAAGGTATCTGACATGAGAATCGCTGAATTTCTTTATAAGCCTAGCTTTTCCGAGGCCGAAAAGGCCTCAAATGCTTACGTCATGTCACTTGTGGCGTTGATGGCGGGCTTACCCTTGCCGATTATGAATCTGGTAGCTACGCTGATCTTTTTTCTGGCGAATAAGAGAGAGCGATTTTTCGTACGTTGGCACTGTACCCAGGCTTTATTATCACAACTTTTAGTGCTGCCATTCAATAGTTTCGCCTTTTGGTGGACCGTATCTATTCTTATGCATACGCGCGTGCCCGACAATAATTACGTTGCCTATATGATCACTATTATCGCCATCAACATCGTTGAGTTTTCGGCCACCATTTACGCTGCGATAAAAACCCGTAACAGGACGCATGTTGAATGGTATTTTGTTGGCCCGCTTACACATCTGATCTGTAAACCTGATACTAATGAGTAAAGTTATTATGCAGGGGCTGAGCATCATCCTGGTGTGCCTCGCCATTTTTATTGCTCTGTCAAAGATAAATTGGATAGATGCTGGCACTCTCGATAAAGTGAGGCATTATGAACGTCAAGTTGGCACCGCCTACTGGAAAGCTTATTCAGGGACAATAACTCTTACAAGAGATACCCTTTTATATTATCCTGTTGATACGATGCTTAGCGAACTCTGTAATGCCAACGGTATCGATCGCAATGACATTCACCTGCATGTCACTGACAATGAAGAGATTAACGCCTTCACCCTTCCCGGAGCGCACCTCATCGTACATAAAGGCCTGATAAAGACCTGCGAGTCGCAGTCTGAACTCGCCGGCGTGCTTGCTCATGAGCTTGCCCATATAGAGCAAAATCACGCAATGCAAAATGTCATCAGGGAAATAGGACTAAACGTCATGCTGTCAGGAGGTAAAAATACTACCTCCGAGGCTTTACGAACACTGACCTCCAAGGGATTTAGCCGAGAGATGGAGAAAGAAGCCGACCTCAAGGGTCTCCGTTATCTGGCGCAGGCAAATGCCGACACCAAAGGGATGGCTGCATTTATGCGCAATATGGCCGAACGCCAGAAATCAGCGCACGGCATCAATCTCAACTGGTTAAATACGCATCCTGAATCACAGGAGCGTGCCGACTATCTCACAAAAGAAGCGTCTAAACTTAGCACGAAGAGCCTTCCTCTCATAGCTCCACTAACCTGGGAAAAGCTAAAAAATGCGGTTGAATAGTATCTGCTATCGCAAAGCTTCAAATATAGCCTCGCCTTTCAGCATACACTCTTCATACTCTTGTTCCGGATCGCAGGCATAAGTTATAGCACCCCCCGTCTGGAAGGAGAGGTATCCGGTAGAAGCATTGTAACACAAACTGCGTATAATTACGTTAAAGTCGAAGTCGCCCTCCGGACTAAAATATCCGATGGCTCCGGAGTAAACACTCCGCTGATTAAGCTCATACCTGTCGATAATCTCCATAGCCCTTATCTTGGGAGCGCCAGTCATGGATCCCATCGGAAAGCTGGCCTTAATAATCTCTGCCGGAGATGTCGTGTCTGCCACTTCGCAGCATACCGTAGAAATCATCTGATGCACGTGTTTAAAACTATAGATCCCAAACAGCTCTTCAACACGCACGGTACCTTGTAACGCTACACGCGTAAGATCGTTCCTCACCAGATCTACAATCATCACATTCTCCGACTGCTCTTTCTCACTATTCCTTAAGTGCCTTGCATTAGCAGCGTCAATCAGCGGATCGGCGGAACGCGCTGTCGTGCCCTTTATCGGTTGAGAAATAAGCTTATTCCCTCGCTTGCTTAAATATCGCTCGGGACTGGCAGAAATAATGTAATGATCACGATTTTTAAAAAATGCCGAAAATGGGGCAGGAGACAGGCGGTTTAAGCGGAAATAAAGATCCAGCGGATTGAGCGTCACATCTTCAGCGTAAAACTCCTGACAAAAATTCATTTCGTAGATATCACCCCGTTTTATATGCCCCTTAATAGCTTCTACGCTTTGAATATATTCGTCACGCGTAAACCGTGCCTGATAGTCAACCTTAACTGCCGAATGCTCATTCAGTGAGATACGTTCAATAATCTCCATCACCTGAGCATCCCCGGAATGTAGATGAACCTCATTTCCCTTGATCGTCAGGACATGACAGGGCTTAAAGAAAAACATATCCGGAAAGCCCAGATAGTTAGGATTTGATGATTTTACATCTTCGAGTTCATTCTTCAGATCGTATGCCAGATAGCCCGGCACCCAATCCTCATTACCGGCAAGGAAACGCTCCAGTTCATCGAAAGCAGCGCCCGCGTTTACGGTAATCTGCTCGCGCGCGCCGACGGCCAGCATGAAGTCGAATGCTGAATAGACATCCGCGTAAGCATTTGAATTAAAACAATGGGCCACATCAAATGATGTGGCCCATTGTAGTGCTTTATCTTTGAAGGCTTGCAGATCACCCTCAAATAAAAACGTCTTCTGCATATTATTTGATAACCAGCGTCTGCACGCGATCAGGTCCCACAGAAAGATATTTCACAGGAACACCAACTTTATCTTCAATATATTTTACATATTCCATAAGCTTTGCAGGAACTTCCTCCGGATTTCTTATGCCCGTAAGATCTTCATTCCAACCCTCAAGCTCTTCAAGCACTGGCTCGGCAGGCACACCACAAATATCATAAGGCATATAATCTATCACTTCACCATTATGCTTGTAATGCGTACATGCGTAAATTTTTTCAAAACCGCTAAGAACGTCAGCTTTGGTCATAATAAGCGCCGTCACGCCATTTAGCATAATAGCATACTTCAACGCCGGAATATCAATCCATCCACATCTGCGTGCTCTGCCGGTAGTAGCGCCGAACTCATGACCCACCTGACGAAGCTTCTCGCCGGTCTCATCAAACAGCTCGGTAGGGAAGGGGCCTCCGCCTACACGTGTGCAATAAGCCTTAAAGATACCGATCACATCTCCGATCTTATTCGGGGCGATGCCCAGGCCTGTACAGGCACCGGCAGTAGTAGTATTAGAAGAGGTTACAAAAGGATAAGAACCGAAATCCACATCCAGCAGGGTTCCCTGCGCACCCTCAGCAAGTACCGACTTACCTTCCTGAAGATACTTATTCACGAAGTGTTCGCTATCTACCTGGGGAATGGTTCTGAGGAAGTCTATGGCATCAAAAAATGCCTGCTCGCGTTCGCTGAAATCAGGAATCTCGCCATAATGAGCAAGAATAGATTTATGCTTGGCAACAAGCTTGTCGTAGCGCTCCTTGAAGTCAGGCAACATCGAGTCTCCCACACGCAGTCCGTTACGACCCGTCTTATCCATATATGTAGGACCTATTCCTTTAAGCGTCGAGCCAATTTTGCCTTCGCCCATCTTCGTTTCAGAGGCTGCATCAAGCAGCTGATGCGTTGGCAGAATAAGATGTGCTTTGCGGGCAATAACTAACTTACCTGCCGCTACCGGATCAAATCCGCTGCTCTTCAGGTTGTCAAGTTCCCGTTTTAAAATGATGGGATCTATCACCACGCCATTACCTATCAGGTTCATGTTTTTCTCATTGAAAATACCTGATGGAATGGTGTTTAAAACATATTTCTGGTTGTCGAATTCAAGCGTATGGCCGGCATTCGGGCCACCCTGAAAACGAGCTATCAGATCGTACTCAGGACTAAGGACGTCAACAATCTTACCTTTACCCTCGTCGCCCCATTGGAGGCCGAGTAATACATCTACAGTCATGAATTAATGTAAGTATTTAATTTTTAGAGTATGAATCACAGTGACCATCTTTAAGCTTGGCGCAGTTACCGTAAAGATTCAATGAATGGTGTTTAATATCAAATTTCAGAAGTTCGCCCATCATGCTTTGGATCTGACCTACGCGAGGGTCGCAAAACTCAACCACGCGACCGCAATCGATACAAATAATATGGTCGTGTTGCTTATATCCATATGATTTCTCAAACTGAGCCATGTTCTTCCCAAACTGATGCTTGGTAACGAGATCGCAGGACACCAGGAGCTCCAGCGTGTTGTACACTGTAGCGCGGCTCACACGATACTTCTTGTTTTTCATATGGATATACAAAGACTCTACGTCAAAGTGATCACTTCGCGAGTAGATCTCCTCAAGGATAGCAAAACGTTCAGGGGTCTTTCGCAGACTCTTATTTTCGAGATAAGCCTCGAAAATCTTTTTTACCATCGCTATTGTTTCTGTTGCAGACATAATGTTCCTTCGAAAGGGTCAAAGTTATCTAAAAATATTCAAGTGTCAAGTACCAATGTTGCAAGCGTTAAATCCGACCATGTCGCTCCGGCTGTGATTCAAATCTCGTTACCGACGTTACGCCCTTTACCTGCTTCAATTTCTTCGTTAAATTCTCAAGGTGCATCGTGTCATTTACGAACACCATGATCGTTCCCTCGAAAATCCCTTCATTGCTATCAACAGTTATAGAACGCATATTTACCTTGAAATCGTTTGAGATAACTGTAGTAATTTTGTTTATCAAGCCTACTTCATCGATACCCCTGATTCTTAAACCCGTAAGGAAGGCCAGTTCTTTTTGGGAGGTCCATTTTGCCTTCACCACCCGGTATCCATAATTCGCCAGTAACTTCGTGGCGTTCGGGCAGTTTGTCCGGTGAATTTTAATGCCGTCGTTAACAGTAATAAATCCGAACACGTCATCTCCGGGAATAGGATTACAACAGGTAGAAAGCTTATAGTCTATCTTCTGCAAATCTTCTCCAATCAGCAAGGTGTCGCTGTCTTTAGACTTCACCTTGTTTATTAGTCCCTCGATCTGACTGGCGTCAATGCGATCCGGAGTTTTATGCTCCGGCGTCTTCTCCGAAGCCTGAAATTCCTTCAGTAGCTTTAAATCGAAACTTTCCGTCGCTATAGCATAGAATAGTTCCAGCGCGGAAGGAAACTTGAAATAGTTCGAAATCTTATGTATGTTCTCGGTATTGTAGGTGATTTTCAATGACTTGAGCTTTCGCTCAAGAATCTCCTTACCCTCCTCAGCCACACGACGCTTTTCCTCCTTTAATGACGACTTAATTTTGGCCTTCGCTTTTGCTGTTACCACAAAATTCAGCCAGTCCTCCTTGGGACTCTGCTTGCTGGAGGTAATGATCTCTACCTGATCTCCATTCTGTAACTGATGCGACAGCGGAACCAGCTTATGATTAACCTTTGCGCCAATACACTTAGCACCAAGATCAGAGTGAATTTCAAAAGCGAAATCCAATGCCGTAGCTCCGAGAGGCAGCTGCATCAGCGCGCCCTTCGGCGTGAAGATGAAAATCTCATCCGAGAAGAGGTTCATCTTGAAGTCGTCCAGGAAGTCAAGGGCGTTGGATTCAGGGTTCTTCAGCAGCTCCCTGACTTTTTGTATCCATTGATCCAGACCACTATCACTTGACGACTCTTTATATTTCCAATGCGCGGCAAAACCTTTCTCCGCGATCTCATTCATGCGTGTTGTGCGTATTTGCACTTCTACCCACTGCCCTTTAGGGCCCATCACCGTAGTGTGAAGCGACTCGTAGCCATTTGCCTTCGGCGATGAAACCCAGTCACGCAAACGGTCGGGATTGGGTCTGTACAAGTCGGTCACAATGGAATAGGCCTTCCAGCAGTCGGCTTTCTCCTGATCTGGTTTGCTTTCCAGAATAATTCTGATGGCGAAAAGATCATACACCTCTTCAAACGGAATACCCTTCTTGCGCATTTTATTCCAAATCGAATGGATAGACTTAGGCCGGCCATACACATTCGATTTCAAGCCCTGCTCCAGCAAAATATCACGGATAGGACCGATGAACGACTGAATAAATAACTCCCGCTCCGCTTTCTTCTCGTTAAGCTTACGGGCGATAAACTTGTAGGTCTCCGCTTCCGTATACTTCATTGACAAGTCTTCAAGCTCTGATTTCATAGCATAAAGACCTAGTCGATGGGCCAGGGGAGCGTACAAATAAATAGTTTCAGAAGATATCTTTAACTGCTTATCCCGCGGCATATGATCCATGGTACGCATGTTATGGAGCCTGTCGGCAAGCTTAATCAGAATCACCCGCACATCATCGGCCAGAGTAAGGAGCATCTTCCTGAAATTCTCTGCCTGTAAAGATGAATTGTAATCGAATACCCCAGATATCTTGGTTAATCCATCGATGATCCTGGCTACCTTTTTGCCAAACTCCCGCTCAATTTCCTCCAATGTTACCGCTGTATCTTCAACAACGTCGTGCAGTAAGGCGCAAACGATAGAGGTAGTACCCAGGCCAATTTCTTCGGCGGCAATCTGTGCCACCGCTATGGGGTGATATATATACGGTTCGCCGGACTTACGGCGCATGTCTTTATGACTCTCGAGTGCCAGATCGAAAGCCTGACGAATCAAGGCCTTATCGCCCTTCTGCATCGTCGGCTTACAGGCTCGCAACAACGCTCTGTAACGCTTAAGTATCTCCTTCTTCTCTGCCTCTAAATCTATTACTAATTCGCTCATTATCAATCCTCAGTGTATTTGGTTTGCCTATAGATCAGCCTTGGGGCTTTAAGCAATGCTGTGTTTTTGTAAATTAACAATAATTCAATAAAATAAGCTATTTTTGCTATCTGGAAGAGGCACTACTACAAGGCCGCAAAAAAAAGCCTGTACCCGATCCTGACATCCTCATATATACAAATCAATTTTGCAAAACCCGCTGTTGATGTTCATGAGGCTGATTTCTACAAGGTTAAATATTGTGTTCCTTTTATACGGTATTATTGTGAATAAAGATATGAAATTTTTCCCTTTTTTAACGCTTGTAATATTGTTTTCGGTGCAAATATGCAGCGCTCAGGAGCAATTTAATCCCGCGGTAAAAGGGAAAAACGATACAATTCGTGTAGCGCTAACGCGTATTGCCGACGGCAGCTTTATTCCCTGGATTCCTTTGGATGAGGTTCCTGTTCGCAGCTCCCGCATCTTCGGCAGTCCTGACGATCGTGCCCGCTATTTAAAGTTGCGCTACAATGTACTGAAGGTACTCCCTTACGCCAAGTTTGCCCGTAGTCGCTATGCCCGCCTTAATGACGATCTGACAGCCAGCACCGACAAAAAACAACAGAAAGCCCTTGTTAAGGCTTGTGAGCGTGAGATTAAAGATATGTTTAATCGGGAAGTGAAAAACCTTACCATCAGTCAGGGCGAAATTCTGATTAAGCTGGTAGATCGTGAGACCGGCAATAGTAGCTTTGAATTGGTAAAACAACTCAAGGGTGGCTTTACCGCGTTTTGTTACCAATCCGTCGCCAGAATCTTCGGTCATAACCTCAAGCAAAAGTATGACCCGCAGCAGGAGCGAGACATAGAAAATATCATCCAACGATACGGCTATTATGGTACCGGATACGGTTACAATTAGTTATTTCTCCAGATTCAGGGTTTATTTCGGGAAAGTTAACATAACAATAAGAGCCCGACCTTTTAAGATGCCGCGTTGCAGGGTGTCAACACTACAAGCAGCATATTAAAATTCGGGCTTCACGTGGCTTAAACGGTTGGGGACGCTCCGCCGTCCACAGCATAGTTGCCGCCGGTAAGATATTTCGCTTCCGGCGAGGCAAGAAATACCACAAGGGCCGCAACCTCTTCAGGTTCAGCCATCCGGCCTAAAGGCACGCCCACTTTATCCAAAACTGTTTCGAACGCATTCTGCACGGTAACGCTGGAGGCGTTCGCTATGTTCTCAATAAACTCCAACATTAAGGGTGTTTTTACCACCCCGGGTGAAACCACGTTTACACGTATACCATGAGATCCTACTTCACTCGCCAGCGCCTTACTATATGCGTTCAGCGCTGCCTTGGCAGAGGAATATGACATCGTCATTTCCCAAATAGGCTGCTTGGCGGCGCCTGTAGACAGGTTTATAATTACGCCTTTCTGCTGTTCAATCATGGTAGGCAATAATGCTTTATTGATCCTGACCACCGACAAGAAGTTCAATTCCCAGTCCCTGTACCAATGCTCATCCGAAAGCGCGCTAAAACCGCCTCCCGGACTAAGATTCGCACCCGCGTTATTTACGATGATGTCTATCCTGCCGTACCGCTCGAGAATTTCTTTAGCAACTCTTTCCGCGCCTTCGGCACCGGAAAGGTCGGATGCGATGAAATGATGTTCTTTACTAAGGTCTTCGGGAGCCATTCGCGCGGCGACCACCACCTGGGCGCCCTGATCGCTAAATTTATCTGCAATGGCCTTACCAATGCCTTTTGTGCCTCCTGTTACCAAGATCACTTGCCCTTTAAACACATTATCCATAAGTCTTTTATTTAAAATTCGTTGCAAAATAAAAGACTATACTTTACTTTTGAAAGTAGGAACATTAATGTATAGTAATAACATATAGTAAAGCAATAAACAGCATCAGCCATTTATGAGCGAAAAAAAAATAAAAAAAGATGAAGAGCGCTGTGCGCTTCAGGAGATCCTGAGCGTCATCGGTGGAAAGTGGGCAATGTCAATTATTTATGCCTTGTTTCCGGGAAAGCGGCGGTTTAGCGAACTGGAGCGCCTGATACCGGGTATTAATACCCGAATGCTTGTTAAAGAGTTAAAAAACATGGAGTCTAACGGCATTGTCGTCCGAAAGGTATATGCCACCGTTCCGCCTACGGTTGAATATACATTGACAGAAAAGGGCAAAAAGCTGGAACCTATCATCAATGAATTATATAGATGGGGCACGGAGTACGTTGCCTGAAGCCAAAAATTGGAAAGCGCTCATTAGATAAGGAGCTTTAAACTAAGATATTGACACTAGAAAAAAGTTCCACCACAACGCGAAAGCGCTAAAAAAACACCTCGAAGGCAGAGATTCCGGACTTGATGCTCCGATCTCTGATCGATTTATAAAACATCGCATATGCTTAAAAAACTCTGTTATCTGAATTTCGGACTGGTATTTTTCACCATCATATATCTTGCCGTGCTCATGTTTGGACAAGACGGTCCGGGACAAAACTTCGCGCAGGAACTGCGGTCGCTAGGCTTTTATCTCATTTTCTGCCTGCCGCCGGCCATGCTCGCTGCCACAGGATACGATACACAACCGCGATGGATCCTGTATTTCTACGTCTTTTATCTCGCTGTCCTGACCTTGGCGCTGTTAAGCATCTTTTTCATGACGGGCAGCAGTTTGGCATCTCTGCTATTTACCCTCGTAGCACCTCTAAGTTTTCTTGTCAGCATTATGGTGCTGGCGATACATCTTTTAGGCAGCGCGAAAAAATAATCTCACCGTCAGAACTGTTTGCACAAAACAGGCGAAGCTGATATTTTTGGTAACTTTGACGCCGAATTACTTTGTTCTTTACAATAAATGAAATTAGATATTCTTGTAATAGCCGTGCATCCCGATGACGCGGAACTGGGCTGCGCCGGCACGCTGCTTAAGTATAAAGCTGCCGGTAAGAAAATAGGAATCATAGACCTCACAAGAGGAGAACTCGGCACGCGAGGTACCGCCGAAACACGTGACGTCGAAGCCGCTGATGCCGCTGCTATCCTTAAACTTGACGTTCGTGAGAATCTTGGTATGCGCGATGGCTTTTTCCGCAATGATGAGGAACATCAGATGCAGATCATTCGTAAAATCCGTCAGTATCAGCCGGAAATTGTTATCACCAACGCGCTGGAAGATCGGCATCCCGACCATCCCCGCGCGGCACAACTGGTAAACGACGCCGCCTTCCTGTCGGGACTGGTTAAGATTGGCACAACTCACGACGGAGAGGCGCAGGAAGCATGGCGCCCCCGCTTACTTCTGCACTTTATACAAAGCAACTACATTGAACCTGATATTCTTGTCGACGTTACTGCGCAATGGGATACTAAGATCAAGGCGATACAAGCTTATAAAACACAGTTTTTTAACCCTGAATACCATGAGGAAAACCAAACGTTTATCTCGGGAGAAGGCTTCATGAAATTCATCGAATCAAAAGCCCGCGAACTCGGGAAACACATTGACGCGACTTATGCCGAAGGCTTCAATAGCACGAAGGTATTGGGCATCGACAATATTTTCGATCTGCGTTAAAGCAATGTATAATACACAGTTATTGGTATCCGAATAAAGTTTTTGTATAGAAAATATTTATTCGGATATCCCCATGTTTCTTATTCGGAAATTCTTCCCCGGCTCATATGGCCACCCTTATTTTTTTCGTGATTTGAGACTCGTAGTCCGACCTTGTCTGGATAGAAAATTAACCATCAGCCATCGTCGCGGTATTTTCCAGTGGCTTTTCGTTCATGTTAGTGCGGCTCGCATCCTGTCTCATTTTCCATTCTTAAGCATTCTGATGAGTACGCTTCCTCTGTAAGTATAACCCCTAAATTCAAGGTATAATAACATATCTGCTTCGTGTTAGCTACCTACCAGCTTCGGGACAGCTTCTGCATAAATCAGCATTTGATCAAGACAGGGTTCGCCCTGAGTCCACCTGTTTCCGGTTAGGGTGGACTCAGGGTAAACCTTTTGTTAGCTAAGGGTTGTCGGATGCAGAAGCTCTCCCGAAGCTGGCAGGTAACTGGTAGCTAGCTCGTAGCTTGAAAAGCGACTGCCGAAGGGCGCGAAGGCAGGAGCAGAGGGGGCCTATTTGATGAGAAATTGGCTGGAAATTAGGGGAGTATGAGATGCATTTGAATTTTTTTTGATTTTTTTCTCTGTCTTTAAATGTCACACATTGTCGCATGTTTTCCGAGGGTGTCAAGGGCTGGTATTTGTTGTCAGCTCGATTTTTTTTCTTCTGGATTTAGGTTTGTCTTGCTGATTTGCAAACAAGCATAAAGATGTTTTAATTTGAGTATATCATTACTAAAAATCAGGTGGTTACTGATGTGATTGGGACTGAAATAAGGAGGCTTTGTAATCACGGGATCGGCTGAATTTTAGTAGTATTTAAAAGATATGTTTTAGTAAAACTGACAGACATGGCAATACGAGACGAAAAGGGAATGATCCGCGGGCTGGTAGGCAGTGTGATCTTCCGTAAATGGAGAGAGATCAATGTAATTCAGGGGCGCCCTCATCCCGGCAAGCAGACCTTGGCAACGAAGGTAGCGGCTCAGGAGTTCGGTATCGCCAGCTCCACGGCGCGCATGCTGCGTCATGGCTTCCGGCAGGCATATTATCAGTGTGACCCCGGCATGCCCAACCGCCTTACCTGCCGGGTGCTGAAAGCTATTCAGGCTGCCCGGGAGCTGCCGCGCCTGCAGCGCGACCTGTATCGAGGGGCGGATCTGAAGGTGATGGAAGACTTTGAATTCAATATCCGCTCGCCCCTGCAGGTAGCCTTACCCGTAAAACCGGAAGTGCGCAGGTTAGAAGCCGGAGGACTTGAGATCTATATTCCCGGCTTTCAGGCTATCCATGATCCGGGATGGAAGCATAGTCACAAGCTGCGCTACTGCGTGTACAGCTTTAACTTTAAGCAATATTATGCGGAATTGCTGGAGTTTAAGGATTTGGAGAACACGGGAGCCCTCGGTGGCTGGCAGCCGCAACATCTGCAAAGTGAGGTGCCTTTGCCGGCAGGTACGATCATCTTTGTGACGCTAAGCATCATCCGGTGCATGGGCGGGGGAAACATTGAGTGGAGCACGGAGGCCAGTGCACCCGACTGGAGTCCCTGCGGCATCCTGGCGGCCTTCAGAACCGAGGAAGATCCAGAGGAAGTACCGATGAGCACGCCCGAGCGTGGTGATTACCGTCGTGCGGAAGGCATCATCAAGGGTTATTGGATCAACGATCACCTGAAATATGTGCTGGAAAACAGTAAGAGCAGGATGTTTGCCGCTTACTGGGCGAACTTAGCGCCCCCACAGGAGAAGAAGGAAACTCCCGGCTGGCCTACACCTGAGCTCGGGCGAACGAAGCTTAAATAAATAATACGGCAAAAGCTATTCTCAGATTTTCAAATGAGCATTTGAATTAGTCCGCCTTAATATGCGAATCGGCCTGCGCCTGTTTGTCAGAAAGGTATTGATTTAGCTGTTCTTTGATACCAAGAATGCCAAAGGTGCCGCCCGTATGCACTGCCAGAATTCTAGCTCCTTCAGGAAAATATCCATTTTTGATCTTATCATAGAGCGCGTACAGCATTTTGCCTGTATATACCTGGTCAATGAGAATGCCGGTAGTAGACACAAACTCACTGATAAAGGCTAGTAGTTCCTCGTTATAGCGGGCGTAGCCACCGAAATGATATTCAGTATGCATGTCAAAACCGCTAAGTCCTCCGGAAAAGTCTATCACTTCCTGTTTAAGAAATTCGCCGCCCTTCAGCACAGGAACGACATGCAGGCGCGCATTTGGCTGATGCTCATGAATACCCTGAAGTAATCCCGCTGCTGTTGTTCCGGTGCCCGCGGCAGTAAAGACAGCGTCATATTCGTTGGTAAGTTCAGCAATAATTTCCGCGCAACCCTGCGCTCCAAGAATTCCGGAGCCACCCTCATTCACAAAATAAGCATCGTTGTCGTCCGCGAAATATTTCTCAAATAAATCCCTTTTATCGCGATAAGCCTGCCGATCTGTAAAACGAAGGTTCATGCCATAGAGACGATACATGAAAAGACTGTCGCTGACAATATCTTCACCTCTGACAAATGCTGTAGCACGCAGGCCGTAATATGCTGCCGCGCAGGCCGTAGCAAGCAGGTGATTAGACCAAATACCTCCGAAAGTGACCAGGTGATTTTTATGTTGCTCAGCGGCAGCAAGAACATTGTATTTCAACTTACGCCATTTATTTCCTGAAATAAAGGGATGGATCATGTCATCGCGCTTTATAAAAACCCTGACGTTCATCTTCTTAAATAGATTTGTCTGAATTTCCTCTTCAGGACTATAAATGGGAAAGGCTTTCATAACTCTCGACTGTGAATAAGTAAAATAACGCAAACGGCATATTCATTAGCCTACCGTCCGGACATGCCAAAGGTAAGGACAAACAACGTTATTGGGGTATAGACTGCAAAAAAGAGCGTGGATGAATAAGCGATGACCATAGCGGCCTGCAAGCTACAAGGTCTGCAAAGTGGCGTTGATGAAATGCCCGACAGACAAGGGTACTTCATCAAAAAGTCTTACTTTTGCGCCATGTTGGAAGATGAGGAACTTAGAGATTCTGAAGAGCAGGACTTATACGAGCATTTAAAAATCACCGTAGACAAGGGGCAGACACCTGTACGTGTCGACAAATTTCTTATGCAGCGCATTGAGAATGCTTCGCGAAACAGGATTCAGGGATCTATTGAAGCCGGCAGCGTACTGGTAAATGGCAAGGCTGTAAAGTCAAGCTACAAGGTAAAGCCACAGGATCAGATATCGGTCGTGTTGCCCCATCCTCCGCGGGATACCGAAGTGTACCCCGAAGATATTGACATCAACATTGTGTACGAGGACGACCATGTGTTACTGGTAAATAAGGACGCGGGTATGGTGGTACATCCTGGATATAATAACTACTCAGGCACCTTGGTAAACGCGTTGGTGTTTCATTTCCAGCAACTCCCACAGCTTCCGGGCAACGAGGGGCGGCCCGGTTTGGTGCATCGTATTGATAAAGACACTTCGGGACTACTGTTGATCAGCAAGCACGAATACGCGATGACCTGGTTGGCGAAGCAATTTTTTGATCACAGCATTTCGCGCAAGTATATCGCACTTGTCTGGGGCGATTTGGCGGAAGATGGTACTGTTACGGGTTACATAGGGCGAAGTTTAAAAGACAGGCGGGTAATGGACGTCTATGATTCAGAGGAAAAAGGAAAATGGTCTGTAACACATTACAGGGTGCTGGAGCGCTTTGGATATGTTACGCTAATTGAGTGCCAGTTGGAAACAGGACGTACCCATCAAATTCGTGCGCACATGAAGCACATCGGCCATCCTCTGTTTAGCGACGCCTTGTATGGGGGAGACAAAATATTGGCGGGTACTGTATTCAGCAAGTACAAGCAGTTCATTAATAACTGCTTTGAAATTATGCCACGTCAGGCACTGCACGCTCAGTCCCTCGGGTTTAACCATCCTTCAACGAAGAAATTTATGAATTTTGAGTCTGCCTTGCCGGCTGACTTTAAGGCCGTTATTGAGAAATGGTCGGCGTATGTGGCATCCGGCAAATCAAATCAATGATTTCTGAGTTAAACGTTAGAGATTTATGAACTTTATTAATTACAACAACGAAATATTTCCCGCCGGACAGGCGGTACTTAGCGTAGATAACAGAGCTTTCAAATATGGTGATGGCCTTTTTGAGTCAATGAGGATGTCAGAAGGGAAGCTTCTTTTCGCGGAACTTCATTCTGAACGCCTGCAGGCCGGCATGGAAGCCATAGAATTGGAAGGGCGTTGGGCATATACACCTGATTTTCTAAAGGAAAAAGCCGAGGAGCTGGCGCGGAAGAATGAAATTCAGAACGGGCGCTTGCGTTTAAGTGTTTTCCGTAACGGAGAAGGACTCTATAGTCCCACAGGCAATGAGAATGCTTATAGTCTGGAGATGACAGCGCTGAGCAGTAACATTTATACAGGAAACTCAAAGGGCCTGCTAATGGATGTATATCAGGGAATGACAAAGCCGATAAACTTCCTATCGAAGTATAAGACCTCAAATTCGATGTTATACGTTATGGCTGGAATACATCGGAAGAAACGCTCGTTAGATGACGTATTCATTATGAATGAAAACGGTTTTCTCTGCGAGACCATGAGTTCTAACATTTTTATCCAGTTCGAGAACAACCTGTACACTCCGGCGCTTACCGAGGGCTGTATCGGAGGTGTCATGAGAACTGTGATTATGGAATTGGCGCAACAGACGGGCATGAGCGTCATTGAAGCTCAAATAAACCCCGACATTCTTAATGTTGCAGATGAAGTATTTATTACAAATGCTATTAGCGGCATCCAATGGGTAATGGGTTTTAACAGCAAACGCTATTTTTACAAGACCTCCCGTAAATTATTGGATGCTCTTAACGCAAGCATAGCGTTCTCTTAGAAATTTTCATCTTCGCAATTAACAGTCTCAGCATTGTTAAATTCATATTGCATATAGCTAAATGTTGCTAAAGAAATAAAAAATAATATCATCATGGCACGTTTAATTTATTATCCAAAGTATGTGAAAATGAGTAGTTTATAAAATGACTAAGCTTTTCGAATATAATGACTTTAAACATATTTCCAAGATGATCTTGTTTTTTTTATTTTAAATTTTCATTAAGTTCCGAAAGACATTGCACCACTTTCCGACAGTATGATATCGACGCTGTCGGAAGGGTGTTTTCCCGCCACCAATGATGGGCATTCCGCTGTCAACGCTATTTCCTTATCGTTCCTGTTTTAGTAACTACACAGGTTTATACGTCGCCACGAAAATATTGTTACAGATAAATACGAATTGGAAGAAAAGCGATTTTTTCTACCGGAATATCCTTGCCGGCTTCGATAATTTTAATAGATTTATAGAGAGAGCCGGTCGCTCCGAAGGTGATGAAAAACCTTTCCACCGGAAACGTTGGGGAGAGGAGCAGGATATAAAACTTTCCGCCTTAAAAGACGTAAAACATTCTTTACAAATTCAGCTTATAATATAGGAAAGCGGCAAGACCGCAGATGCCATGTTTAGGATTCTATTACTACTTACTTTTTTATGGGCAACACTGTCATACGGGCAGGAAAAATTCAGCGTCAGCGGACAGATTAAGGATTCAGGAGGACAGCCCATTCCTTTTGCATCTGTGTTTATAAAATCGAGTAACACATCGACCATGGCAAACCTTGATGGATCTTATCGTATGTTGCTTCCGGCGGGTAAATACACCTTTATCATAAGATATGTAGGCTATCGGCAGGTAGAGGAAGATCTTGAATTAAATGGTAATATAGCAAAAGACTTCAGCATGGAAGCTGAGACGTATCAGCTGGACGCTGTAAAAGTTTCAGCCGCCAATGCTAATCCCGCAAACGCGGTGATCAGGAGCATTATTTCGCGCGGTAAAGAGTTGCGCTCATCACCGTCGTTTGTATGTGATGTATATACGAAAGGCGTTCAGAAGCTTATTCATATTCCAAAAAAAATATTCGGTCAGGACGTAAAGAAAGCGCTGAATCTGGATTCAAACAAGCGTGGGATCCTATACCTGTCAGAGACGAAATCGAAGCTATATTTCCAATATCCCGATATTAAGGAGGTGATGGTGGCTTCGAAAGTAGCTGGCGACAATCAGGGATTTAGCTTTAACAGAGCCATCGACCTGCAAATAAATTTCTATAAGAACACCCTGCACTGGGAAGCTCTGGGCAATCAATACTTTGTATCGCCACTTGCGTCTAACGCTTTTCATTTTTACAGATATAAGCTTGTGGGAACAAGTAAAGAGCGGGGACTAACGATAAAGAAGATACAGGTAATTCCTAAAAGACGCTATTCGCCTACGTTTTCCGGTTATATATATGTGGTTGATGGCGAGGATATGCTTTACAGTGTAGATCTTACCTTAACCAAGCATTCGAGGATTAATTTCGTTGACACCCTTCATATCAGTCAGCACTACACAAAGGTCGCGGACAAGTATTGGCTTCCCGCCGATAATATCATTCGCTTTAAGGGCGAGGTATTAGGCTTTGACTTCGGCGGGTATTTTACCGCCTTATATAGCGATTATGTTCCTAATCCTGATTTTAAAGGCATTCGCTTTAACGATGAAATTCTGAAAATAGGAAAGGAAGTCAACAAGTATAATGATCGTTGGTGGGAGGATAACAGGCCGGTACCACTGAGTCCCGACGAAGAGAGCAATTATTCGACAGAGGAAACAAATGCCTTACCCAAGGAATTTACCGATGAATATAACCTGATGTATCAGAAGCCAAGCAACAAGTTTAGGCTGGTGAAATTTCTAACGGTAGGCCAACGTTTCGAGAATCCCGAGAACCGCAGTTTCTGGTACATATATCCTTTGCACAAGATGCTGTTTTATAATACTATTGAGGGATTAGGAATAAGTTTAAAAGCGCGCTACGTTAAAGATTTTGGCAAACGACGTCTTTTTGAAGTTCAGCCTAATGTACGGTACGGTCTTTCCAGCGACATTATCAATACGAATGTAGAAGTCAGACTTACGCTCGACACGCTCAAACATACGGCGTTCACCTTCCGGGGAGGGAGTGATTTTCTGGATCTTAACAACAAGGGAACGATCAATCTATTCTATAATACGATTACGACACTTTTTCAGGGCAAGAACTACCTGAAACTGTATCGTTCTAAGTTTGCGTCCTTCGCCGCGCAGAGTGAGCTTGCTGAGGGGCTGAAGATATCAGGAGGCGTGGAGCTTGCCCGACGCTATCCCTTACGAAACAATACAAATAAAGCTCTTTTTGAGCAGGCGCAGAATAATATTACGTCCAACAATCCGATTGATCCCAATAGCGACCGGGATCTTTTTCCTGTAAACAACTCTTTTAGTATTGAGACGAAGCTGTCGTACACCTTTGGCCAACGCTATATAAATCGACCCGATGGTAAGATCTATGAGCCCGCGCATTTGCCGACGCTCATGATTAATTACCGCAAGGCCTTCCCCCGAATATTTAATTCGGCAGTAGATTACGATTTCCTCTCCGCCGATCTTTATCAGGACAAAATCAGGGCGGGTCTATGGGGATTCAGCGCGTTCTATATTTCAGCAGGAAAGTTCTTAAATAGGAAATCCTTGTTTTTCAGCGACTACCGACATTTCACAGGAAGTCAGACAGCAGTATATAATCCGTTATTTCCAAATTTCCACTTCCTGGACTTCTATTCATTTGCCACGGATGATAAGTATGTCGAAGCACACTATGAACATAATTTCTCGGGCAAGCTAATAAGGAGTGTTCCTTTATTGAGAAGCCTTAAGCTGGAGGAAATTATAGGTGGGGCGTACCTCGGACAGCCCAATAAGAACTATAAAGAAGTATACGTGGGTCTACAACGGCTTATGTTCAGGGTCGACTTCGGAATGTCATGGACACCGGGACGTACGCCGCATCGGGCATTCAGAATTTTCTATGGATTTTAGGAAATACACCTCCTAAATATTTTGCCGCAATTGATTGAGTATTGTAATGTTTTCCTTTTTTAGGCAAAAGCAGATAAAAATATTGCAAAAAGATCTTTTAATACAGTTAATAATTATACATTTGAAGCGTCTACAAAATATTATACTACAAAATATCAAACGATGAAATATAATTTTGGTGCAGGTCCTTGCATCCTGCCACAGGAAGTATTCAAGCAAGCAGCGGAAGCGGTACTTAATTTTGAAAACACCGGACTGTCTATTCTTGAGATTTCCCACCGTGCTCCAGAGTTCGATGCCATCATGGATGAGGGCATTGCCTTAGTAAAAGAACTGTTAAATGTGCCCGAGGGTTATTCAGTACTGTTTCTTCATGGAGGAGCTAGCCTTCAGTTTTCGATGTTGCCGGCAAATTTACTTGCCGAAGGTCAGACAGCTGTATATGTTGACTCAGGCACCTGGGCATCTAAGGCGATGAAGGAAGCTAAATTGTATGGAAATGTGGAAGTAATAGCATCATCGAAAGACGCGAACTATAGTTATATCCCTAAAGACTACGAGGTTCCTGCTGATGCGGCGTATCTTCATGTAACTTCTAACAATACTATTTTCGGCACCGAGCTTCATGAATTTCCGAAATCGCCGGTACCTTTGGTTAGCGATATGTCATCAGATATTATGAGTCGCCAGATCAATGTTGCCGACTTTGGATTGATCTACGCAGGAGCACAGAAGAACATCGGTCCTGCAGGTGTGGCATTAGTAATTGTTAAAGACGAGCTTATCGGCAAATCAGGTCGTAAGCTGCCATCCATGTTAGATTATAAAATTCATGCCGACAACAAGTCGCTTTATAACACGCCGCCGGTATTTTCTATCTACGCCTCAGTACTCACCCTTCGTTGGTTGAAAGCTAAAGGCGGCATCGCTCAGATAGAGAAAGAGAATATCGCAAAAGCAGAAGCGTTATATGCGGAGATAGACAACAATCCTTTATTTAAGGGAACTTGTGCTGTCGAAGATCGCTCACGCATGAACGTTACTTTTGTTACTGTAAATCCTGATCACGAAAAGCCATTCCTTGATCTCGCTAAGAAGAAAAATCTGGTTGGAATAAAAGGACATCGTAGTGTTGGCGGTTTCAGAGCCTCAATTTATAACGCATTGCCAATAGAGAGCGTGAATGAGCTAATTGCAACGATGCGCGAATTTGCGGCGAGTCAGTCGTAAACTATTCAGGAGACGCGAGCACTACGCGCTCAACGTAGCGTGGTCAAAAAACAAAATATCACTTATTGAATAACCTTAAACCCAGGCCTCACAGATAGAGGCTTGGTGTTTATCAAATAAAATATAATAATAATGATCAGAATACTTGCTAATGATGGAATTGCCGCGGCAGGGAAAGAGCTTCTGGAGAAGGCCGGGTTCATTGTAGATACAGAAAATATACCTCAGGAGCAGCTTCCTGAAGCCTTAAAAAACTACGACGCTATTACTGTTCGCAGTGCTACCAAGGTAAGACAATCGCTTATTGACGCCTGTCCCAATATTAAGCTTATTGGCCGGGGAGGCGTAGGGATGGACAACATCGATGTTGATTATGCAAGAAGTAAGGGTGTGGCGGTAGTAAATACCCCCGCGGCATCATCACCATCGGTAGCTGAGCTTGTTTTTGCTCATCTCTTCAATGGTATAAGATTTCTTTATGATGCTAATCGTAAGATGCCAGTAGAGGGAAATACCAATTTCAACGGCCTGAAAAAGGCTTACGCGAAGGGTGTGGAGCTTAAAGGAAAGAAAATTGGCATCATCGGTTTTGGCCGTATAGGTCGGGAGACTGCCAAAATTGCTTTGGGTCTGGGCATGGAAGTACTGGCATATGATCTGTTTGATGTGCCGCAGGAACTGGAACTTAATCTGTTCAACAATATAACAGTAAAGGTGCCGGTAACGAAGGTTGACATCGATCAGCTTCTTAGAGATTCAGACTTCATCAGTCTTCATATTCCTTTTATTGAAAAACCGGTTCTAGGTGCCGAGGAATTCGCTAAAATGAAAAAAGGAGTGGGCATTGTAAACTGTTCCCGTGGCGGTACTATCGATGAGGAGGCTTTACTTTCAGCTTTAGACAGCGGAACAGTGGCTTTTGCGGGTTTAGACGTGTTCGACAATGAGCCGACACCTGCAATAGCAGTACTTAGTCACCCGAAGATTTCATTGACGCCGCATATTGGCGCTGCGACCAATGAAGCTCAGGAACGCATAGGCATTGAGCTTTCTAATTTAATTATCGACTTTTTCAAGAAGTAAGATCGACTTCGTTCTATAACAAAAGGGGGCTGTATCGTTTGATACAACCCCCTTTGTTATAATTAATATCTCTGGCCCCATAAAGAAAAGGCCCGCGATTGCTAGGTATATCCTAGAATCTTTAACACTTGCTTGCTATTTTGCTCTTCACCGAACACTTCAAAGTTGAAGGTCTCATCGCGATTTCTGCGAATGATGACATGCTTAGGTGAGGGAAGCAGGCAGTGGTGGATACCTCCGTAGCCGCTGAGAACCTCCTGGTAGGCACCGGTATGAAAGAAGCCCAGGTATTGTACCTTTCTTGTTTTAGGCATAAATACAGAGTTCATGTGGGCTTCCTGATTATAATAGTCCTGACCGTCACAGGTGATACCACCCAGATTGACACGTTCGTATTCTGAATCCCAGTTATTTACAGGCATGAGAATATATTTCTGATTCAAGGCCCAAACATCAGGAAGATTGGTAATAAAAGAACCATCAAGCATCAACCACTTCTCGCGATCGTTCTGTTGCTTTCTGCCTAACACTTTATATAGAATTCCGGAAGCTTCCGCCACGGTATATTTTCCAAACTCAGTGATGATGTCTGGTTCCATAACATCGTGTTCCGCACAAATTTCTTTTATACGTTTAACGATTTCATTGACCATGTATTCGTAGTCAAAATCGAACACCAAAGAATCTTTGAAAGGCATACCACCACCGATATCCAGGATAGTAAGATCTGGGTTAACCTTCTTGAATTTACAGTAAAGGGTAACATATTTCTCCAACTCATTCCAATAATACGGGGTATCGGAAATTCCGGAGTTAATGAAGAAATGAAGCAGCTTTACCTGGAAATTAGGATTGGAAGCAATCTTGTTATTATAGAAGTCGATAACATCTTCCATACGAATTCCAAGACGTGAAGTATAGAACTGCGAGTCTGGCTGTTCCTCAGAGGCAATACGAATTCCCAGACTGCATGGCAGGTCTAGCTCATCATCATAAATATTAAACTCCTCTTTATTGTCGAGCACCGGAATAATATTACGGAAGCCGTCATGGAACATGTCAATAATATACTGCTTGTATTGATATGTTTTGAAGCCATTGCAAATGACAGTGATGTCTTTGCTTAAAAGCCCCTTTTTTTCCAGACTTTCAATAACGGGCATATCAAAGGCCGAGGAAGTCTCCAGGTGGATATCATTCTTAAGCGCTTCTTCAACGATATGACGGAAGTGGGAACTTTTAGTACAGTAGCAGTACATATAACTGCCACGGTAATTGTTATTTATGATAGCCTGCTGGAATAATATCTTTGCCTGCTGTATTTTTTTTGTAATGAGGGGGAGGTAGGTAAACCGCAGGGGCGTACCATAGGTTTCGATCATTTCCATAAGGTTAAGATCATGGAAGTAAAGCTCGTCGTCAATTACTTCAAAACCTTCCTGCGGAAGACCAACACTTAAATCAAGAAATTCCTCGTAACTCTGCATGTTTCAAAATTTTCGCAAAGATGTGATTTTTGCGCGTTGTTAAAAAATCTATTCTTCTGTACCTTGTAATTTTTTGCATCATGTTATCACGTAAACGCGCATGAACCGTATTAATCGTGTATGGCGGATAAAATAGTCATGGGTAGATGACGCTTTTAGTTTATGATCCGCGCGTGGCGAAATACGTAATTACAAATATATAATAAGCATGCGCGATATTACACGCAAGCGCGGAGCCTGTACGTTTATTTTTTCTCCGGCAGGAACACCTCGGCTAACATACATCGAACGCTGCCGCCGCCGGTATATTCGATGTTATAAATCGGCGAGCTCAGGATCCGGGCATGCTTTTGCAGGGCTGACACCTGTGCCTGTGAAAGCGAACTTAAGGCTTGTTCAGACATGACTAATATCTGCTCATGATTGTTGTTGTGTAATGCCAGCATATTACCGGCAAAATGGAGTACCTGCTCCATACTAATGGTAACAACTTCCAGCCCGCCGGCATGAAGCGAGTTTAAGACCATATCGCGTTCCGCTTTATCAGCGATCGCCTCGGCACAAATTACCGCGAGCCCCGTAGCGATGCTCATCATCACGTTGGTATGGTAGATAGGCAGTCCGCTGGCATCGCTGGCATGGAAAGGCAGCACTTTATAAGCAGCCCGCCTGCCAAACTCGGCCAGCACAGACGCGTCTGTTCGTGTGGATATACAAGCGTAAGCTATCCTGTTTACGCGATCCAATACCATACTTCCCGTACCTTCGAGAAATACTCCCTGATGCTCAAAGGCTGTGAGATCCTGCACGGAGGCAACGGCGAACGTTTCGCGCAGCAGGTTCAGAACCTCAGGGCGGCGCTCATCGCGACGCACAGGAGCCTCCATCGGATAGAGAAACACCGTTCCATCCTGGTGCGTAGAAATCCAGTTATTAGGAAACAGGGAGTCGGGGGTGAGTGGGGTACCGGGATCCTGGGATACTAAAACCTGAATACCGGAATCACGCAAGGACTGCACGAGTGTATCGAATTCCACAATTGCTTTGTCGTGTACCGGTTGAGAGGCATTACGCTGAAAAGCATTGGACGCGGCGGTCTGTTCGTTATATCCAAACATATGCGGGCGTACCATGAGCACCCTGGATGTTGTTTGCATGTATTAAAAATTAAGTCTTTGAGATTGTTATAGCTACCTGTCGCGAAACAAGGGCATGCTCATACAATGAAATCCTCCGCGGGCACGGGAAAGTTCTGCCGAAGGCATGGAGATAAATATATTCTCCAACGCTTCTGGTTGAATATCGCCCTTCTCCAGTCCCTCAATGAGTGTCGCCGCCTCGATTACCGTAAAGCCTTCGTTCTTAAACGCATCGATCGTCTTATCGTTACGATTGTAGCCCATAACGACTCCGGGACGCAAGGCCAGCAGGTTGCATGAATCCGTCCATTGCTCGCGCATATCATAAGGGAATACATTGTTGCCACTATAAATGATGCGCGTACCGGTGTTGATGCCAAAGTCGTTACGTGTAATATCGGAAAGTAAATCTTCTATAGAGTCGAAGCGCGCGGGCTTCGATGGGGCATGACGCGAGAATTGAAGAATCTCAGTTTTACTTTTCTGCTTTCTGTCTCCGAAGAAATCCGCGGGTTCATCCATATCGTGTTCTACGGTCGATGCCACCGCGCCCAATACAACCCAGGTATGCTGATCAACCTGTGTAAACAGCGTATCGATATGCATGTAGTCGCGTTTATGGGGAATTTTGACGATCGTAACTTTATCGACCACCTGACGCTCAAATAAGAGCTTTACAGCTTCTCCGGCCCCCATTAGCGAGGTGCGTTCACTGCAACCGATGAGCACATGACGCGGAGACACGACCATCACATCGCCACCCTCGAGCGTTGCCTTTTCCCCGGAGTTGTCGCCCGGACGTAAGAAGTGCTTAACGGGCGTACTTATTTCGAGAATTTTATCCCGATAATCAGCAAATAGCGGGTGGTTATAAAACACATATTTAGTTAGCAGGGACTCTCGGGAACGCGCTTTCTTTGCGGCTTTGTTGAGGAGGATATGGTCATTGATGATAATCCCGATATCGCGGGTAAAAATGAGGTTGGGAATAGGCGGGAAGAGCATATCTCCACCGGATATCGACCCTGAAATAAAGAGACGCGCGAGTTTGCTGTCGCTTAACGCTGACAGTTCCTGCTGCAGCTGATAACTACAGTCCTCCAGTGCGCATACAGAAGCGGTAAGTTTGCGGCGCACTATATCATCTTTAAGGATATCCGTAAGCAGGCATTCAAATTCCAGCACACGCTGTGAAGCGTGAAAATCGGGTTTCGAAGGCTTGAAAAAATCGCGATCCGGCGCGTTAACGCGATCGGCGCGTCCCTGGATTTTATGAGGATCGAGAAAATAGAGGAGAATCTTTACATATAGATCGTACTCGCCGGCACGCACGGTATCAAGATGAAGGATATCTTCGAAAAGCCAATCCTGCGCTTTAGAAGGTGCTACGCGGCCAATTCCACTGTCGGGACTATGTATGAGGATGGCCCGCAATGCCCCTGTTTCAGATCCTACTGAAAGCTGGAAGTTCTGTTGTATCATATAGATGCTCTCTATTTTAAGATAAAAGTAGACGTAATTTTCTTAGTGTAGACAAATCTATGGGATTTATTGATATTCTGAACGCTGGCAATTGTTTCTTAAATGATTAATTTTGGCGCATGGATTTTTTAGTAAAAGGAGTTATTGAAGCTGTGAAAGCTTTATACGATAAAGAGATCAAAGAGTCGGACGTAAATTTGCAGGAGACCCGCAAGGAGTTTAAGGGAGAGGTTACCGTAGTTACTTTTCCTTTCAGCAGGTTTGCCGGTAAAGGCCCGGAGCAGGCAGGAGCTGAAATTGGAGAATACCTACAACGTCAGCATGCCGAAATCAGCGATTTCAACGTAATAAAGGGCTTTCTGAATCTCTCCTTATCTGACAAATTCCTTTTAGAAACCTTTAATAAGAGCATCAGCCAGGAGTCGTTCGGAATTTTTGAGCGCACTAATGACAAGGTGATGGTTGAGTATTCATCTCCGAACACCAACAAGCCCTTGCATTTAGGCCACATTCGTAACAACCTTTTGGGATTTTCCGTGGCAGAAATTCTTGACGCGCGGGGATATGATATTATTAAGGCGAATCTTGTAAACGACCGTGGCATACATATCTGTAAATCCATGCTTGCCTGGCAGAAGTTTGGCAACGGAGAAACTCCTGAGAGCTCAGGCTTAAAGGGAGATCACCTGGCTGGAAAATACTATGTTATCTTCGATAAGGAATATAAGAAAGAGATTGAGCATCTGATAGCAGCAGGACAATCGGAAGACGATGCGAAGAAAAACGCGCCACTGATGGCAGAGGCTCGGGAAATGCTACAGAAGTGGGAAGCCAATGACGCGGAGGTGATTGAACTGTGGAAGCGCATGAATGCTTGGGTATACGCGGGTTTCGATGTTACCTATAAGAGCCTGGGTGTAAGTTTCGACAAGTATTATTATGAGTCCGACACCTACTTGCTTGGTAAAGATATTATTGAGGAAGGATTAGCTAAAGGCGTGTTTTTCAAAAAGGAAGACAATTCAGTATGGATAGATCTGACTGCCGATGGCCTTGATGAAAAATTGGTTTTACGCGGTGATGGCACCTCTGTATATATTACTCAGGATTTAGGAACGGCACAGCTGAAGCAGGAAGACTTCGGCATGAATCAGTCAATCTATGTGGTAGGTAACGAACAGGATTATCACTTCAAGGTGCTCTTCCTGATTTTAAAGAAATTAGGCAAGTCCTGGGCTGAAGGTCTTTATCATTTATCCTATGGAATGGTCGACCTGCCATCGGGCAAGATGAAATCCAGAGAAGGTACTGTTGTAGACGCGGATGACCTTATTAGTGAAATGATAGCCACGGCGAAGCAACGTACCGAGGAACTTGGCAAGGTTGACGGCTTTACTGAAGAGGAGAAAGATCGCCTCTATAGGATGATTGGCCTGGGAGCTCTAAAGTATTTCCTCCTGAAGGTAGAACCGAAAAAGCGTTTGTTGTTTGATCCTAATGAGTCAATCGATTTCCAGGGACATACCGGACCGTTTATACAATACACGCACGCGCGTATCCGTTCTGTGCTCAGCAAGGCAGGAAGCACAGATCTTAGCTTCAACAATATCACGGAACTTACACAAACAGAGCGTGAGCTCGTGATGAACCTAAGTAAATACCCCGCGGTAGTTGATAGCGCCGCACGGGAATTCAGTCCCGCGCTTATAGCCGCCTTTGCTTATGACTGTGCTAAGCTATATAATAAGTTTTATCATGAGGAGCCGATTCTTAAAGTCGAGGATCTTGATGTGAGAAACTTCAGACTAGCGCTGTCTGAAGCTACCGCCAATACAATTAAGAAAGCAATGCATCTGTTAGGCATTGAAGTTCCGGAAAGAATGTAGTTAAAAACCCAAGCCTACGACATGATGACCTCACGTCGTAGGCTTAATCCTCCTGATATTATAAGCTTATAATCCCTGTTTCCTGACACTATTTTATAAGAAATAGCGACTTGAGGTATATTAAATAGTAGATGAACCCAAACATTTATATGCTGGAGGAGTTTCTATTTGCGTATTGAAAATCTGAAATATGAAGCAACTGTTCCTGATATGTCATGAGTCACAGACCGCCGTGCAGGCAGGCACCCAGCAGTCGGGAATTCCGAGTCTGGAAGCTGAGCGTCTGGCGGCACTTAACGCATTTTTCACGTTAAACATCAACAAGCCTGTCTTTGCGGTGTGGGACGATGACGATGAGTTTGAGGAGATTTTGGACACCTACACCTTTATAACTGTTGAAGATGCCCAAAATAGCATTTATAATGACGATCATCTAGAGTAACGCTTCCTTCCGTTTGAAGGACTAGCTATCAGGGAAGCTTTACAGCTTCGAGCCACGCTAGCGACATTAGGCGTGCTCCGGGCAGCAGGGGGTGTACACCATCGGCACTCCAATATCCTTCGGGAGCACGTTTTATAGCTTCGTCAAATACCGACTGATAAGGAATAAATGCTGCTTGAAATTCTACAGCCAGTTCGCTTGCCACGTATCGATATTCATGGAAATCGGGGAACCAGGTTTTACTAACGGCCGACCCCGGGAGGGCAAAGGGCTCACCGATAATTAGCTTTATATCAGGAAATTTATCTTTTGTTTTTTGAAGAAGAGCTTTATAGTCATCGCGATAGGTACGTATGGTTCCCTTGTAAGTTCCGCGACGCAGGTGCCAGTAGTCATTAACGCCCACGAGGACGCTCAAAACCCCTGGATTAAGATCAAGGGCATCTTGTTGCCAGCGTTCAGCCAACTGATAAACCTTGTTTCCGCTAACACCTCTGTTGATGATTTTTATATTTTTATCAGCAGCCTGCTGAAGGATATCCGCCGCGGCAAAGTGGGCGTAGCCCGTGCCTAAAGCGCCTGTGTCATTGGGACGCATGCTATTGCGATCGCGACTGGCATCAGTTATGGAGTCACCCTGAAAGAGAATAATGCTATTTTTTTCGATAACGATCTTCTTTGGCTTGGCAGCGGCAAAGGCATTGCTAATTATTGAGGGAAAGCTTAGGCTAGCCATTGTGCCGACCGCCACCTTCTGGATAAACTTACGACGCCCCTGGTATTGATTTTTCATGTACAGTAAGGATTTTAAGAGAGCGGCAATACGCTTGTCGCTCTCTTAAATGTACAACAAAAATATTATGACAAGAGATAAATAGCGATAAAATCCTGTTCCGTGCAAGGAGGGTACTAAAGAGCCAGAAAATGGTTACTGAAATCGGCAAAAGAATCAAAGGACATATCGAAGATATCTGTATTACCATAACCACAGGTAAGAAAGACGAAAGGAAGGCCGGCAAGCTCGCTCTGCTTTCTGTCGCCATCGGTATCGCCCACATAAATCGGAGCCTTAAGATCGTGCCTGTCTCTAAGAATTTTTATATTATGGTGCTTTGGTTGATTGTTCATTCCGTATTCCATAATATCGGTGATATAGGAGTTGATGCCCGCTCGGTTCATGAAAACATCAAGGATACCTTTAGGGCAGTTACTTACAATAAAAAGCTTGTATTTTTGTGATAACTGAGCCAATCCATCCGGCATCTTATCAAACAACTGTCCCAGGCCTTTCTCGATCATTGTCCGACGTTGCACATTGATTTCGGCATATATTTCCTGTTGTTTTTGTTCGTCAAATTCCGGGAGAGTAAGATCAAGTACTTTGCGCCCTTCCATGCCCATCAAGGGCTTTATGTCGTCAGGCGACATCTGTTTATCAACGCCTGAGCGCTTCAGTCCTTCATTCCAAGCAGCTACATATACATCAATCGGATCCCATAGGGTTCCATCCATATCAAAAATTATACTATCCGGTTTATTCATTTTCTTAAAGTAAGTCGCAATATTAATCTTTATTTTTCGAAGAGGAGACGATCGATTTGTTATTTTTGGACGATAAAGAGGGTATTTACCACGGACATAAAAACAGTAAGGGACATGAAAAAACTGGTAGTTCTTACGGGCGCGGGGATATCCGCGGAAAGCGGTTTGAAGACTTTCCGTGATTCGGATGGATTATGGGAAGGATATAATGTGGAGGATGTGGCTACGCCTGAAGCGTGGCGACGAGACCCGGAGCTGGTACAGGACTTTTATAATATGCGTCGCCACGACATATTAGCGGCGAAGCCTAATGAGGCTCATCGGCTTTTAAAGCGACTTGAGGATTTTTTTGAAACAGTGATCATTACACAGAATATAGACAACCTTCATGAACGGGCAGGATCGTCAAACGTGTTGCACTTACATGGTATCATTACTAAGGCGCAGTCGAGCCTGGATCCTACACTGTTATATGAAATAGAAGGTTCCGACTTACCTATGGGACTTAAATGTGATCGGGGGTCTCAGTTGCGGCCTCATGTAGTGTGGTTTGGAGAAGAGGTTCCCATGATACCGGTCGCGGCAAGGGAATGTATGGACGCGGATATTTTCCTCATCATAGGCACCTCCTTGCAAGTCTACCCGGCGGCAGGTTTGGTGGGTTATGTGCCTGCCAGGACACCAAAGATTATTGTAGATCCCAGCGGTGTACAGGTCAGTGGCCTTGCGGAGCTTACTTACATCAGGAAGAAAGCCACGCAAGGAATGCGTGAGGTATATGAAATGCTTACAAACCTCCGGGACGATAAATAAGGTTAAACCACGCGTCAATATTAAAGCCAAGAGCGTCTTCGAAGGATTTCTTCATGTCTAAAGGACCGGGATGACGGAATTTCCATTCATTAAAATACCTACGGAAGGCTTTATTCATTCCTTCGGTTCCGACGGACTGCTCCAGACGGTAAAGCCATAACGCTGGCTTTACATAGGACGACATGGCATAATCATCGTTGTTACGATATCCTGACGAAGATGTTTCAATCGGCGTTTTCATGTCGAGGGAAGCCATAACACTATACGTCTGGCTTTGAAAGCTTTCAGTGCTGGCCTTTTTCAAAAAGCCAGGTATCTTATCGCCGAAGATTGAGTTATAGCGATATTTTTCAGCTTCGTAACGCAGTTCAAAATAAGTATTTAAGCCTTCGTCAAGCCAGGGATGTTCGCGTTCATTACTTCCCAGCATACTCATAAACCAATTGTGGCCAACTTCATGGGCAATGACGGCATCCAGGGCATAGTCTTTATCGTCTTGCACGGTAATGAGTGTGACCATAGGATACTCCATGCCGCCACTATTAAGGTTGGAGGGTCCTTCAACCGCTTGTACCGTAGGATAGGCATATTCACCAATCCAGTTGCTATACTTTTTGGTCGCGTCCTTTACATACTCGACACTTGACGACCATAGCTTGCTACCGCGGTCGAAATAATATGTAAAAGCATCAATGACCTTTCCCGATTTTAGTTGCAGGGTATCATATTGTATAACGAAGTTTCTGGATGCAAACCAGGCGAAGTCGGGAACGCTATCAGCTTTGTAAGACAAGGTTTTCTCTGCCATTCCAGAAGGGGCAAGATATTTTAAAGGAGCATAGTTGTTATTTTTAACATTGGCAGCTCCTAATTTTTTATAGCGGTCAAGCTCATCCTTATTCTGCAGTACTCCTGTAGCTGCCACAACATAAGAAGCAGGTAATTTGATATTTACGTCATAAGAAGCATATTCGCTATAAAATTCCCCCATGTCAAGATACGGAAACTCATGCCATCCGCTCTTATCGAACACAGCTGGCTTCGGATACCACTGGCAGATCATAAACTGATCTTTGGTATATCCGGACCGTGAAAAAAAAGTTGGCAGTTTTACTATAAAAGAGCTTTCAATATTAACGGAGTCTCCAGACTTCAATGGCTTGTTAAGTTTCAGCTTAATTACATCTACATAAACAGGATGAGCTTCCGTTTGCGCAGGTTCTCCTTCAATAGTGAATTGAAGGTCTTTGATGGCCCCCGACTCATAGGAGGATATGTGTCGGCGATGTGCTTTATCGCGGCGCAGCTGCTGATAAAGCATTGTGTTTTTTGATTTATTATACGCTTCGGGCCAAATATGAAACCAAATAAAATCGAGTGTTTGTGGCGAATTATTTTTGTAGATAATTTGCTCTTTAGCGGAAACTTCCTTCTTTACATCGTCAAGACTCGCGTCAATTTTGTATTTGAGTGATTGCTGCCAGTAAGATGTCTGCGCCCGCATAGCAGTGATGGAGCAAGAAAGAAGCAACAAGAGGATAATCGTTTTCATCTAAAAGGATAGTAAGCTGCCAAAAATAAGGATTGCGAGTAAATGACGAGGATCGAATTTGTTAATAATTGTTAAAGCTCAAATACTTGTCCCTTGTCTGGAATCACCACGTTAAAGCCCTTAGACTTAATGTCAGCAGCCAGACTGCTTATTGAAACATCTTCGCCATGGACCAAAAACGTCTTTTGTAATTTATTCGGATCATGGCCTTCAAATAAACTCATGAGTCCCGCATGATCAGCATGGCCACTTAGAGCATCTGTCTGGCGGATGCTTGCAAAAACAGAAAGCTTTCGATCTTTAATATGAACAATAGGATCGCCGCGAAGTAGCTTGTACCCTAATGTTCCCTTAGCGTTATAACCAATGAACAATATGCGGCAATAGTAATTCTGAACATTATAATAAAGGTGATCTCGGATGCGGCCCCCTTCCAGCATCCCCGCCGAGGAGATAATGATACAAGGCTCGTAATAATTTGAAATCTCTTTGCTCTGACTAAGATCCTCAACGAAATGAAGACCCTCGAACATAAAGGAGCTTTGGTTCATATCAAAATGAGCCTTAGCATCCGGATGAAGCTGAGTATGATATTTACTGTAGATCTCTGTTGCCAGCGTTGCCAGCGGGCTATCCACAAACACTTTGACTCTGGGAACAAGCCCCTTATCGTAAATACGGTTAAGCGTGTAAATAAGACTTTGAGTACGACCGATGCTAAACGCCGGAATGATAAGTCGTCCGGGGGTGTCAACGCAGGCCTCCTGAATGTGCTTCACCAAAATCTCTTCGATATTATCGGTATCTACATGATGACGTCCTCCGTAAGTGGCCTCACATACAAGGTAATCAACAGGTGGCAGGGACTGAGGATCTACCAGCAGGGGGTAATTACGACGGCCGCGGTCGCCGGTAAAACAGATGGTCTTGACCGTATCATTTTCGGTAATGGAAAGTAAAACGGATGCCGCTCCTAATAAATGCCCCGCCGGTAGCAGTTCTACTTCAATGTTTTCATTAACCTTGAACTTCTTGTTAAAGGGAATAGTTACAAAGCGCTCAGCAGTATCCATAACATGTTTATGAAGAAACAGCACTGGCGAGTTATCCTTGACAAACTTGGCGCCGCGCCCCCTGTATTTACCTTTAGGGCGGTGGCGTGCGGCGAAAACATTTACTGAATCTATTAGAAGAATTTCTGCCAGCTCGGCTGTAGCTGCAGTGCAAATTATCTGCCCTTCATAGCCCATACGAAGCAGGGTAGGCAAATTGCCTGAGTGATCAATATGCGCATGGGTAAGAATAACAAGATCAATATCGGCAGGATCAAAAGGGAAATAAATATTTGCATCAAGGCGACTTTCCTTTTCGTAGTCAAGTCCGCAATCGATAAGAATCTTGTAGCCATTACTTTCTAAGAGATGCATGCTGCCCGTTACCTGCCGCGCTGCACCCCAGATACATAATTTCATTGGTGATAATTATTAAGTAAAACAACTAAACATCAAACTGAAGGCGACTAAGATAGCGATAAAGCCCCTTGTCGTTTTTCAAGAGCTCTTCATGGCTACCACTTTCACATACAACTCCCTTGTCGACTACAATGATCTTATCCGCTTCGCGAATGGTTGATAGGCGATGAGCGATGATGATTGAAGTTCTGTTTTTCATCAGCTCTTCAAGCGCTTCCTGCACTAAACGTTCCGACTCTGAATCGAGCGAGGAGGTGGCCTCATCTAAAATAAGAATTGCCGGATCCTTGAGCAGCGCCCTGGCGATAGCAATGCGCTGCCGCTGCCCGCCTGAAAGCTTTATGCCACGTTCGCCAACGAGGGTATCGTAACCTTCCGGCAAGTTAGCAATAAAATTATGCGCATTCGCCTTACGAGCAGCCTCAATCATATCATTTTCGTTTGCGTCGAGTTTTCCGTAAAGTATATTTTCACGAATGGAGCCACCGAAGAGGAGCACATCCTGCGGAACTATGGCCACCTGATTGCGTATATCTGTGAGCGCGTATTCGTCTGAGGACTGGCCGTCAAACAAAACATACCCATGTTGCGGCATATAGAAACGAAGGATCAATGAAGCTATAGTTGATTTTCCTGCACCACTAGCCCCGACAATGGCAACCTTCTCGCCGGCGGCGGCTGTAAAGGACAGTCCCTGCAATACCTGCACATCAGGACGGGATGGGTAGTGAAACTTTACGTTCTTAAACTCCAGATCGCCTTTTATAATCTGGCGGGTAGCATTCTCAGAAGGAACAATGGAAACAGGCTCACTATGCTCATTTAATATTTCAAGAACACGTTCGCTGGAACCTAAGGATTTCTGAATATTGGCATATAGCTCTGGGAAAGTACCCATAGCGGCGCCAACAAACATGGAGTAGAGAATGTAGGTAGTGAGATTTCCGACCGAAAGTTCACCGGATTGTACCAGGATAGAGCCATACCATATCACGGCGACGATTGCGCCGAAGAGGCAAAAAATAATGAACGAAGCGAACCCGCCTCTGTAAGTAGCTCCTTTCATGGCAATCTTCACAACCTCACGCAATGAATTGTCATAGCGTCGCGCCTCATAGGCCTCATTAGCGAAAGCTTTAACGTTACTTATTCCCTGTAGTGTTTCTTCTACAATAATGTTCGAATCAGCAAGCCTATCCTGCGCCTGCCTTGATATATTACGAATAGTACGGCCAAAAATAACAGCGGCTACGACAATTAGCGGTAGCACCATAAGGTTAAACAGGGTGAGATGGGGAGAGACAATGATTAGCAGAATGACACCACCCGCGAGAAGAATCAACTGACGTATCATTTCAGCAAGGGTAGTTGTCAGAGTATCCTGGATCTGTGATAGATCAGCTGACAGCCTGCTATTCAACTCACCGACTCTTCGGTTAGCGAAAAAATTCATCGGAAGCGTGATAAGTTTGAAATACGTATCACGTCTTATATCAGCGAGTGTTTTCTCAGAAACCTCTACAAAAAAGCGAATTCTAAAGAAGGAAAGGAGCGACTGCGCAAAGAGCAAAATAAAGGCAAGGATACCGATAGTGTTGATGCTTGTTGGTATAATCCAGTCTTTGGGCTCTCCCTTAGCCGAATCGATCATTGCACCCAGCAACGCAGGGAAGGCGAGTCCGCTTACACTGGTTAAAAACAGAATAACGAGTCCGGTAATGAATTTCCAACGATAGGGCTTCAGATAAAGAAACAGCTGCGCCGCGGTCTTGAGGGTTTTCTTACTAATCTTTACCTTATTCAACTCTTCGCCCTGCGCCGTGCTACTATTAAATCTGTTCCGTGCCATTATATTATAAAAACCCTCAAAAATACCGTTTATATCGATGCCGGAAAGGTTTTCACATCACGTATCGGTCATTTTTAGTGGGCTGAAGTATCTACAAAACTGGCGTGCAGATACGAATCAAGCTGACAGATAGTGTAATAAAGGAATGAAAAGCTATATTTGCAATATTACACTAACATAAAGTTCCGGCTTGGAACAACACAACGAAAGGTGAAGCCGTATATCTTTTTTATAGACACAGAGGCCTCGGGGCTGCCTAAAAAATGGAATGTTTCCTACGCAGAGCCTAATAACTGGCCCTCGATGGTTCAGTTGTCGTGGTGCGTTTACGATGCCATGGGCAATTTTGTAAAGGAGGAAAGCTATTATGTTGCGGACGCTGATTTCGTATCTACCAGCTCCGCGTTCAAAATACACAACATTACCGAAGAATTTAGGATTAGAAATGGACGCGCCAGAGGAGAGGTTCTCACGCGATTCAACGAAGATCTGTCTAAATATCAACCGCTCATCGTAGGGCACTTTATCGAGCTGGACCTGCATGTGATAGGAGCAGAATGCCATCGCCTTAGATTGGAGAATTTAGCTGCGCAGCTGCCCTCATTTTGCACGATGCTGGCGACCAAGCGGTATGTCCGAAATCCCGCTGTAGAGCATTTAAGATTGAATGAGCTTTATGTTGCGCTCTTTAACAGAAAAATGCTAAATCTCCATAATGCGCAGTTTGACGCGCGCGCCACCGCGGAGTGCTTTTTTGAACTTCAACGTCGCGGAGATATTGATGCCGATAAAATAAAAGAACAACAACAGCGTAAGAAAGTACCTAAGTCAGACAAAAATCGCTTTTTTGCAATCCCTGCTGTTATTCTGTTGTTGATATTCATTATATTCAGCTTGATATGACGCGTGCTCAATTTCTGAAACAACATATACCTTTCAGCTTATTACCCCTAGATGTTATTGAAGGGGTGTCAGACCTGTTAATCGAGGTAACCTACAGTAAGGATACCATGATCTATCAGCAGGAAATAACAAAAATGAAGGGCGTAGACGTCATTGTTCAGGGAAGTTATGAGTCCTTTTTTTACGACAGCGATCAGAATAAAAGAATGAGCGAGGTTCATGGCCCCGGTTTTTGTTACGGCGGCGTGTCGATCTTATTAAACAGGAAACGCTCATTACGTAACGTGATCGCAAAAAAAGGCACTACGGTGTACTTCCTGCCACGCAAAGACTTCAGAGGCCTATGCCAGGCGTACGAAAATTTCTTTCACTACTTTACGGGAGAGTTCGGAAAACGTATGCTCAATGAGGAGTTCGCTCATTTTGCTAAAAAACCTACTTCTTTTGAGGAAAGCTATATAGCTTCAGAACAATTATATTCCCGAAGAATTGTTAGCGTTGGCCCCAGAGAGATCGCTTATTGCTATGCTGATGAGCCTGTACATGTGGCAGCACGAGCCATGGCCGCCAACAAGACCAGCTGCCTTGTCATCAAAGACAGGGAGGAAAAGGTTATGGGCTATGTTACAGATATCATTCTACGTGATAAAGTTATTGGGGAACAAGCCAGCACAGATGCTCCTGTGTCCTCGTTTATGGACCCCAACTATCTTACCATTGATAGCCGCGCATTCGTATATGAGGCTATCCTGCTGATGTTCAGCTCCAAGAAGAAATATCTTCTTGTGGAAGAAAACGGAGTATTAAAAGGAATGCTCAGCAGAAACAAATTGTTAAGCGAGCAGGCGCAGTCGCCGCTGGTATACATACAATCTGTTAAGCTGGCCAACAACACAGATGAGCTAAAGAACAAATGGGAGCAGGTGCCCCAGATGATCACGCAACTGCTTGGCCGCGGCGTGAACGCAGAGATCGTCAATCAGATCATTACCTCGGTGGCCGATACCATCGCCCAAAAAGTTATAGAAGGAGTAATTGAGGAAATAGGTGAGCCTCCCGCGAAATTCGTATTTATGGTACTTGGTAGTGAAGGTCGCAAGGAACAAACCCTAAAAACCGATCAGGATAATGCCATCATATACGAGGATAAGGCTAATGAGCACCGCGAAGAAGTTCGCGAATATTTTCTTCGATTTGCCGATATGGTATCTGAGCGTCTTGATTACATTGGTTTTATATTTTGTTCTGGTGGATTCATGGCGAAGAACCCGGCATGGACGCATTCGCTCTCACATTGGAAACGAAATTATGATGCGTGGATGAAAGATTCCCTGCCTGAGACGGTCATAAAGTTCTCTACATTCTTCGACTGTCGTTACATTTTCGGCGAAATGTCCATCATGGAGGAACTTTGGGATTTCCTGGATGAAAGACTGCAGCAGCCTATGGAGAAGCTTTTCTTTCATATGGCAAAAAACGCATTGCAATATCAGCCTCCACTCACAGCCTTCTTTAAAAATATACGCACAATTACCGTTGGCCGACAGGAAGTGTTTGACATAAAAAAGGCGATGACTCCCATTGTTGATCTCGTTCGCGTATATGCGCTTAAACACCGTGTGTTCAAGGTAAATACAGGTGAACGACTGAAAGCCTTACGGGATAAACAAGTGTTCTCAGAAGCTGAGTACGAAGAACTGAATCAGTCATATTATTACCTGATGAGCATGCGATTGAAAAAACAGGCGATACAGATTATTCAGGACAATGTTGAACCTGATAACTACATTGATCTGAGTACGCTTACAAAGATCGAACAGGTAACACTGCGTGAAATCTTTAAAACTATAGAGGGCTTCCAAACAAGGATACGCCTTGAATATACGGGTAACATTTTCGGATAATAACACCAGTCATTGTGATTAAGATCACTCCTTCAAATGATGCGAATCAGGGATAAATACCCGTAGCGTTATTATTTTTGGGAACGTATCACACATGATACTGGTTGAAAGAAAAAATTACCCTAGATTATTAAATGTATTGGACAGACCCGGATATCCCACATATCCGGGCTTCTTGTTTTTATAGGCTTTTGTTTATTGTATTATATTGCCATAGTATTTTATAAGCGCCTAAAATAGTGAATACTATAGGTGTTTTGTAAACAAACAGTTTATAACAAAACGTATTTCATTCGTGTAAAAAGCCGGTATCAAAGAGGGGAAGCAAATCAAATTACGTACATTTAAGCTTCATGAAAAACGCTTACAAAAGAATAGTCGTTAAGGTAGGGTCGAATGTTTTAACCACTCCGGAGCAGCTTCCCGATCTTAATCGCATCCGATCGCTGTGCCGACAAATAGCGCATCTCAAAAAGGAACACCACATAGAAGTAATATTGATTTCTTCAGGAGCAGTAGCGTCCGGCAGAAGTCAGGTAACCCTCCCGGCAAAACTTGATCAGATTGCCAAGCGTCAGATTCTATCTTCTGTGGGGCAGGTAAAGCTCATCTCTTTGTATTCCGATTTTTTCCGGGATCAGCAAATGACATGCGCTCAGATGCTCGTAACACGCGAGGATTTTCGCGATCGCAAACATTACCTGAATATGAAAAATTGCTTCGGGGCATTGCTTGAACATGATATTATTCCTATTGTAAATGAGAATGACGTCATCTCCGTAACGGAATTAATGTTCACTGACAATGATGAACTAGCAGCACTTATATCCTCTATGTTACAGGCTGATGCGCTATTTATCTTAAGTAATGTTAAAGGTATTTATAACGGAGATCCCGCAAATCCAAAGTCGGAGATCATCAGAGAAATCGCACCCGATGATAAGGCCATATATCAGTTTATAAGCAGCAAAAAGTCAGAATTTGGACGAGGGGGAATGCTTACCAAAGTCAGCATGGCTCAGAAGCTCGCCAGATTGGGCGTAGGCGTCTATATCGCCGACGGAGGCATAGATGATATCCTGATGAAAATAATGGACCAGAAAGCTCCCTATAGCTATTTTCGACCGTCAAACAGGCGTTCCGACCGGATTAATTGGATTGCTCAAGCTGGAAATTACGCAAATGCTCTTGTAACGGTAAACCAGGGCGCGGCCCAGGCATTGCAGTCACATTCCGCGACGAGCCTTCTTCCCATTGGAATTACCTCCATTGAGGGCATTTTTAAGAAGGGGGACATTCTGAGAGTTTGCGATGAGGAGGGTAAGAACATTGCCATCGGAATTGCCGAATATGGATCAGAAAAGGCGAATGACTTATTAGGATTAAAAAACCAGAAAGCGCTTATTCATTATGACTACTTATATATCGAATCTACCAACATATGATGCATAGAGGACATTTTTATCATTCTGTAGAGGCTGCTGCAAGCCTTGCCGAGCTTACTGATGCACAAATAAATGCTGTACTCGAAGACCTGGCTTCAACATTAATCTCTAATGCAGGGGCAATTATCGACGCCAACATCAGGGATCTGGAGCGAATGGACAGCAGCGACCCAAAATACGATCGCCTGTTATTAAATGAAAATAGGATAGAAGCCATTGCTAATGATCTCCTGAACGTAAGCAAATTACACTCTCCGCTTTCCGAAGTTTTAATGGAGAAAAACTTAGATAATAACTTATCTATCAAGAAAGTGAGAGTGCCAATTGGAGTAATAGGAGTAATTTATGAATCCCGTCCGAACGTTACTATCGACGTATTCTCGCTTTGTTTCAAAACAAAGAATGTTGTGATACTAAAAGGGGGGAGCGATGCTTACGATTCAAACGTCGCATTGGTAAAACTAATTCACGAGGTACTGTCGCGCCATGCCATAAATAAGAACATAGTGAGTCTGATGCCTGCCGAGAGGAGTGCGATGCAGGCCTTGCTGGAGTCCGACAAAGAGGTTGACCTTATCATTCCACGAGGAAGTCAGCAGTTGATAGACTACGTACGCAAAACGGCGAAGGTGCCTGTAATCGAAACCGGAGCCGGAATTGTACATACCTATATTGATGAAAGCGCTGATACTGCTATGGCTCAGGCTATTGTTCTTAATGCTAAGACAAGACGCGTGAGCGTATGCAACGCGTTGGATTGCGTTATTCTTCACACCTCGCGACTACGAGACCTTCCTTTTATCATGGCTCCATTAGCGGCCCAAAACGTCACTATTTACGCCGATGAACGCGCTTATTCTGCGCTGAAGGCCGACTATCCTGATAGCTTACTACAGAGCGCCAGTGATGAACATTTCGGAACAGAGTTCCTGGATTATAAGATTGCGATAAAAGTAGTAGACACGCTCGACGAAGCCTTAGCGCATATTGCCACTTACAGCTCTAAACATAGTGAAGCGATTATCTCGAAGAACGCAGAAAATATCCAGAAGTTTATGAACCGGGTGGATGCCGCAGCGGTATATGTAAACGCCTCAACAGCATTTACTGACGGTGCGCAGTTCGGCTTAGGAGCAGAAATCGGCATAAGCACACAAAAACTACATGCGCGCGGCCCCATGGCACTAGAGGAATTATGCACCTATAAATGGCAAATCTACGGAACCGGACAAATTAGAAAGTAAAAGCCTGAAGGCTTTTACTTTACCGCAAGTATTGTAAAGCGACGCTCCAACAAATAAAAGACTCCAAACATCAGCGTTCCATAGATAGCGTCAGCAATAAGCATATTTCTTAAAAACGGCAATCCGGCGACGTAGGACTCAATTACCCCCTGGAAATTATGAGGATACCAAGGATAGAGGAATGCAAAATTCGTAATTAAAAAGAATACAAACGCTCCTGCAATCGATGCTAAAGCAATATTCACCGGCTTTACACGACTACGAATAAACAAGCCGCATGCTACCATGGCAACAAACCCTGCATACACAACCGGCATGCCCGAGTGGAACCCCAAATAAATATCAGAAAGAAACATAGCTACTATGGGCACCGCAAAGGCCAGGCGCCTATCTGTAAACTGCGCTCCCGCAAAAATCGCTAAAGCACCCAAAGCAGTAAAATTCCCCAGAGAAGGAATCGCTATAGGTATAATTCGAGACAATGCAGCCAAAACAATAAAGGCACATAATACTAAAAAGCGTGTTGATTGAATATGCTTTACCATAAGTGCAAAAATAAGGTTTACAGATGAATTTTAAAGATGTAAAAAAACAAAGCCGGTTGCATGGTGAACATCAAATAGAAATCCACCATACCACCGGCATACAATCTCTTCAATTAGTTTAGGAGTCGTTTCTCTTTAAACCATATTTATCAATTTTGCTGTACAAATGGCTTCTTTGAATATCAATTTCATCGGCAGTCTTCGAGACATTCCAATTGTTCTTCTCAAGTTTGTATTTAATAAAATCACGCTCAGCCTGATCTTTATATTCTTGGAAACTTCCAAATCTATCAAAATTAGTAGTTGATTCAGATCCATTGGGCGCATCGACGGGCGTATTCTGAGGGCCTGAAGGATTTGCAAAATTAAGAACGTCATTCTCTGTAATTACCTTATCGCTAAGAATGATCAAGCGCTCTATCATATTGCGCAGCTCGCGAATATTTCCGGTCCAAGGCAAGGCCTTCAAAGACTGCATGGCACCATCGCTAAATTTCTTCACGGGCATTCCATATTCGCTGCAGATCTCTTCACAGAAGGAGGTCGCGATCACCGGAATATCGTCACGACGCTCAGTGAGAGGGGGAACATGAATAAGAATAACGCTGAGGCGGTGGTATAAGTCCATCCTAAAATTCCCCAATTCAATTTCCTTAAGAAGATCCTTGTTTGTCGCTGCTACCACGCGCACGTCTACCTCTATTTCTTTCTCACCACCAACACGCGTAATGCGACTCTCCTGCAAAGCGCGCAAGACCTTTGCCTGGGCAGAGTGGCTCATATCACCAATCTCATCTAAGAAAAGTGTTCCGCCGTTAGCCTGTTCAAATTTACCGATGCGCTGCTTTACAGCAGAAGTAAAGGACCCTTTCTCGTGTCCAAAGAGCTCACTTTCTATTAATTCCGATGGTATCGCCGCGCAGTTAACCTCGATGATAGGTCCCGCAGCGCGATTAGACTTTTCATGTAACCAACGCGCCACAAGCTCCTTGCCACTACCATTTGCGCCGGTCACCAAAACCCGCGCTTCGGTAGGTGCCACACGATCAATTGTATCCTTGATTTTCCGGATCGCCACAGAGTCTCCCAGAATCTCTCTTACCTTACCGACCTTTCGCTTCAGTACTTTGGTCTCAGTTACAAGATTTCCTCGCTCTAAGGCATTCCTTACCGTTATCAAAAGCCTGTTCAAGTCAGGTGGTTTAGATATAAAATCATAGGCCCCTTTCTTGCTTGCTTCAACAGCCGTCTCTATGGTTCCGTGCCCTGAAATCATGATAAATGGAATATCAGGCTTTAATGCCAGTCCTTCGGAAAGGACTTCCATGCCATCCATTCTGCTCATTTTTATATCACAAAGCACCAGATCTACCGCATCTTTTTTTATGCGCTCCAAGCCGTCAATTCCGTTGTCTACATCATCGACTTCATAGTCTTCATATTCGAGAATCTCCCTAAGGGTATTGCGTATTGCACGCTCGTCGTCAATAATTAGAATTCTTGCCATAGTTATTGCTAATGATTACAATCTGACGTGAGAATAGTTTTAAATATGTACACAAATATATACAGATTACCCGTTCATCACAACGAAATATGGAGATATCATCACTGTGAAGTCGTTTAAATAGCCCAATATGGCTATTTCTTAAACAAATAGCCATAAATGACTATAAAATAATATTATAGATAAATATAACTATATTTTATATTTATAGACTTTTATAACTATCTTTAGCTCATGACAGAGTTTAAAGCCGTTGTAACTGCCGATATTGTGAATTCGGGAAAGCTTTCCGCTGAGAGATTTGAGGAGCTCATCAAGCGATTGAAGCAGCAGATGAAAAAGGATGATATACGTGCGGATTTTTACCGTGGCGACAGTTTCCATTTTCTATCAGACGCTGGCGAGGCCTTCGAGCAAACTCTTAGACTTCGACTGATCTGTAAACTTCAGAACTCCGGATCGGAAGGGATAGATCTTCGTGCCGCTATCGGTTTGGAGCAGGTAAGCATGCCCGTAAAAAGCCTTTCTTTGGCACAAGACAAGGCCTTCATTCTTTCGGGGCGCGAGCTAGACGTGCTCAGTAACAACAACAGACGTCGCTTCTCAATAAAATGCTCATTTGACATGGCCAATGAGGCCTTTTATAATCTCGCTCTTTTCTGCGACTTTATCCTTAACGACATGAGTTTCAAGCAGGCGGAGGTATTATTAGAATCTCTTCGGGGTGCAAATCAGGAAGAAATAGCTTCAATGCTAGGCAAAACGCAGCCTACTGTAAATAAATTACTACTTAATGCAAACTACGATGTCCTAAATAAACTTATAGACTCGTACAAAAGAATTTCACAGAACGTCAACTCCTTATGCTAATCCTCCTATACATAAAATTGATAACGGCGCATCTGCTCAGCGACTTCGTATTTCAACCATCATCATGGGTCGCAGATCGCAACAGGAGACACATAACATCTCCCGCGTTATATTATCACACTTTAGTTACCGGATTGCTCGCGGGAGCGCTAACAAATTTCCAATATCCTCTGGTCATCCTGGGTATTACTTTCAGTCACTTCCTAATTGATCTATGGAAGTCATATCAACGTCCGGGACTTCCGTCATTCTTTATTGATCAGTTTCTGCATTTATTTGTTATCCTGCTTGCCGGTGTATATTTATATCCCGCGGAGTTTAATAGCGTGAAAGATTTATCGATCGTATTCCTTAAAAGCAGGGACTTCTGGATATATGCTCTGGCGATAATCTTCCTGTCATCACCGAGTGGCATAATTATAGGACTCATTACCGCGAAGTGGCGCAGGCAGGTGGAAGACGCTGAAAATAGTCTCGGGAGCGCCGGACGCTGGATCGGCATCCTTGAGCGCTTCATCATTTTCATTCTGGTAGTATTTGATCAATACGCAGCTATCGGTTTACTTACTGCCGCCAAGTCGATACTACGTTTCGGGGAAACCAAAAACATGCCCCAGCGCACCGAATATGTATTGATAGGTACATTGATTAGTGTCAGTACAGCAATATGTATCGGATTGATCGTCAAGACCGCACTTCTCTAAGGACCCTCACATAAGCTCAAAAATAAAATCCTTATTTTGATATATGAATGCAGAGTGCCAAATTCGCAGGCTCATTCACACATGTATATATGATCTCTAACTCAAAGAAGATTGCTAATGAACTTTCGCTAAGCGAAAAGCAGGTCCTTACAACGATTGCTCTGCTGAAGGAGGGCGCCACAGTGCCGTTTATTTCCCGCTATAGGAAGGAAATGACCGGCAGTCTTGATGAGGTGCAGGTTGCTGCTATACGCGACCGCGAAAAGCAACTCGATGAACTTGACAAAAGGAGGGAGGCGATCCTGAAAGCCCTCAGTGACAGTGGGAAACTAAGTCCTGAGCTTGAGCAAAAAATAAACGACGCTGAAACATTGTCTGTACTCGAAGACATCTATTTGCCGTTCAGACCTAAAAGAAAAACGAGGGCAAGCGTTGCTCTGGAGAAAGGCTTATTGCCTTTGGCTGAGCAAATACTTCTTCAGACCGACTTTGATATTGAAACCGAAGCCGCTCGCTATATCAGCGATGAAAAAAATGTAAAATCTACTGCTGAAGCTCTTGCGGGAGCCAGAGATATCATCGCAGAGAAAGTGAACGAGGACGCGGAAATCAGAAATACCATTAGAACACTTTTCCTGGAACGCGGAAATTTTATATCAAAAGTGATTGCCGGAAAGGAACAGGAAGGACAGAAATACAAAGACTACTTTGAATGGACAGAGGCTGTGAAGACTGCCCCCTCACACCGTGTGCTTGCCATGCGACGGGGGGAAAAGGAACTTATCCTCAGTCTGGACATTACGCCTGAAGAAGATGATGCCCTAAGCTTAATTGAACGTGATTATATAAAATCCAGCAATGCAGCTGCCACTCAGGTAAAATTAGCTATTGCCGATGGATATAAGCGACTCCTGAAACCTTCTATGGAAACAGAAGTACGACTTATAACCCGCAAAAAGGCCGATGAAGAAGCGATTAAAGTTTTCGCTGAAAACGCTCGCGAGCTGTTGCTCGCCGCACCTCTCGGACAAAAGAGAACTATGGCTATCGACCCTGGTTTTAGAACAGGCTGTAAGGTGGTATGCCTTGATGAGCAGGGTAAACTTCTGGAATATACTGCTGTATTTCCTCATACCGGCCAGGGCAAAAGCGCCGAAGCAGCGAAAACTATCAGACATCTTGTTTCCCGACATGATATTCAGGCTATTGCTATCGGAAATGGTACTGCCGGACGCGAAACGGAGCTTTTCGTTCAACAACTTCAACTCCCAAACATCGTTCAGGTAATGGTGAATGAAAGCGGCGCGTCGATCTATTCGGCGTCTGAAGTGGCACGTGAAGAATTTCCCGATCAGGATGTTACCGTTAGAGGTGCCGTATCTATCGGACGTCGCCTGATGGATCCTTTAGCTGAACTCGTAAAAATCGACCCTAAATCCATTGGTGTGGGACAGTATCAGCATGATGTCGACCAAGGTAAATTACAAGACTCTCTGGATGATACGGTTATGAGTTGCGTAAATGCTGTAGGTGTCGAGTTGAATACCGCATCAAAGGAAATCCTTTCCTACATTTCAGGATTGGGGCCTACATTAGCAAAAAGCATCGTCGAATACCGAAATGCCCATGGTGCATTTAAAAGTCGTACAGAACTGAAGAGCGTTCCGCGACTAGGGGCAAAAGCTTTCGAACAGTCGGCGGGTTTCCTACGTATATCCAACGCTGAAAACCCATTAGACGCCAGCTCCGTGCATCCGGAGCGGTACTCCCTGGTAAATCAGATTGCCAAAGATCTGGATTGCAGTGTTAAAGATTTGATAAAAGACGAGAAACTGCGCAAACAGATTAAAGCTGAAAAATATATCAGCGAAGAGGTGGGCTTACCAACCATGAACGATATCCTGCAAGAACTCGCCAAGCCAGGACGCGATCCCCGCGATCAGTTCGAGGCATTTGCTTTCACTGAGGGCGTTACAGAAATCAGCGACCTGCGTGTTGGCATGAAGCTTCCGGGTATTGTTACAAATGTCACTAACTTTGGAGCCTTCGTGGATATTGGCGTGCATCAGGATGGCCTGGTACACCTTAGTCAGCTCTCGAATCACTACGTGAGCAATCCTAACGAAGTGGTCAAGGTACAACAGCGTGTTGAAGTTACCGTTGCGGAAGTTGATGTAGCACGGAAGCGAATTTCGTTATCGATGAAGACAGAAACCCCGCCACCAGCACGTAAGCAGAAAGCCCGCGAAGCGGAGGGCGACTTTGCTTCAAAGCTTGCCGCACTGAAGGGCAAGTTCAAATAAGCCATTTGCAAAACATTGAGGTAACCAAACTCCGTATCCTCAACAAATAACAGGCAGCTTTTCATATTGCTGCCTGTTATTTATTTCGCACCTAAATTATCAGCTTAAAATCCAATCATGAAGATCATTACATCAGATTTGATCTGACCGAGTCCCTGAACATCTTAGCCATATCCTTTGTCCGTCACATTATTGTATATTTTTTGAAAGATGCAAAACCACAAACGATCTTAAAATAGGCTAGCAGCAAGAAAAAATGATCCTCATCAAAAAAATACACATTTTCTGGTCACCATTGTTACCTAAATGTTAAACAATTAAATGTATTTTTGGTTAAAACTAATAATTATGAAAAGCATCAATCAGTCTATATCGCCCCTAACCGAAGGTTTTAACTTCTTTGTGAACTTGTTCGCAAACGGTCAGTTTAATGAATTATCAGTAGTTCCTAGCGTAGATGGATACAGGGTAAGTTTGGATAATGAAAATTACCTGGGCACACTAGCGAAAAATGCTGATTCAACCTGGAATGTTGTCGAAGGATGCTTTCCGTCGACATTGCTTCAAGATATTACCAACCGTATAGACAAGCGGATCGGTAACTTATAATTACTACTATTCATTTATTAGGGTTAAGGTCGTCCGGAGGACGGCCTTTTTTGTTGCGGTACGTTTTGTCAGGTGTTTGATTATAACGACGCAGGAATAAATTCATGTGATAAACCATTTATTTTTTCGAACTTTTCCAATACCCTGTTTAAAAGACCTTTTCTAATCTGCAATTTCAGTACGCATGAGGTATCATAATCATTACTCAAAATCTGCAAATCCTCGTCTTTAATAACACGCATCACCTCATTCATTACAATATAATCAAAGCGCAGCACATAGGTATCGTTAAGAGTCTTCTCCACAATTTCAGCATTTTCCAGCGCGTCCTGAGCAGACTGCTTATATGCGTTTATAAGTCCGGGAACACCGAGCAACGTGCCGCCAAAATATCGGACAACAACAATGGCAAGATCCGTAACATCGGCTGACAGCATGCAATTGAGGATAGGTCTTCCCGCAGTACCGGAAGGTTCGCCGTCATCATTAAAGCGGAAGACCGAACGGTCCGGCCCCAGACGGATTGCCCAGCAATGATGCCGGGCTTTAGAATGTTCAGATTTTATCGCATTTAAACGTTCTTTTAAGTCATCCTCCTTTCTTATCGGAAACGCATACGCTATAAACTTACTTCCCTTATCCTTAAAAATACCTTCTGCCGATTTGCTGATGGTTTTATAAGTGTCGTCAAATAACATAGCTGCAAGTATAAGTTAATTTTATCGGCCTGCCCAGCGCGTTTCGCAACAAGGCAACGTAACAAAATTACTACTGAAATCGGAAATTGTATTAGAAAGGATATATTCGCTGACTTTTATTTGTAAATAGTCAACACACCTGTGAACATATATAACTTCTTATCCGCACTTAAAAGGAAGCACTTCTTACTTTTTATCTTATTGTCACCCATATTCGGATATGGTCAAATTTACCCGGCTGCTATAAAGGAGCAGGCTTCCGAATACGCGGGAAATCCGCTGGTGTTGCAGGTCGACTTCGAGAGCGGAGGGATGCTTCCAAATAACGAAGAAGTAAGGCAAAACTTTGACCCCAATCAATTTAATGGAATAAACTTCCGTTTAGGGTGGCAAACACGTCGCGGGTTTTACAACAAGCTATATAATTATCCTATATACGGAATAGGCTTCTATTCAAGTAAATTCAAATATAAAGAATTTGGAAACCCATATGCTATCTATGGCTTCGTTGCTATCCCTTTGCGCGAACGTTCCCTGAACCGTTGGAATTTTAGCTACCGCATTGGTTTCGGAGTAGCGTCTAACTTTAAGCATTTTGACGAAGAAAGCAACCCGCTCAATATTCTGATTGGCAGTCGCCGTAATTGTTACATTGATTTCGGCGCGCAGGCTCACTACACGCTGAACGATCATCTTACGCTTAATGCCGGACTTTCATTCCACCATTTTTCCAATGGCGCTACGCAACTTCCGAATAAGGGGCTAAATCTTGCGCCGGCAAGCTTGTCTCTTACCTATATACCGGGTGCACGGAAGCTTCACTTTGAAAATGCCACTCCGCATGCACCTATTGAATACATTCCCGCGGAATGGCATATTGTATTTGCCGCCGGCGCAAGACAGATGAATATGGATGACCCAACAAGATACTTCAAGGCAGGCTTGGGCTTGTACCGTACAAAAACGCTTGGCTATAAGTGGAAGCTAGGCGCGGGTGTTGATGTTTTCTATTCCTCAACTGGCACATTTCCAGAATACGCCGGTAGTAGAAAAAATCAGTTCAGCCAGATGTTCTCGCTGGCACCTGCATTTTATGTAGACCATGTACTAACGGAAAAGCTCTACATAAATGGGGGAATCGGCGTCTACCTCCATCGTAACGAATCTAATGGAGAAAAAACAAACTATTACGAGCGCCTGGGCTTACGCTATAAATTGACAGAAAAGCTTTTCGGAGGTGTTGCTATCAAAGCACATGGAGGCTCTGCTGACTTTATCGAATTTACCACTGGCCTCAGTCTGGGGAGAAGAAAATAGATATTTGCTGCGCGCCACCGTGCCAATTATCCTCCAGGGATAGGAACCTCATTTTACCATTTTGACAAGCAACAAACATTAAATTAACGGAGTTTCATAATTAACTTGTGTTTTTTATTATATTCGCAAGGCTTTGAAAGGAATCCTGCGATACTAAGGGCATATAAACATACTTCTTTAACGCATTCCCATTCAGGTCCATGTACCGAAAGGCCGGAAAAACTAATTAACAGGTATCACAAATTGCGCCTGTTTAGCAATTTTTAATTATTGAAATTCTAATTAACATATAAAACACGAGAACTATCAATGAAACTCAGCCAAAAAGAGGCCGTATTCGCCAGTGAGGTGCTTACGCGCTTTGAACTTTACAACAGTTTATTTCTAACGCTGCCTTTTTATAAGGTCAAGCACACGGGAATGCTGTTGCCATTTTTCACAAGTCATTGTGAAGAAGGAGTCAAACAGAACCTGGCGCCTGTTCATATCATTGAGAGCTTCTTTGGTCAATACGAACAATACATACAGGAATCAGATCGCATCGATCTGCTCTTTCGCTTTATACAATATATAGAGCGTCAGGTTGTTCTTTTTGATGCTATTGAAGACTCGGCATTTGCCCGAACACATATAAACGATGAAAGCGGCTCTGTGCTGGACCTCCTGCAGGCAGCAGCGGATAATCCTGAGCGTAAAGCCGAGATTATGGAAAAGTTGCAAAGCTTCTCACTGCGCCTTGTGCTTACGGCACATCCTACACAGTTTTATCCGGGTCGCGTGCTCGCCATCATTACTGATCTTGTTGATGCGCTAAAAACCAATAATATCAACGATATTCACCTGCTATTGCAGCAACTCGGCAAGACACCATTCTTTAATAAATTTAAGCCAACGCCGGTACACGAGGCTGTAAGTCTCGCCTGGTTCCTGGAAAATGTATTTTATCACGTGCTTGCCGATATCCATAAGGATTTCGAAAACGAATTTGAAGCGCCAACCTTTAATACACACCAGCTTATTGAAATGGGCTTCTGGCCAGGAGGCGACCGTGATGGCAATCCAAACGTTACCCGCGAAGGGACCCGCGAAGTATCAACGATGCTGCGCGAGATCCTCTTCCGTTGTTACTACCGCGACTTCCGCGATATAAAAAGAAGACTTACCTTCCGGGGACTTGAAGAGTATATCGACAGACTTCAGGAGCTCTTCTATGAAAACGCCTTTAATAAAAACACCAATGCCGAGGATCTTCAGGGAGAAATCATCAACTTACTTGAGTCTGTAAAGACAGTATTATTACAGTCGCACGATGGGCTATTTTCAGACCTTGTCGACGAATTACTCAGAAAGGTAAGGTTATTTGGATGCTATTTCGCCTCCCTGGATATCAGACAGGACAGCAGAGTGCTCCGTACGGCTCATGCCGAGGGTAGAGCACTCGCAAAGGCATCGCTTCCCGACAACTATGATGAGTTATCAGAAGAGGAAAAAATTAAACACATCGACTTTAATGAAGCAAATATTGATACTGAAGGCATGAGCGATCTGAGTCGTGATACTTTCAGTACAATTCGCCAGATCAAACAGATGCAGCAGGCGGGAGGTGAGAAAGCTTGTCACCGCTTTATTATCAGTAACTGTCAGCAGGCTTCAGATATCCTGCAACTGATCACCCTGTTCACCTGGGCTGGCTGGAAGGTCGATGAGTTAACGATAGATTTCGTGCCTTTATTTGAGACCGTACAGGATCTTGAATTAGCAGGCGATGTAATGGAAATCCTTTACTCACATCCTTTCTATCGCGATCATCTGGCAAAACGTGGTAACAAGCAAATCATCATGCTCGGATTCTCCGACAGCACCAAAGATGGCGGTTACCTCATGGCAAACTGGTCTATTTACAAAGCTAAAACAGAGCTTACAGCAATTGCCCGTAAGAACAATGTCCAGCTGGCATTCTTTGACGGTCGCGGTGGCCCACCGGCACGTGGCGGTGGTAAGACACACCGCTTCTACGCAAGCATGGGTACCGAAATTGCCAACGATCATATTCAGCTTACTATTCAGGGCCAAACCATCAGCAGTCAGTATGGTTCCAGAGAAACTGCCCGCTTTAATATTGAGCAACTCATAAACGCGGGCGTGGTATCTGCGTTAAAAGAAGATGATCGTAATACCCTCAGCACAGAGGAAAAGGAACTCTTCGGCAGTCTGGCATCAACAAGTCACGAAGCCTTTGTCGAACTGCGTCAGGATCCTTTGTTCCTAAAATATCTCGAAGAGCACAGTCCGCTTAAATTGCTATCGCAGATAAATATCAGCAGTCGTCCGGTAAAGAGAAATAGCGGAGGTGAATTAAAACTCGAAGACCTGCGAGCTATCAGCTTCGTAACTGCCTGGACTCAGCTTAAGCAGAACATTCCAGGATTTTATGGCGTGGGACGCGCATTGCTTAAAGCAAAAACTGAAGGCCGCTGGAATGACATCAAGTCTTTATACGAACACTCGGGCCAGTTCAAAACGATTATGGATAACTGTAGTATGTCTATGTCAAAGGCCGATTTCCGTATCACTTCCTACTTAGGCGAAGACAAAACCTATGGTCAGTTCTGGAAGAAGCTCAAAGAAGAATTTGATCTCACCAGAACGATGATGCTTGAGCTTACAGGGAACACTGTCCTCATGCAGGAATATCCGGTAGAAAGAACATCTATTGCTCTGCGTGAGCGTATCGTACTTCCATTGGTAATCATTCAGCATTACGCTTTGCAGTTGCTTGAAACGAAGAAAGAGGATGAGGAGGCAATGCGAATCCTGAATAAGCTAATAATACGTACCGTTTACGGTATTGTTAACGCAGGCAGAAACGTAGCTTAACAGCAGTAACATCAAGAGCTTTTTTAATAAAGCTTCAAATATGATAAAACCCCGGAGCACCCAAGCTTCGGGGTTTTCTTTTTTCAGATATTATCCAAGCTTAAGCTATTATCCTGAGTAAGCAGATCTACCACCGGTATAATATAAGGCGCGCGACTGTCGGTGTAAAGTTAGGAGTAAGGCACAAAAAAAGCGACCACATCTTTTCACAAGACATGGTCGCCAAAACTTCAACCCGTAGCGGAATAGCGTTCACTAAACCATCTAACCAAATGGTCAATTATTTTTTATTTTCCTTGGCCTTGGTAGCCTGAGCACGCATGTACTCATCCATACGCTGCTGGAATTTAGATTTTTTCTTCTCGGTTTCAGGACGCTTCTTGTTCTCCTGAATTTTAGCGTGAATCTTATCATCATTAACCCATTGGCGGATCAGTATCTGCTGAGCGAAAGTAAGTAAGTTCGCAAGGAAATAATAATAGTTCAAACCGGAAGGATAGCTATTCAGTACCCCGAAGAAAATAAGCGGCGTAATATAACCGATATACTTCATTTGTCCGGTTGCTCCCGTAGTCTGATTATTAAAGTAAGTGCTTATCAACGTAGAGACAGTCATAAGCAAACACATTAAACTGATGTGGTTTACATTTATCAGCGGAATAGTGCTGAAGTTAATGATTGAATCGTATGTTGAAAGATCCTTCATCCATAAGAAACTCTCCTGACGTAGTTCGAAGAGGTTAGGAAAGAAGAAGAAGAAGGCCATAACAATAGGCAACTGGAGCACCATCGGGATACATCCTCCCAAGGGGTTTACACCAGCCTTCTTATAAAGCTTAAGATACTCCTGCTGTAATAATGTGGGGTTATCTTCACCAACCTTCGTTTTAATTTCATCCATCTCCGGCTTCAGCACACGCATTTTAGCCATAGAAAGATATGACTTGTACGTAAGCGGGAAGAGAACCAGCTTAAGGAGAATCGTAAGAACTAAAATGATCAATCCGTAGCCCCAGTTAAAGCCTTCAAGGAAGTTAAAGACCGGAATAACGATAACGCGATTGATATATTTCAAAGGTCCCCAACCAAGGTCAACTTGTCTTTCAAGGTTGTAACCCTGACTTTTCAAGGTATTGAAACGATTCGGACCGAAGTAAAACTCTAAAGGATAAACGTTTTGATCAGCTTTAGGAGCAGGCAACTGCATGTTGGCAGCAAAGCTTTTAACGATACCAGGCTCGGCAGAGGTTGTTACTGCCAGAGTACCCTTATCAAAGCCTTCCTTAGCGATAAGCACATTCGAGAAGAAGTGCTGTTTGAACGAAACCCATTTAATCTTACCGTCTTCACCAAGATCTTTCTTTTCGTCCTTCGTTGCGCCGATATGGTCAACGTCATCATCGCCGTGATTGAAATAAGCTCCTGAATAGCGATGCTCACTGTTCAGATCTTTTTCCTTTTGCTTCAACGTAGCTTCCCAGTTCAGAGACAAAGGCTGATTAGCAGGAATAACCCCCGCCAGACCTTTAGTGACAATGTTAAGGTCAACCTTGTAGCTTTCCCCCTTTAAAGAGTATACAAAGTCAATAAATTGAGTGGCTGAATATGCCAGACGCATAGTCACGGAACCTGAATCTTTGTTAGCAACAGTAAGCGACTTAACTGAAGGCGCGAAATAAAGATTGCGCGTATTAATATTCTTTGCTCCTGCATTGAAGGTAAGTCCGAAATTAGAACTTGTACCATCAAACATGATCAGCGGCTTCTGGTCGAAGGTCTTAAACTTCTTCAACTCTACTGAAGCGATTCGTCCTCCAAGGGTACTAAGAGTTACCTTTAAATTTTCATTCTCAAGAACTACGTCAGCCTGACTGCCTTGTAACGTGGCGCCAAAAGGACCTTTTAAGGATGCTGAATCAACAGGCACAACCGTAGCGCTGGTGGCTTTAGCAGCTGCGGCCAGCGGATGACCAGGACTTTTCTTAGCCTGCGCCAGAGAATCCTGCACAAATTTCTCACGCTTTATTTCCTGCTCCGAGGGCTTTGTAAAATACGTGAACCCCGCCAGGATAATCAGGATTAAAAACAATCCCGTAAACGAATTTTTGTCCATTCTATCTTTCTAAACTCTAATTTCTTTTTACTACTTACATTCAAAATGCCCTTAAATCAAGCTGTACAAGCAGCATTTGAAAGGGCAAAAAAGCAATCAGCGATTTTAGTGCTGACTGCTTTTAAAGGATTGCAAAGTTAATGTAGCAATTTGATTTTGCAATATTATATGATTAAACGACACCCTACCTATAAAGCAAAAGCGATCGCTTTATAGATAGCGACATCGAATTATACGTGTTTCTTCGCATAGGCAAGTGCTGCCGCCACAAAACTTACAAATAAAGGATGCGGATTGGCTACCGTAGATTTCAACTCAGGATGGAATTGTCCGGCAACAAAGAACGGGTGATTTTTAAGCTCCACAATCTCCGCAAGTTTATTGTCGGGATTTATTCCTGACGCGATCATTCCAGCATTTTCGAAATCCGCAAGATAATCGTTATTAAACTCATAACGATGTCTGTGGCGCTCTGTAATGGAAGTCTTTCCATAGATAGACGCCGCCTTTGAGCCTTTTTTGATTTCGCAATCATAAGATCCCAGACGCATCGTGCCGCCCAGATTCTTAATTTTCTTCTGCTCTTCCATCATCGAAATCACCGGATGCGGCGTATTCTCATCCATCTCCGTAGAGTGAGCCCCCTGAAGATTGAGGACGTTCCGGGCGAACTCAATCACCGCGCACTGCATTCCCAAACATATTCCAAAGAATGGGATGTTGTGCTCGCGTACATATTTAATAGCGATGATTTTTCCTTCAATGCCACGATTTCCGAAGCCTGGAGCAACAAGCACACCGTTGAATCCCGACAGCCTGTCAGCAACATTCTCCTCGGTAAGACTTTCGGAATGCACGCAAACCACACGTACTTTACATTCGTTGGCAGCACCGGCATGTACAAAAGATTCTGTGATTGACTTATACGCATCCGGTAGTTCAACATATTTACCTACCAGTCCGATACGCACCTCAGAAGTTGGATTCTTAAGACGACCCAGGAAGTTTTTCCAGTTCTCCAGATCCGGCTCATTGCGCTGCGGAAGTTTCAACTTGGCAAGCACGGTCTTGTCCAGCTGCTCCTTAAGCATAAGCAGGGGAACATCGTAAATCGATGGCGCGTCGATAGACTCAACAACAGCATTCAGATTTACATTACAGAACTGCGCGATTTTACGTCTGATCTCAGGCGTAATATGATGCTCGGTACGGCATACAAGAATATCTGGCTGAATACCATATTCAAGCAGCATTTTTACCGAGTGCTGTGTCGGCTTAGTTTTCAACTCGCCAGCGGCAGCCAGAAAAGGAATGAGCGTAAGGTGTATTACAAGTGAGTTATTCGCACCTTCTTCCCAACGGAACTGACGTACAGCTTCAATGTATGGAAGCGATTCGATATCACCAACGGTACCACCAAGCTCAGTAATAACAATATCGTATTCACCACTTTCACCAAGAATACGCATATTCCGTTTGATTTCATCGGTGATATGAGGAACAACCTGTACGGTCTTGCCCAGGTAGGCCCCGGCACGTTCCTGATTGATCACATTCTGGTAAATACGTCCCGTAGTGATGTTATTAGCCTGCGAGGTAGGCACATTCAGAAATCGTTCGTAATGACCAAGGTCAAGATCTGTTTCGGCACCATCTTCCGTTACGTAACACTCTCCGTGCTCGTAAGGATTAAGGGTTCCCGGATCAATATTGATATAGGGGTCAAATTTCTGAATTGTCACCCGATATCCACGGGACTGCAGGAGTTTAGCTAAGGAAGCGGAAATAATACCTTTTCCCAACGACGAAGTTACGCCGCCCGTAACAAAAATATATTTGGTCATGTGCAATGGAATATTTTTATTTTATGAGCATTTTATGCTACTCATAAGTTCTTTTGTACGGGTTACAAAGGTAAGAAAAATTAGATAAGGCGAAAACCTTTCTTTTGGAATTTGCCTTTAGCCCTTAAAAAGATACTTTTGCAACGCACATCTATAAGTATCTTTAATGGTAAATTTTGATCGCTATATATTAAGTAACGGACTAAGGCTACTGGTTCACGAAGACCATACCACGCCGATGGCTGCAGTGAACATTCTTTATAATGTAGGCGCCAGGGATGAAGATCCCTCCAAAACAGGCTTCGCCCATTTGTTTGAACATCTGATGTTCGGCGGCTCGGTAAACATTCCCACATATGACGAGCCCTTACAAAAGGTAGGAGGCGAGAACAATGCGTTTACAAGCAATGATATCACAAACTACTACATAACGCTACCCGCGGTAAATCTGGAAACCGCCTTCTGGCTGGAAAGCGACAGGATGCTAAGCCTGGCCTTTTCAGAAAAAAGTCTTGAGGTACAGAAAAACGTTGTATGTGAAGAATTTAAACAGCGCTATCTCAACCAACCCTACGGCGATGCCTGGCTAAAATTACGCCCGCTGGCATACCAGGTACATCCTTATTCATGGCCTACCATTGGTAAGGAGCTGGCTCATATCGAGCAGATTGAGATGCAAGATGTGCGCGACTTTTTCGCTCGCTTTTATAATCCCGCGAACGCCATTATGGTAGTAGGCGGCGACATCAACAAAGAGGATGTTCTTGCGCTTACAGAAAAGTGGTTTGGTGGCATCCCCGGAACTTCATCTTATAGTCGTAACCTCCCTCAGGAGCCGCGACAAACGGAGGCGAGACGCATGACGACCACCGGAGACGTTCCGCTGGATGCTTTATATATGGCATTTCACATGGGCAAACGCGACTCTCAGGATTACTATGAGGGCGATTTATTAAGCGATATCTTATCCAGAGGAAACTCTTCGCGCTTATATCATCAGCTGATTAAAGAAAACCCGGTATTCAGCGACCTTAACGCCTATTTGACGGGTAGCCTTGATGAAGGACTGTTTGTTGTTGAGGGCAAACCTTCAGAGGGGGTGACCATGGACGAAGCAGAGAAGGCCGTTTGGAGCGAGTTGGAAAAGCTGAAAACCGATCTGGTGACGGACGAAGAGCTCACCAAGGTAAAGAACAAGATTGAGTCTGGAATGATATTTTCAGAAATGAGCCTTCTTGACAAAGCGATGAACCTGGCATTCTTTGAGCTGCTCGGAGACGCCGCGAACCTCAACACCGAGGCTCAGCGTTACCTCTGTATCGACGCCGAACAATTGCGCCTTCGCGCCAATGCAATATTTACAAAAGAAAACTCATCTACTTTAGTATACCTGGCTGAAAAAAATGATTGATAGAAGCATAGCTCCGGGTTTCAAACCCGTTGAACAAATAAAGCTCATCAGAGCTCAAGAATATCAGCTCGATAATGGTATTGATGCCTACGTAGTAAACGCGGGCGAGCAGGATCTCATAAAGATTGAACTCATATTCAATAATGTAAACTGGGACGCTACAAAACCATTGCAGGCTTATACGGCAAATAACTTACTCACTGAAGGTACCAGCAGTATGAGTGCCTTCCAGATTGCCGAACACATAGATTATTACGGAGCGTTCATTCAGACCGACTACAATTTCGACTTCTCAACGCTGACGCTGTATACGCTGAACAAGCATTTAAGCAGCGTGCTTCCTGTTCTTAAGTCGATACTTACCGACAGCGTTTATCCTGATAGTGAACTTGACATTTATAAGGTGAACCAGAAACAGAAGCTACTGGTGAGTCTGCGTAAAAACGACTATGTGTGTCGCAGAGAGTTTAATCATGCGCTGTTTGGTGATTCGCTTTACGGCACATTGGTGGCCGACAAGGATTACGATGATTTGCATCGAGACGATTTGATCAGCTATTTTCATCAGGCTTATCAGCCATCGAATTGCACCATCATCGCCTCGGGAAAGGTAGATCCCTCGACAGTTTCTCTACTAAATGAATATCTGGGTCGCGGCTGGGACAGGGGGCTCGATCCCGTAAAAAATGATTTCATCTTCGCCAGGAGAGCAGGACAGGAACATCTCTTTGAACGTCCTGAAGCGCTTCAGTCGGCAATACGACTAGGCAACCTGAGTATCAACCGCACCCATACTGACTTTCCGGGTCTTCAGGTTTTAAATACAGTACTCGGAGGATATTTTGGATCACGATTGATGTCGAATATCCGGGAGGATAAAGGATACACTTATGGCATCGGATCAGCCTTGGTTTCATTGCAATCTACCGGATACTTTTTCATTACCTCTGAAGTTGGCGCTGATGTGTGTCAAGCAACCTTGAACGAAATTGAAAAAGAGCTGCTAACACTTCAAACGGAACTTGTGCCGGAAGCTGAACTTGAAACTGTAAAGAATTACATGCTGGGATCCTTGTTGGGCAGTCTTGAAAATGCCTTCTCCCATGCAGAGAAATTTAGAAATATCTTATTTTCAGGACTGGATTATGATTACTACGATCGCTATGTAGAGATCGTAAAGAACATTGACAGTACTGAAATCAAACGCCTGGCGTCTGTATATATGAACTATGCGGATTTCCACAGAGTGATCGTTGGAAAGAAATAGTTTATACAGAGCCTCTAAAATCATTTGGCTGAATTATTAATAATATGTAGCTTCGCCCATGCAAGAGAAAATTATTATCCTCGACTTCGGTTCTCAGTACACACAACTTATTGCCCGCCGTGTGAGAGAACTGAATGTTTATTGTGAAATCCATCCATTTAATCATCTTCCTGAATTTGACGCAAGCGTTAAAGGCGTTATCTTTTCTGGCAGCCCTTCATCTGTCCGTCAGGACGATGCACCGCAGATAGATGTTAATTTGTTCCATAACAAGCTTCCTCTACTAGGAGTATGTTACGGAGCGCAGTATCTTGCCCAAAACGCCGGAGGAGAAGTTGTTCCTTCTACCATTCGCGAATATGGAAGAGCCAACCTCCAGCATATTGAGGAAAATAACATCCTCTTTAAAAATATTCCACTTGACTCACAGGTATGGATGTCACATGGTGACACCATCTCCGCGATTCCGGCAAATTTCGAAATTATCGCCAGTACCGACACTGTAAAAGTGGCGGCGTTTCATATCAAAGACAGCTTAACTTTTGGCATTCAGTTTCACCCCGAAGTGACGCACAGCACCGACGGAAAGCAACTTCTGGAAAACTTTTTAGTAGCTGTTTGTGGATGCTCGCAGGACTGGACCCCGGATTCTTTTGTTGAAACTACCGTATCGGAGCTTAAGCAAAAGCTGGGAAATGATAAAGTAGTATTAGGCCTTTCCGGTGGTGNNTGTAGATTCATCGGTAGCAGCCGTATTACTCCATAAGGCTATAGGTCCGAACCTTCATTGTATTTTCGTAGACAACGGATTGCTTCGGAAAAATGAATATGAAGCTGTTCTTGACTCTTACAAGCATATGGGACTTAATGTCAAGGGTATAGACGCCAAAGACAGATTCCTTTCTCAGCTTGCGGGTGTTAAAGATCCTGAGCAGAAAAGAAAAATCATTGGTCGTGTATTTATTGAAGTCTTCGATGATGCCGCGCATGAAGTGCAGGATGTGAAATGGCTGGGACAGGGAACAATCTATCCTGATGTTATTGAATCTGTATCAGTAAAGGGACCTTCAGCTACCATTAAATCACACCATAACGTGGGTGGCTTGCCCGACTTCATGAAACTTAAGGTCGTAGAGCCTCTGAATACTTTATTTAAAGATGAGGTAAGACGAGTAGGACGGTCTATGGGTCTTGATGACACCTTGTTAGGTCGCCATCCTTTCCCGGGACCAGGTTTAGCGATCAGAATTCTCGGCGATATTACTCCGGAGAAAGTTGCTATCCTTCAGGAAGCGGATGCCATTTATATCAATAACCTGAAAGCTTCAGGCTGGTATGACAAGGTATGGCAGGCTGGCGCAATCTTCCTGCCTGTGCAGTCCGTAGGGGTTATGGGAGATGAGCGTACTTACGAGCATGTAATTTGCTTACGCGCGGTGGGTTCTGTTGACGGTATGACCGCCGACTGGAGCCACTTGCCTTATGAGTTGCTAGCTAAGATCTCCAACGAGATCATCAATAACGTAAAAGGTATTAACCGCGTGGTATACGATATTAGCTCTAAACCACCGGCAACTATTGAATGGGAATAACTTGCAATCACCATCTAGATTTCAAAACCAGTTAAAGACATTCCTGAGGATATTAAATGAATATCCTCAGGATGTTCAACTAGCACATTTTCTGCCTGAGTTCTTCAGAGCTAATCGTCAGATGGGCTCCTCGGACAGGCGAAATGCCAGCAGATTATTATACAATTACTTTCGTATAGGCAAGGCCTGTGCTGAGCTTCCCCCGACAGAACGTCTTTCGATGGCCTTATACCTTTGCTCTGCGGAGCAGGATGATATGGCCATGTTTCTGAATGAAGCCCTGCACCAGCCCTTGGACCCTGAAGAGCGCAGACAAGATGTTATTAAGCGGATATATCCATCTTTTAATAAGAGCGATATCTATCCTTTTACCGAATACCTTTCAGAAGACATCGACGTAAACAGCTTCCTGGATTCTTTTCTTGTGCAACCAGATCTTTTTATCCGCCTGCATCCGGGAAAGGAAAAATTCGCTTTTGGTGTGCTCGAGCAGCACCAGATCGAATATAAGGATCTTGGAGATAATTGTGTCGCTCTGCCCAATGGCACTAAGCTTGATCAGATTTTTGCCGCGGCAGCACCAACAAAACCATTTGAAATTCAGGATTACTCTTCACAAAAAACCGCTGCCTATTTCAATGCTCAGAAGCATGATTATTGGTGGGATGCATGCGCGGCATCAGGAGGAAAGTCAATTCTTCTGGCGCATACCTCTCCCGAAATAAAGCTTTTGGCGACAGACCTGCGCGAGAATATTTTGCGTAATCTTGATGAGCGCTTTCAACAAGCGGGCATACGGAAATACCAGCGTAAGGTAATAGATCTTAACTACTCGCCGCAAGCGCTGCTGCATGGCTTTTCCTTTGACGGAATAATCCTCGATGCTCCCTGTACGGGCTCAGGTACCTGGGGAAGAACTCCCGAACTCATATCTCAGTTTAACAGCAGATCAATCCTCAAATTTCAAAGCCTTCAGCGTCGTATCGCCGAAAATGTATTGCCCTATCTGAAGCTGGGCAAGCCGCTGATATATATTACCTGTTCGGCATTTAAAGCCGAAAACGAAGATAATGTGGCTTACTTCCAATCTGCATTGGGACTTAAACTGGAAGCAATGGAAGTGCTTAAGGGCTATGAACGGAAAGCCGATACCATGTTTGTCGCCCGGTTTATCAAACAGGAACCTCCAGGCCTGTAGTTCTAAGAACATTTAAATCCAAAGGACAATCTATAAAATAGAACATTCTAAATACCGAAGCCTTGTATAAAAAGCAGTTCCGAGCTTCGGTATTATGGAAACATACCCCGATTTCGCAGAACGTTTAATTTATCTCATATAGACTTCTAAGCTGAAAGTTATTTTCCTGAAAGGTATGCACATTTTGTATTATTGCCTACCTCCAGAAGGCCGCGTGCGCGCTGACCCTTTTATGACCCTTTTCCAAACCTAAAAGCGACGCGAGCACGTTTGTGGAGGAAGGGATCTCAATTTTTTTCGGTGCTGTATCCTCTCATTATACCTCTCAAAGTTTAATCTATTGCCGATTAGGATCGCACTGTGTAAACTCAGATGTAAGACTTAACTACAAGTATAAACTGCCCCCTTGTCAGACAATAAGCACAGTACCTTAAAGCACTTGTTATCAAAATCTTATTAAGGGTGGTCTCAATTGTTAAATCAATCACTAAACCTGCCTGCTATTTTTCGGCTCGATCCTTCTCCAGACAAACTCATATGGGACGGCAGCCTGGTACCTACCAGGTTCGAGTCTGACTCGAGATTGCTTCGGAACAGACAGCACTGGTCATCGACATTTCATGGGCATTTCATCGACANNAAATGTCGATCACCACTCGAGCGTGTCTCGAGTCTGTTTTGGGTCTGTCTCGAAGCAGGTGGGTAGCTCGTGGGTACAAGCTGCGGGCGGGTGTATGATCTGGGCAGGCGTCGTCCGGACTCTTTGATGTGACATAATGCGACATGACGGGACATCTTCGCACCGCTGCTGAAATGCAAAGTAAGTCATTGCCGATCGGAGTACCTAAGCTGGATTTATTGAGCAATAACGGATTGATTACTGAAGAGTTATGCTGCTAAAGGACATGACCTTGACTTGCGAAAAAGATTGTTTCATCTTTGTTCTGTCAGCGCTGCGTGCCGGTACCCATTGCAGCTTCTCTGGCAACTCCAATTCGTCGGGAGAGTTCAGACGGCATGAGATTTAAATTCTATGGTTATGGCAGAAATTCTAAAGAGAGGGGGTATTAATCGCGGTGAGAAGGTCGCCAAGGAAAATAAGCTGACATCAGCTGCATCGGAGTGCCGTCTCACAGTCCGGGATCGACGAAAGCGGAGTCGACGCCCGTAACATGCCGGGCTTTTTGACCGATACATAGATTAGACTCGGCAATTCAACAGGCGCAAGAATCGCAAAAAAAACTAAGGGTTAAAATAGTACTTTGACATCTTGTACCACGATTGCCTTCCAGCCTGGGAAGGCAGGGTCACGATAGACCAGCCTTCCAAAGGTGCCTTTACAGTCCGGTATTTGAGCGGAATAACTTAATTGCGATGGCTAAAAGAATAACGCCAAAGGCTTTACGCAAAACACTCAATCCTGACTTTCCGAGTAAACGCTCAAGAATTACCACATTTTTAAGCACGACATATACCAGGATCATGTTTAGAAGAATGGCGACAACAATATTTTGAGTAGCATATTGCGACTTAAGAGCAAGCAGGGTGGTCATCGTTCCCGCTCCGGCGATCATTGGAAATGCTAGCGGGATAATGGAAACAGTTTCGGGCATGTCTTCCTTCATTAGATTAATACCCATAATCATTTCCATGGCGATAACGAAGATTACCAACGAACCCGCGATGGCAAAAGAAGCCACGTCGAGACCGATAATATCTAATATACGCGTACCCAGAAACAAAAAGGCGATCATTAGAATAAGCGAGACCAAGGTAGCCTTCTCCGACTCTATGTATCCTGCCTTTTTTCGAAGCTGAATTACAATAGGGATCGTTCCAATGATATCAATAATTGCAAAGAGGATCATGGAGATCGTCATGATCTGCGTAAAGTCAAACTTTAGATATTTCGACATAAATTCGCTTGGTTTTTTTTGCAAAGATAGCTTTTTGACCGAAACCTTTGGTAAATAATTGCCGCCACGTCAAGACAAAGACGGCTCGCGCAGATCGTAAAAGATGACAGTACGTGACGGTCGAAAAATACTGAGGCCCCATCTTACGACAGAGCCTCAGTATTTTTTATAAGATATAAAATGCGGACGGATATTATTTCAAAGACTTTCCGATTTTGCTATTCTTGCGTCCGTAGGTGAAATAGATTATAATTCCCAAAGCCATCCAAATGAATAGGCGGATCCAGCTTTCGATAGGGAGTGAGTACATTAACCATACGCACACGATGATACCTAACACTGGAACCAGGGGTACCAAAGGGGTACGGAATGGTCGCACAGCATTTGGCTGCGTTCCCCGCATTACAAGCACTCCGATACAAACCAAAACAAAGGCGAACAAGGTTCCGATACTAACCATATGCCCCAAGTCTGAAACAGGAACAAATCCCGCGAAAATGCTTACAAAGAACATGAAAAATATGTTTGTTTTCCAGGGAGTAGAGAACTTGGTGTGAATGCTGCTAAAGAACTTGGGTAGCAAGCCATCCTTGGCCATAGTATAAAAAACCCGTGATTGCCCCATAAGCATTACCAGAATTACTGAAGTATAGCCCGCCAGGATAGCAACGATGAGGCCATCCTGCAGGAAGCTGTAGCCCGTCATTGCAAACGCTGTTGCCGCGGGTTTGGCGTCGCCAGCGAATTCCTTGTAATTCAATAGTCCGGTCATTACGTGAGCGAAGAGCACGTAAAGGATTGTACAAACCACCAATGATCCGAGGATACCGATAGGCATCCCTTTTTTAGGATTTTTAGCTTCCTGAGCAGCAGTTGATACAGCATCAAAACCGATAAAGGCGAAAAATACCACAGCAGCACCGGTAGTAATGCCTGTCCAGCCAAAGTTTTCGAAGGCACCGGTATTCTCCGGAATATAAGGATGATAATTTGCCGGGTTGATATGGCTCCAGCCTAAAGCTATAAATACGATCACCACGGCAACTTTAACGATCACCAGAATATTGTTCATTGTTGCTGATTCCTTCGTGCCGCGCATGAGAACCAGCGACAACAGCATCACTATAAAAATAGCCGGAAGGTTTATCAATCCGCCCTCAATGATGGTACCGTCGCCGAGCTTCACGGTTTCCCAGGGAGACACGACCAGCTGATGGGGTATATTTATATTGTACTTATGCAGGAATTCAAGCAGATAACGGGACCAGCTCACGGAAACCGTAGCCGCTCCAAGAGCATATTCCAAAACGAGATCCCAGCCGATGATCCAGGCAGCAAATTCTCCCATAGTGGCATAAGAGTACGTGTAGGCACTTCCGGCCACGGGAATCATGGAAGCAAACTCGGCATAACATAAGCCAGCAAAGGCACAAGCTACAGCAGCAAGAACAAAAGAAATAGTAACGGCTGGTCCGGCGTTTTCGGCAGCTGCAATGCCTGTCAATGAAAATAGTCCAGCTCCGATGATAGCACCGATACCGAGGGCGACAAGATTAAAGCTTGTTAATGATCTTTTAAGATTACCTTCACCGCTTGCACCGGCTTCAAGCAATAATTGTTCGATAGATTTTTTATAAAACATGAATATGGTTGGTAATTTTCTATAAAGTGTATTCTCAATTTGATTTATTATCAAACCTAAAGCTTTTTTACATAAAAAAAGAAAACATAATGCTTTTTTGATTGACGAATTCGCAATTTCCTCCAAAAATCATGAAAAAATTTAAACTTAAGGTAACATCTTTACTACTTTTGGATTGACATGTCATTTTTTCAATACAAATACATCCTGACAGCTAAGATGATGCGTAGGCTTCCCGCTTTTCTCACAGCATCCCACAGCCTGCTCAGTCATGACAGGATGCTGTGACGCTGATTTCTGCACAGAGTCAACCGCAATATGAGGAGCGATGATGAGCGAAACAATAGACATCAATTTAATAAGAATATTCATGGAGGGACCCGAAGTATCCTTAAAAGGATCACCCACAGTATCACCGGTAACAGAGGCCTTATGAGGGTCGGAGTTCTTGTAGAATACTTCACCTTTGATATCGGCACCTTTTTCAAAAGATTTTTTAGCATTATCCCAGGCACCACCGGCATTCGACTGAAACATGCCCAGCAGCACACCGGACACCGTTACTCCGGCGAGCACACCACCAAGGACTTCCGGACCAAGCGTAAATCCAATAATCACAGGCACAAGAAGCGCTATAGCTCCGGGAAGAAGCATTTCGCGAATGGAAGCCTTCGTGGAAATGGCAATACACTTTTCATACTCCGGACGAGCTTTATGTTCCATAATTCCGGGGATCTCCCTAAACTGACGGCGTACTTCCTGTACCATATCCATGGCCGCGCGCCCCACGGCAGCGATAGCGAGGGACGAGAATATATAAGGAATCATGCCTCCAACAAAGAGTCCGGCCAGGACATTTGCCTTATAAATATCGATAGAACTGATATTGGCAATCCCGACAAAGGCTGCGAATAATGCAAGGGAGGTGAGGGCAGCAGAGGCGATAGCGAAGCCTTTACCTGTGGCGGCGGTAGTATTACCAACAGCGTCGAGGTTGTCGGTACGACGACGCACCTCTTCAGGAAGATGGCTCATCTCCGCGATTCCTCCGGCATTATCCGCGATGGGACCAAAGGCATCAATGGCCAGTTGCATAGCTGTCGTAGCCATCATGCCGGCCGCGGCTATGGCAACGCCATACAGCCCTGCGAAATAATAACTTCCATAAATACCAACGGCAAGCACGAGGGCGGGCAGGAGCGTAGATTCCATCCCAACGGATATGCCGCCAATAATATTCGTGGCGTGTCCGGTGCCGGAGCGGTTGATAATTGAAAGCACGGGACGCTTGTCCATAGCCGTATAATATTCGGTAATGATACTCATGAGGGTACCCACGACCAGGCCAACGATAATAGCCCAGAAGACGTCTGTAGCGCTAAAGCTTACCCCCCGAATACTCATGACCGGTGGCAGCAGCAGCTTTACCGCGAAGAATGACGCGATGGCCGTAAATACAATAGCGCTCCAATTGCCGATGTTCAGGGCGCGCTGAACGTCGTCGTGTTCGTTTTTTACGCGCACAAGAAAAGTGGAGACAATGGAAAAAACTAATCCCAAGCCCGCGATAAGCATCGGCAACAGGACAGGAGCGATGCCACCATAATTATCCGCGGAGACGATCTCACGACCGAGCACCATGGTAGCAAGTATGGTAGCCACATAGGAACCGAAAAGATCAGCACCCATACCAGCAACGTCGCCTACATTATCTCCGACATTATCCGCAATAGTCGCAGGATTACGAACATCATCTTCAGGGATGCCCGCTTCAACCTTACCGACGAGGTCGGCACCCACGTCAGCGGCCTTAGTATAAATACCACCACCCACGCGCGCGAAAAGTGCTATAGATTCCGCTCCAAGGGAGAATCCGGCAAGCACCTCCAGTGCCTTTTCCATACCCGCGCCATTCACATCAGCGCCGGTATTCACTACAAATACGTTATATAATACAATAAACAATGACCCGAGTCCCATGACAGCCAGACCTGCTACTCCCAATCCCATCACCGCACCTCCTGTGAAGGATACGCGAAAAGCCCTCGCCAGACTGATGCGGGCGGCTTCGGTAGTACGCACATTGGCTTTTGTGGCTACATTCATTCCTATATACCCGGCAAGGGCAGAGGTAAAGGCTCCGATAACAAAAGATATTGAAATCACCCAGCTTGAGGTCTCAATAAGCGTTCCTGACCATGCCAGAAGTAACCCGGCGATAACGACGAAATAGCTTAAGATCTTCCATTCAGCTCGTAAAAACGCCATGGCTCCGCTGGCGATATAACCGGCAAGCTTTTGCATCTCTGCATCTCCGGCACTTTGCCTGCTTATCCAGCGCGACTTAGACAACATGACAAGGATGCCTAAAATTCCTAAACATGGGATAATGTAAATCAGATTCATGGGTTAATTAATTAGTTTTCTCAAAGATAATGTCAATTGGGACATATCCAAATTTTGACACTCAAAAGCACCAATACTTTATTGTAGGGCTTAATGCACTTTCACAAGTAAGCAGGGGCAAGCGTTAGGGTACGGGAAACCACCGGCGTTCAATAGCATCAAAGAAAACAATTCATCACATCCCGCGCTTAAGGATATGTAGTAAATTAACAAAGGAGAGATTTTATTCATCTCTGTTTTGTTTACCTTTGCATGCTGAAAAATACCTTTTAGAACAGATGAAGCAAAATGTTAAAGTAGGGCTTGTACAGATGAGCTGTACAGCTTCCAAGGAAGAAAACCTTGCAAAAGCGATGGTTAAAGTAAAGGAAGCTGCCGCGAAAGGAGCCCAGATAGTATGTTTACAAGAACTCTTTACTTCGCTATACTTCTGCGATGTTGAAGATTATGACAACTTCTTACTGGCGGAATGTATTCCGGGACCATCTACGGATGCTTTAACCAAGCTTGCGGGCGAGCTCGGGGTGGTAATTATAGCGTCGTTGTTTGAGAAAAGAACGGAAGGTCTTTATCATAATACGACTGCGGTAATAGATGCTGACGGCAGCTACCTGGGAAAATATAGAAAGATGCATATTCCGGATGATCCTGGATATTATGAGAAGTTCTACTTTACGCCTGGCGATATGGGTTATAAAGTATTTAAAACCAAGTTTGCAACGATAGGAGTATTGATCTGCTGGGATCAGTGGTATCCGGAAGCTTCGCGTATTACAGCGCTTATGGGTGCGGAAATCCTGTTCTACCCGACAGCCATTGGCTGGGCGCATACACAAGACAATGCTACTAATACTGAACAATATAATGCATGGCAGACCATCCAAAGAAGTCACGCGGTAGCTAATGGTGTCCATGTTGTCAGCGTAAACAGAGTTGGCAATGAAGCGGGCATGAAATTCTGGGGAGGAAGTTTTGTTTCCAATCCATTTGGGTCTATCTTATATCAGGCATCGCATGATGAAGAAGAAGTAATTGTACAGGAGCTTGACATGAGTAAATCAGATCGCTATCGTACGCACTGGCCGTTCCTGCGCGACCGAAGAATCGATTCGTATGCCCCTATTACTAAACGTTATATCGACGAAAACTAAAATAATTCATGCACATTGAATCATTAACACCCCGTAGTCTGGGGTATCGTTTTCCTGCGGAGTGGGAAGCTCATGAAGCAACCTGGTTAAGCTGGCCTCATAAGGAGGAAAGCTGGCCCGGAAAAATTGAGAGTATCTATAAGCCCTATGCTGAGTTTATTAAGGTGCTTAGCCTCAGTGAAAAGGTGAGAATCAACGTTGTTGACGAAAATATGAAGGCTTTCGCCAGCGAGCACATCAGCAAAGCTGGCGCAGATCTGTCCATGATTGAGTTCTTCCTGCATCCTACGAACGACGCGTGGTGCAGAGACCATGGTCCTGCGTTCTTAATAAATCCTAACGCGGAAAATAAAAAGGCTGTAGTTGATTGGGGATACAACGCCTGGGGCGGAAAATATCCTCCTTTCGACAAGGATGATATTATTCCAACATTGATAGCAAAACAGTTCGGTCTTCCTCTTTTCCTGCCCGGAATCGTAATGGAAGGCGGATCTGTGGAGTTTAATGGCAAAGGAACAGTATTAACATCAAGATGCTGCCTGCTGAATCCTAATAGGAATCCTCATCTGAATAAAGAACAGATTGAGAATTTTCTATACGAGTATTACGGTCAGGAACAAGTACTATGGGTTGGAGAAGGAATCGTAGGCGATGATACTGACGGCCATATTGATGACACGGTTCGTTTCATCAATGAAGATACAGTATTGACCGTTGTTGAGGAAAATAAGCAGGATGACAACTACACGCTCCTGCAGGAAAATCTCGCGGAGTTAAAGTCGATGCGACTTCTGAATGGCAAGCAGCTGAATGTTATTGAGCTACCGATGCCTGATGCCGTAGAATGGGATGGTATGAGATTACCAGCGTCATATGCTAACTTTTACATCAGCAACGCTCATGTTATCGTACCGACTTACAGAAGTAAAAATGATGACAAGGCGATGGGAATAATTGCCGACTGTTTCAAGGATAGAAAAGTGGTTGGAATTGACTCAACAGATATCATTTGGGGGCTGGGCAGTTTCCACTGTCTGAGCCAGCAGGAGCCTAAGATATAAGTTGCAACATCTTTTTTTCAAAAAACATGATATAGGATTTTGAGGATATTTAAAATCGTCTTATATTTGTCTTGATAAGGTTTAGGTGCCCTGATTGCGCTCATCGCGACAGGGCTTTTTTATTGCATTAAAGGCAAGGTTTATCCGTTTTCCTTACACACCACAATTAATAGTCCGCAGCCTGAGCGTCGTTACAATATAGATGAATGTCATTTGATATAATAGTTTATGAATCAGCGAATTTCAAGAATTAATGGCTATACATTCACCGATTTAAGTCCCTGGTACATTGAACAATTATGTGGTTCAGATACTCGTATTGATGGATCTGACAGCTATTATATCACTGTTGCCGACATTACGCTGAACGCGGGAACATTTACATCATCGCGCGCTGACTCTGACTTTCCGGAGCTGAGCGTCTCTCAGGGAGAAGACTATATAGAGACTCGCTGTACATGCGACATGGCTTATGGAGCGCTTTGCGTACATGGGGCAATGGCGTTGAACTACATTTTAAGGGAAGAAAGCATACGCATCTTCTTCGATCGGGAATTGAGGAACAAAAAGATAAAGGAGGTGGCGGTACGCTACGGCCTGGAAAATGACGCAGACGTTTACGGTTACTTTAGGCTTTTATACAAGGCGGGAAGCACCCAAATACTTCCTGTTGATCCTGCGTTGACAGATCTTCAGGAAGCGTGTTCGATATTCCCGCATAGCGAGCAACAACATCCCAATAGCGATCCTGATGATAAAAAGCTGATAGTTGTCCTTTCCCAAAACCGCTTTTATAATCACCTACAGGCTGGCATCTATCGTTGTAAGCTTGACAGACAAGGTAGACCGATGGCAACGCTCGATGTTGTTGAACCTACGCAATTGCTCTGGAATAGAGCGTATGCTAATCATTATCGCTTCTTCTCTGCCATATCGGAGCTATCACGGCTAAACGATAAATTTGACGATGCCGCGCGTAATGAAGCGATTTTCTGCCTCATTGAAAATAACCCCGGATTGCCGATTTTCCTACATGACCGTTCAAGATCCGAGAATATTATCGCCAGATCGCTAACACTAATCGAAGTGCATGACATGACCAAACGCCTTGATTTAAGGATTGAAGCGGAGGGAAGCTTTTACCATTTGTCCGGAACATTAAATACAGAACGAGAACGCGTAAGTCTCGATAAAATAAAAATACAGCTCAATCATTTTTTTGAATATGAGGGGGTATTATATATATCAAAACATCTTCAGGAAAATGCATTGTTAACTTTCATGCTAAAGAAGGGCGGAAAACTGCTGGTTCACTTCAGTCAGTTTTCTGAATTATATAACAGTTTGTTATCAATGATACCTTCACTAAAGATTATTGAAAAGGAAGCGCCTGCTAAAAGAGGGCAGAACTCCGCCGCGACAGATCTGCATATTGCGAAGCGATTGTATTTAAGCCGCTCGGACGAATATGTTTATTTCAAGCCGGTGTTATGTTACGGAAAGGTGGAAGTACCCTTATTATCGGACAGGTTACTATACGTGGCCGACGAGCAGGGAAAGCCTGTGAGACTACAGCGGGATAAAGCATTGGAAGACGATTTCATGAACACCTTAGTTCGGTTTCATGAGCATCTGAAGGAACAAGCGGCGGATGCCACTTCCTCACTAAGTATCCATAAAAAGCATTTTCTAAATGAAGAGTGGTTCGTAGATTGTTATTATGCCCTACTAGAGAATGATGTAGAAGTATTTGGATTTAATGACATCATAAACAAAAAGATATCTCATGAATCATTAAGCGTTACTATAAACATTTTGAGCGGCGTAAATTGGTTTAATGCAGAGGTAAACGCACGCTTTGGCAGGCAAAAAGTGAACCTGAAAAAGATTTATAAAGCCGTACAAAACAGAGATCGTTATATCAAACTTGATAATGGAAGTATGGGTATCCTTCCTTCGGAATGGCTTAATAAATTCAAACAGTGGTTTGACAAGGCGGCGGAAATTGATGCTGAAATGCTGGGCTTTGCGAAAGGCAATTATCAGGACATGCATACGCTGTTTGACAGAGCGTATTGGGAGCAGTCGGCCTATGAGGAACTCCAGTTAATAAGTAGACAGCTGGCGAATGCTGACGAACATATACCAACCGACATTTCGCCGATGTTTCGGGGATCCTTGCGCGAATATCAAATTAAAGGGGTTCAATGGATGACGCGGCTCGCCACCCTGGGAATGGGTGGCTGTCTGGCTGATGATATGGGGCTGGGGAAAACCATTCAGGTGATTGCCTTTCTTTTAAACCATAAGCATCGCATGGGAGCATTAAAAGCAATCATCGTTCTTCCAACCTCGCTTCTTTTCAACTGGCAGGAGGAGCTAAGTAAATTCGCGCCAAGCTTTAATACAAGAGTTCTGCATGGAAAGCAAGCTGCCACAGAGGATATATTTCATGAGTGCACCGATATTCTGTTAACCAGCTATGGAATCATGATTTCGAAGTCGCATATCATAAGAAAGCAAACTTTCGACTTTGCCTTTTTCGATGAGTCGCAGAACATAAAGAATCCCAGGTCGCAACGTTACAAGGCTGCCGCAATGTTGCCGGCGAGGGTGAAATTTGTAATTACAGGAACTCCTATAGAGAACAATCTTTTTGATCTTTATGCCCAGTTGTCTATTTCAACGAAAGGATTGCTTGGGGGACTGCAATACTTCCGTGAAGTTTATTCCACACCCATTGATTCATTCGGAGATCGTCAGCGCGCGGCCGAGTTACAGGAGCGCGTGAGCCCCTTTCTGTTAAGGCGCACTAAAAAGGAAGTATTAAAAGAGCTGCCGGAAAAAACGGAAATGACCATTTATTGTGAGCTTGAGCCCTCGCAACGTAAGGTTTACGATGCCTATGAACGTGAGTTTAGGGAACTAGTGAGCGCGGCTACGGAGGATGAGCTGGATAAAAGCCCGATGCACATCCTGCGAGGCATTACGCGCTTGCGACAAATATGCAATTCTCCTTTGCTTATCTCCGGCGAAAAGCATCTTGGTGAGCATTCGGCTAAGATAATCCTGCTTATGGAACATATCAGAGAGCTGGCGCCCCAGAATAAGATCCTGATCTTCTCACAGTTTGTGAGCATGCTAAACCTGATTGCGCGCGAGTTATCAAGTGAGGGCATTGAATACGTACAAGTTGATGGTAAAACCAGCAATAGAAAACAAGCGATAGATACTTTCCAAAATGAATCGGGAACGCGCGTGATGCTGGCGAGCTTGAAAGCGGGAGGGAGCGGCCTGAATCTCACCAAAGCTGACTACGTATATCTTATCGAACCCTGGTGGAATCCGGCGGTGGAAGATCAGGCAATAGATAGGGCCTACAGACTTGGACGCGAGAATAAGGTGATAGCAATAAGGCTGATTTGCAGAGATACTCTGGAAGAACGTATGATGGAAATTAAGGAACGCAAATTATTCAATGCCGACAGCATTCTCGGCACGACATCTGCCATGCCCGTCTTAAATAAGAAGGGACTTCTTCAGCTTCTTAATTCCAAACTTTTTTAAGATTCGCAAATATTTGAATTTAAAGCATTTGTACATAAAAACGCTTCTATAGCCATAATAAGCGCACTTTTTATTAAAAAAAAGCATCTTTCCTCTTTACAAATTCTCTTTTAATTGTATCTTTGCACCACGCTTTTAAAGAAAGGCGCGTTCATAAAAAAGATAGTCTTGTAGTGTAATGGTACCACGTCAGATTCTGGCTCTGAAAATCTAGGTTCGAACCCTAGCAAGACTACTGAAAAGAGACAATTCGAAAAGGGTTGTCTCTTTTTTTTGTGATCGAAAAAAAAGACCTCGGTTAAGAAACGCGTCTTTAGGACTTCGTTGATTTAGTACCTCAAATAGTGGAAAACAGCAAGCGTAGGTTCAAACATGACAGCCGTATTACAATTACAAAACTAACTGATTCACAATTACAACCGCAAAAAAACATTGATTAAACGGGGTTAAAGGGTTGTTTGAATTTGTTTTCCACACGATGTAGAAAAGTTTTGTTAGTTAATTGAAACCGTTTGAAGCACCTTTGACCCCGCAAGCTGACACAGCGGGCAACACCAACCAGTAGATAATTTTTAAAGAATACTTGTTATGAAAAGAATTTTGAAGTTTGAGAAAAATGACTGTGCTCCATGCAATATGGTATCTGAGTATCTTGATAAAAATGGTGTAGCATACGAGAAGGTCAATCCATTTGATCAACCGGATCTGGCCGCGCAATTCAGAGTTCGCAGCGTACCTACAGTAATCGTTTTGAAAGAGAACGAAGAGGTACATCGCATCATTGGCTTCAAACCAGAAGAGCTTTTGAAGGCTGTCGCTGTTTAATACTTTTCTATGTGGATTTATTACGATAGTAAAACAGGAAACGTTCAGCGCTTTATGGAAAAGATAAAAGCTGAACGGCATTGGCACATCGAAAAGATAAACTCGGATATGCACATAGATCACCCCGGCCATCTTGTAACATTTACCACCCGAATAGGAGAGATTCCAGAATCGACAATGAAGTTTCTGCAGTCGAATGCAGATAGAATACAAACAATATCATCAAGCGGCAACCGCAATTGGGGAAAGAACTTTGCCGTAGCGGCAGATCGTGTGTCAGGAGCCTTTGGAATTCCGATCACGTTAAAGTTTGAACTTTCGGGAACCCGCACAGATGTAAGCTCATTTATTAACGCAATAGAAAACTACTTATGATTGCCAAGAAATGGATCCTGCTTAATAATGAGATTATGATTAAGCAGGATGATGAATTCAGCCTCCACAAGGACAAGGAAGCTGTACGCTCTTACTTTTTAGATTACGTCAATAAGAACACGGTATTTTTCTATACCCTGAAGGAGAAAATAGATTATCTCATCGAGAACAATTATTACGTTAACTTTTACGAATGGTATACCTTTGACCAGATGAAACAGGTGTTTGACCTGGTTTATAGTAGAAAGTTCCGTTTTCCTTCTTTTATGAGCGCCTTCAAGTTCTTCCAAAGCTACGCGCTGCGAGATGATTCCGGCGAGAAGTTTCTGGAGCGCTATGAGGACAGACTGGCGGTGATTGCTTTGTTTTTAGCCCGGGGCGACGTAAACAAGGCGATGGAGACGGCTGAAATACTTATCAATCAGGAATATCAGCCAGCAACACCGACCTTCCTCAACGCGGGTAAGAAGCGTTCCGGAGAGTTGGTATCCTGTTTCCTTGATGAAGTAGGAGATAACCTCAACGGCATTGGATATGCTATTGACTCGGCAATGAAACTCTCATCAATAGGAGGAGGCGTTTCTTTTAATATGTCAAAGGTGCGCGCACGCGGAGAAGCCATAAAGGGCGTAGAAAACCTCTCCAGCGGTGTACTTCCTGTAATGAAGATATTCGAAGATACGTTCTCCTACGCCAATCAGCTGGGACAACGTCCCGGTGCCGGAGCGGTATATCTGAACGTATTCCATGCTGACGTTGAGGAATTTCTGGATTGCAAGAAGATCAACGTAGACGAAAAAGTGCGTATTAAGAGCTTATCTATCGGGGTTATCGTTCCAGACAAGTTCATGGAACTTGCGGAGAATGACGAACCTTGTTATTTGTTCTATCCGCATACGGTGATGCTGGAGTATGGTCAATATCTGGACGAGCTGGATATGGATGCCATGTATGAAGAGCTTATAACGAATCCTAAGATACGTAAGCGGAAGGTTAACGCCCGCCATCTGCTGGTGAAGATAGCGCAAACGCAGAAAGAAAGCGGATATCCCTATCTTTTCTTCAAAGGTAATGCCAACCGTCAGCATCCTTTAGAAGGAGTAGGTAACGTTAAATTTTCTAATCTATGTACTGAGATTATGCAGATCTCTGACGTTTCAGATATTGAAAGCTACGGAAAGCAAGATACCATACGTTATGGAATCTCCTGTAATCTGGGATCGCTGAATATCGTTACCGTGATGGAGAATAAGCGTATCAAGGAAGCGGTAAAGACAGCCATGGACGCCCTGACGATCGTGTCTGATTTTACTAATATTGAGATGGTGCCTTCGATAAGCAAGGCAAACGCGGAACTCCATAGTGTAGGTTTGGGAGCAATGAATCTTCACGGATTTCTTGCTAAGAACTTTATCATGTATGAAAGCGATGAGGCTCTTGAATTTGCCAACGTGTTCTTCATGATGGTAAATTATTACTCCCTGGAACGTTCGATGGAAATAGCGCGCGAACGTAAAAAGACATTCGCCGGCTTTGAAAATTCCCGTTATGCATCAGGCTCGTATTTTGACAAGTATGTAGCAGAAGACATCATTCCTCAAAGGGCGAAAATACAGGCACTCTTCGAAGGCGTCCATATTCCTACCAAGGAGGACTGGGCACAATTGAAAGAGGCTGTGGCTGAACATGGTTTATACCACGCTTACCGTCTCGCTATCGCGCCAAATCAATCAACTGCTTATATTATGAATTCAACGGCGTCAGTGATGCCAGTTGTGGATGTAATAGAAGTTAGAGAATACGGCGATAGTACCACTTATTATCCGATGCCATACCTGACGAATGATAATTACTTCTATTACAAGTCGGCGTATGATATGGATCAGAAAAAAGTACTGCGTCTGATTTCCGTAATACAGCGACATGTGGATCAGGGAATATCAACGATACTCCATACAAATAGTAAAGATACCACACGTGATCTTTCTGTATACTATATCTATGCTCACAAAATGGGCTTAAAATCACTGTATTACACACGCACACGTAAAGCGTCTATTGATGAGTGTGTATCTTGCGCCGTTTAACGAATGAATGAAATGAAACAATATACTGCCGTTAACTGGAACACTCCTGAAAATGATTACGCGGGAATGTTCTGGGAACAAAATCTAAGGCAATTCTGGATCGATACTGAATATATCCCCTCAAAAGATATTGATAGTTGGAAAGGGCTTGATCCTGCAATGCAGGAAGCATATAAAAGAGCGTTAGGAGGCCTGACGCTTCTTGATACGCTACAAAGCCATACCGGCATGCCGAAGATTATCGATCACATAGATTCACTGCAAAACAAGGCTGTTCTTTCGTTCATGTGTATGATGGAAGCAATTCATGCTAAATCATATTCTACAATTTTTACTACCGTTAGCAGCACCCCAGAGATCAATGAAATCTTTGAATGGGTACAGCATAATAAACGTCTGCAGTATAAAGCGGCAACGATCGATCGTTATTACAGAGCTATTGACAAACAGAATGTCAGCAACCGCGAGTTGTTTATGGCCTTAAGCGCGTCAGTACTTCTCGAATCTTTCCTTTTCTACAGCGGATTCTTCCTACCATTATGGCTTGCCGGACAAGGACAAATGGTAGCTAGTGCTGACATCATAAAAAAGATCATTGCTGACGAGTCTATTCACGGTGTGTTTGTTGGATTGCTGGCTCAGGATATCTACCGCAAGCTCGATGATAAAGAAGGCGTAAAACGCGAACTCGACGAATTGTTAAATCAACTTTACGAGAATGAACTTCGCTATACTGACGAGGTTTATACAGATGTAGGCTTGTCGGCAGAAGTAAAAGATTACGTTCGTTATAATGCAAACAAGGCAATGATGAACCTCGGCTTCGAAGAAATCTTTGAAATTAAGGATATCAATTCAATTGTACTTAATGGATTGAACGTAGATACTACACAACATGACTTCTTTTCAAAGAAATCTACAAACTACGAGAAATCTACTGAGATTGTACATCTTCGCGATGAAGATTTTAAGTTTGATCTTAATCCCGGGATTTAAAGAACATTGACATTGAAAAAGGGGAGGCCGTGCACTATTTGCATGGCCTTTTTTATGCCATCATTCCAGACAAATGTTAAGGACTTTTGACAGTACCGGGTTATCGTTATTAGTGCTCCAGACCAGATACAACTCAGTGCGTTGCCGCACTTTCTCCAACTCAACGAAGGTTAGATTCAGGTCATATCCAAATTTCAAAGCAGTGGGAACAATAGCAATCCCTAAGCCGGCTTCTACCAATTTAAATATGCTCAAGGCGTTTACCGAGCGATGTAGCACTTTTGGGGTAAATCCGTTATCAGTACAAATACTCATTATGAGATCGTAATAATGAGGACTATCCTCACTCGAGAAAAACACAAAAGGCATCTCTTTTAAATCCGACAGGTTCAGCGGCATCGGCATGTGACTAAACCCGGGAGGTAAAACTACGGAAAACGTATCCCGGAAAATCAGATGCCCCTGAATGCCCGCGGGAAGATTCGGTACACGAACAAATCCTATATCCAAACGCTGCTTTAAGAGCGCGTCCAGCTGTGCCTTGTTGCTCATCTCTTCCAAGCTAGTGCTTAACAACGGATGATGCATAGAAAGCTTGATAAGCAAGTCGGGAACAAACTTTTGCGCTGCGGATCCAAGGAAGCCTATTTTCAAATGACCTTCATTTCCTTCGCTAATATCTTTAATCTTATCCTTTACCTGTTCAAGCCTATCAAATATCTTTTGCGATTCCTGTTGCAAAAATTTACCCGCGGGACTAAGTTTCACACTACGTTTTGTCCTGTCAAATAGTTTAACTTTATATAGATCCTCCATCTGCTGAATCTGTCGACTCAAACCGGGCTGAGAAATACATAAGCGCGTAGCGGCTTTTCTGAAGTTCAGCTCATCAGCAACTGTAAGAAAATAGCGAAGATGCCTGAGATCTATTTGATTACTCATAGTTATCAATAAGTGATGTAAATAGTATTTATAAGCATCACAATTATAGGATATATTTGCTTAAATACCGTGAAATATGGCAAATAACAATACGTTCTCTTTTGGCGAGGAAATCCTGCTGACCTCCATTATTTTAGATATAGCAGACGGCAGGAGGCGGGGTATTCTGACTCAGGAAACCCGCGCCAGGGTTATTCAGTGTAGCGATGCAGTAGCTAACATTGCAAAATCAGACAAGGCGGTTTACGGAATTAATACCGGCTTTGGCCCCCTTTGTACCAGCATGATATCAGCCGAGGATACCCGTAAGCTTCAGGAAAATCTATTGAAGAGCCATGCTGTTGGTACGGGATTATTTATCAGTGAGAGAATAAGTAAGATCATGCTTATCCTGAAAGCTCATGCTTTAAGTAAGGGATTTTCAGGAGTCAGCGTCAGTCTACTTGAACGTATTCTTTGGCATATCGAAAATGATGTTATTCCTGTTGTCCCGGAAAAAGGCTCTGTAGGCGCATCCGGAGATCTGGCACCGCTTTCGCATCTCTTTCTTCCCTTGATCGGTGAGGGCATGGTATATTATAAAAGCACAATTCGTCCCGCGGCAGAAGTACTTAAACATTTCGGTTTAGGCGCCCTTGAACTGGGGCCGAAAGAAGGACTGGCTCTCATCAATGGAACTCAGTTTATGGCTGCGCATTGCGTAGAAGCGGTAGCCCGTATGTATCATCTGTTGGTATCAGCAGATACCATCGGGGCCATGACCGTTGACGCATTACAAGGCTCATTAAAACCCTTTCGTCCGGAAATACACGATCTTAGACGATATCACGGCAACATTGCTGTAGCAAAAAGGGTCAGTAGCCTGCTGGAAGGATCGAAAATAGCAGACTCCCATATTGGTTGCGGCAGGGTTCAGGATCCTTATTCGTTACGCTGTATTCCGCAGGTTCACGGCGCCAGCTGGAACGCCTGGTTACATCTTAAGGACACCTTGGAAATAGAAATCAATTCCGTAACTGACAATCCCTTGGTTTTCAGCGAAGACCTTACCATCAGTGGAGGTAATTTCCATGGACAGCCCATAGCCTTGCCGATGGATTATGCCTGTTTGGCGGCATCGGAGCTCGGCAACATCGCCGACAGAAGAATTTATCTGATGCTTGAAGGTAACGCGCCGGGCGTGCCTAAATTATTAATGAAGGAAACGGGCCTAAACTCCGGATTTATGATTGTGCAGTATACAACAGCGGCTTTGGCAAGTGAAAACAAATCATTATGCTTCCCGGCGAGTGCCGACAGCATTCCAACATCCCTGGGGCAGGAAGATCATGTCAGTATGGGTTCTATAAGTGCACGCAAGCTGTTACAGGTTATAGATAACGTTGAAAGGATTCTCGGTATCGAGTTGTTCTGCGCCACGCAAGCTATTGACTTTCACCGCCCTTTGGTGTCGGGCGAAAAAATCGAACAAATCCACGCGATGGTGCGAGAGCGTATACCGCACATAGATCACGACCAGATTCTACACGAATATATGGATACGGCCACCCAACTTGTCAAAACCGCTGCTATAAGCCATATCGCAGGTAACCAGGACACTGTTGATCAAAAGTTTAGATTTTAAAACTCATGGAAAGAAGCGAAGAAATCATCCTGCTAGGTCCATTTACTCAATTGCTATCCATGGACTCAATGCCCCTAAAAGGAGCGATCAGCAATGAGCAACTAAACCCTATCATCCGCGGTGGAATTGTGCTACAGGCCGAGCATATCTTAAAATGTGGCGACTACGATACTCTCTATAGCGAGGCGGTTGCATCAAAATGGAGAATACTTAAACTGGAGGGCGAACATGTCGTTCTGCCCGGATATATCGACGCACATACTCATATATGCTTTGCAGGAAGTCGTGCAAGGGATTTCTCCATGCGCAACTCTGGAAAAAGCTATCTCGACATAGCCGCTGCCGGAGGAGGTATAAAAGATACAGTGATGCATACCAGACAGTGTTGTCAGCACGAACTAAGTCGGTTAACGCAAGAGCGGGCATCCTCTTTATTAGCCCAGGGTATTACAACCATTGAGGTAAAGAGTGGTTATGGACTTACCGTCGCGGATGAGCTAAAGATGCTACGCGCTATTAAGGCGGCAAACGAAAATGTAGATGCCGAACTTATAAGTACTTGTCTGGCTGCTCACACCGTACCTCGTGAATATAATGGCAGTTCCGAGGATTATCTTAAAGAGATGGCCGACGAGCTGTTTCCAATACTACATCAGGAGCAATTATGCTCGCGAGTGGATATTTTCATTGAGAAAACAGCCTTCTCTGTAATAGAGGGACAAGAGTATATAAGCAGAGCGAAGCCATTTAATTTTGACATCACGGTACATGCGGACCAGTTTACCACGGGAGGAAGCGCTCTGGCTGTAAGCATCGGCGCTGTCAGTGCCGATCATTTAGAGGCAAGTACTGATGTCGAGGTAGCACTTCTTGCTAACAGTAATACCATCGCGATAGCGTTACCCGGCGCATCCATCGGATTGGGCTGTGCATTCACACCTGCCAGAAAGTTACTTGATGCTGGCGCTAGCCTGGCTATTGCCAGCGACTGGAATCCCGGTTCTGCCCCCATGGGAAATTTGCTATGCCAGGCGTCTATTTTGGCGTGCTATGAAAAACTTAGTGACGCAGAGGTTTTTGCCGCGATCACGTATCGCGCTGCTGCCTCGTTGAAATTATCTGACCGGGGACGTCTTGCGAAGGGGCAACAGGCAGATTTTGTAATTTATAATACTGATGACTACCGCGAAATACTATATGCCCAGGGACGCCTCCAGCCCTCGGAGGTATGGAAGCGCGGCAAGAAAGTAATAACAACACCAAAAGTATATGACCTTTAAAGAGCAAATAAAACAGGGTATTCCCGCCGTTTTGCCGCCTGCTGCAGAGTACGATAACGAAGTGAATCATGCTCCTGCACGGCGAGATATCTTAAGTCTTGAGGAAAAAAAGCTTTCCGTAAAGAACGCGCTACGATATTTTCCTGAGGAGTGGCATGCTGAACTTGCCCCGGAATTTGCTGAAGAGCTGAATCGATATGGAAGAATATATATGTATCGCTTTCGTCCCGAATATAAGATGTACGCGCGCCCTATTGACGAGTATCCTGCGAATAATATACAAGCGGCATGCATGATGTTAATGATTCAGAATAATCTGGATCCCAACGTAGCACAACATCCGCATGAGCTAATTACTTATGGCGGCAATGGGGGTGTTTTCCAAAATTGGGCGCAATATCTCCTTACTATGAGATATCTCTCTATGCTCAGTGACGACGCAACATTGCATATGTATAGTGGCCATCCCTTAGGCATATTTCCGTCCTCAGCATCCGCACCGCGGGTGGTGATTTCAAACGGAATGGTGATCCCGAACTATTCTTCAAGCGACGATCTCGAAAAATTTACCGCTCTCGGCGTCAGCCAGTATGGCCAAATGACCGCAGGATCCTGGATGTATATAGGCCCCCAGGGCATCGTTCATGGAACAACGATCACAGTGATAAATGCCCTGAGAAAATGCCTTCCTGATGGCGATTCCGCAGAGGGGAAGCTTTTCCTTACTGCCGGCCTGGGTGGCATGAGCGGCGCTCAGCCAAAAGCCGGAAACATCGCGGGATGTATTACCGTGTGTGCCGAGGTGAATGCCCATGCGGCAAAAAAACGACATGAGCAGAATTGGGTCGACGAGCTTATCGATGACTTAGATCTGCTGGTTAAACGCGTTCGCCAGGCGCGAGCCAACAAAGAGGTCCTATCGATTGCATTTATTGGTAATGTGGTTGATATCTGGGAGCGCTTTGCTGACGAAGATATTTTTGTAGAAATAGGTTCCGATCAGACCTCGCTGCATAATCCCTGGGCGGGAGGCTATTATCCGGTGGGTGTCGACTTCGACACCGCCAATAAACTGATGGTCAGTGATCCCGATAAATTCCGGGACATTGTCCGTGCCTCGCTACGCAGGCATGCTGCTGCGATAAGAAGACATACCGATAAAGGGACCTACTTTTTCGACTATGGCAACGCCTTTCTCCTCGAATGTAGTCGCGCGGGTGCTGACGTCCTTAACGCTGAAGGTAAATTTATATATCCTTCCTATGTGCAGGACATTCTGGGGCCCATGTGTTTCGACTATGGCTTTGGTCCCTTCCGCTGGGTGTGCAGCTCGGGCTCGACTGAAGATTTAGCGACGTCTGATAGTATCGCCATGCAAGTACTGGAGCAGATAAGAGCCGGCGCTCCCCGGGAGATATCTCTTCAATTAGACGATAACATCACTTGGATAAAAGAAGCTGGCAGCAATAATCTTGTGGTGGGCTCGCAAGCCCGAATCCTCTATGCCGATTCGGAGGCCCGCATTGCCATAGCTACCGCATTTAATAATGCTGTTAGCGAGGGAATAATCACACGGCCTATTATCCTTGGACGCGACCACCACGATGTATCCGGAACAGACTCTCCATATCGAGAAACTTCCAACATTTACGATGGCAGTTCATTCACAGCTGATATGGCGATCCATAATGTGATTGGCGATAGCTTCCGTGGTGCCACTTGGGTATCAATACACAATGGCGGTGGCGTAGGATGGGGCGAAGTGATAAACGGGGGCTTCGGACTTGTTCTCGATGGAAGTAAAGTAGCCGAAGAAAAGCTCACCTCAATGCTTTTCTATGATGTAAACAATGGCATTGCACGAAGAAGCTGGGCTCGCAACAGCGAAGCTCTCACAGCAATTAAACGTGAGCTGGCCCGAACTCCGGAATTAAAGGTTACCTTGCCGCACATTGCTTCTGACAAACTTATAGATTCTTTATTCTGAAAAAATGGACAATTATCAGATTATTCGACCAAGTAAAATCATACATCCCATCATTCTTAGTGTACCTCATTGCGGGCATCACATCCCTGAGGAGCTGGCGGATCAATACGTCGCGGAGCTGCTACCTCCCGATGACACCGACTGGTTCGTCGATCAGCTTTACGACTTCGCCAGCGAGGCAGGAATTATTATGATCCGTGCAAACATTAGTCGCTGGGTGATTGACCTTAACAGAAGTCCCGACAACGCGCCATTATATCATGACGGACGAGTTATCACAGACCTATGTCCCTGCACTAACTTTCTAGGCACACCCATATATAACGATGCACGTAGCAGCATGGAGAAGCAGGAAGTGGAACGAAGAAAGCGCGTTTACTTCGACCCGTATTATCAGGCGATAAATGAACTTATTGAAGAGTTACATGCGCGGTTCCAAGATATTCTGTTGTGGGACTGCCATTCTATTCGCCGATATGTGCCATCGATAAGGAGCACAGCGTTTCCAGATATGATTATAGGTGACGCCGATGGGCAGGCAAGTATGCCAGAGCTCAGCAAAAAAGCTGTCGACATCTTGAAGAACGCGGGCTACGATGTTAACTACAATGATCCCTTTAAAGGGGGAAACATTACGCGGTTCTTCGGCTTTCCGGATATCGGAGTTAACGCTATACAATTGGAAATGGCCAAGGATCTATACATGGATTCATCAGAAAATAAATATGCAGCGGACCGCGCTACGGGCTTAAGACATCTATTGAAAGAGGTTTTAACCACGCTCTCCACAGACCTATTAAATAGCCATCAGAATAATGAAAGCCTATAAATTCAAAAAATTGTTACTGAAAAGCGGTTGGAGGGAGGATATGTACGTGGTCGTTGATGCTATGGGAAATATCACCAGCATTTCGCAGGAGCGGCCGCAGACAACGTCTCTATTCATTGAAAATATCGAGGGAGCAGCCATTCCCGGATTTATGAACGCGCATTCCCACGCCTTTCAATATGGCATGGCTGGTAGGGCAGAGCTTCATAATCATGATATTGACGACGACTTTTGGACATGGCGTGAGTCTATGTATGCTTGCGCCCTTTCACACAATCCCGAAGAGATGCGTAAGGTTGCATTAAACCTTTACCGAAGGCTGTTACGTAACGGCTACACCCACGTAGCTGAATTTCATTACCTTCATCATGACCGGCAAGGTAAGCCCTATAGCAATCTTGCTGAAACTGGTCAGGCGATGATACAGGCGGCCGCTGAAGCAGGAATAAAGATTACATTGATTCCAGTATTCTATCAACAGGGAAATTTTTCAGAGCAGGCCAACGAGAGGCAACGGCGATTTATATGTCATACCGTTGAGGATTACCTGCGTTTACTGGAAAGTAGCGCAGCCGCTGTAAAATATTACGATCAGGCGAATTTAGGATTCAGCGTTCATTCACTCAGGGCCGTCGAGCCGCAAAGTATCATTAGCCTTTTCGATGCCGTATCAGCGCAGCTTCCGTTCCATATACATGCCGCGGAACAATTAAAAGAAGTTGCCGACTGCAAGCGTCATCTCAAACAAAGGCCTGTTGAATGGATACTTAATAATCTTCCGGTCAACGAACGCTTTAATATTGTGCATTGCACGCATTTAGACGATGATGAAATCCAAAGATTGGCAGCATCTCGCGCCAATGCGGTGCTATGTCCCGGCACGGAAGGAAATCTGGGCGATGGAATCTTCAGATTAAGGGAGTATACGGCACACAAGGGCAGGTGGTCTATCGGTACAGATAGTCATATTAGCTTGAACCCTCTTGAAGACCTGCGTTGGCTTGATTATAGTCAACGATTGACAAGCCACAAAAGAAATACCTTTAGTGACGGAGCATTACACATGATCACTCAAAGTTTCTTTAATGGAAAGTCGGCGATGGGATTAGCTGTAGAGGATTTTTTTAGTATAGGAAAGGCTTTAGATGCCGCGGTGTACGATTTAACTGAGCCTCATCTAGAACAAGCTTCCGAAAGGCATCTATTATCGGCAATAATTTATGTGAGTAATCCTCAGGATATGCGCGGTACACTGATTAATGGTAACTGGTCGCAACCCAATTATTAAATAATTAAAATAATCTATAGACTTTATAGAGTATTTATTATATTCGCATCAGTAAATTATTCACTTATCCAGAAAGACGGAGGGATAGGCCCTGCGAAGTCTTAGCAACCTGCCAACGGCAAGGTGCTAATTCCAGTCTGCAAAGCAGAAAAGATAAGTAAGTTCAATCGTGTGCAATGAGGCCTGTTGCTCACGATCGGCGTCATACTTCAATCTTTCTTCTGGTAATGAATAAGCTAAAGTAACATTTAACTTATTGTATTATGAAGATCTATTTAGACAATGCCGCAACAACACCATTGAATCGTGAAGTTTATCAATGTATCGAACCTTACCAGTTCGAGTGTTACGGAAATCCATCATCAGCTCACGCTTTGGGGCGCGAGGCCCGTACTGCGATTGAAAAATCAAGAAGAACAATCGCGTCGCTGTTAAATACAGAGCCATCACAAATCACCTTCACCTCGGGAGGTACGGAAGGCGACAACCTGGCAATACGATCAGCAGTGGAACATCATCAGGTAAAAACCATCATTACCAGCCCGCTCGAACACCATGCGGTCCTCAATGTTGTCAAAGCTCTGGAGGACGAGGGAAAGGTGTCTGTGTTGTATCTCATGAATGATGAACATGGCCGTATTTCCTTACGCCATCTTGAGAATCTACTAGCCTTTAACGAACACGTTTTAGTATCCATTATGCATGGCAATAATGAGCTCGGCAATCTCAACGACATCGAGGCTATTGCCGCGTTATGTAAGACTCACGATGCTTATTTTCATTCAGACACGGTTCAGACCATAGGTCACCACAAAATCGACCTGAAAGAACTTGGTGTGGATTTTATCGTAGCTTCGGCGCATAAGTTTAACGGTCCTAAAGGAGTTGGATTTATCTATAACTCAAAGCGCACACAGATATCTTCAGTAATAAAAGGGGGTGGACAGGAATACGGTCGCCGAGCGGGTACCGAGCATGTGGCGGGCATTGTAGGTTTGGCCAAAGCCCTGGAGCTGGCTTATCGCGATAGTGATATTAACCATAAAAAATTCAGGGATTTAAAAGAGATCCTTGTTCAGGGACTTAAACACGCTATTCCGGGGGTCCTTTTTAACGGCCTTTCGGCAGAAGATAATGGCAGTTTGCCGAATATTCTCAGTGTCTCACTTCCGGATACCGGTAATCTTGAGTCTGTAATATACTTCCTTGATAGCAATAACATATTTGTATCGGGAGGAAGTGCCTGCAACAGTCACTCCGCTGGAGGATCCCACGTTTTAAAAGCATTGGCATACGACTTCCGCAGGCCCGTTATCAGGTTCTCCTTTGGCCCGCAAAATACGGTGGATGAAATACGATATACCATCGCGCGCCTCAGTGATTACTGCAAGAGTCTTCATGTAGCGCACTTTCAGGAAGCCTCATAAAGTAAGTAGGCAACCCCGCACGTGGGTTGCCTACTTACTTTTTATAATGAAATTCTACTACAGAATTTCTAAGTTCTGCCTTCATGGGAAGCCTAAGCTTTCGTATGCTTACTTTTATTTCTTCAACATCGGCAAACTCAAGCTTGATGCGTTCCAGAATCGACAGAGCTACCGTCTCAATCAACTTCCTTTTTTCCGCCATCTCGTTACACACGATATCCATAAGCACTTCATAATTCACGGTATCTTCCAACAGGTCGTTACCATCATTGCGCACGTCAGAAATCGTTTCCACATCTACGAGGTATTCCGTTCCAACAACCTGCTCTTCGGGATAATATCCATGATAAGCGTAAATCCGTACGCCTTCCAGTCCAACTTTCTTTTTTAACATCGCGTAATCAAACAAGTATTTTCTTTAGTCCCGACCCGCACAACATAAAACAGGCTCTCTATTAAGAGAGCCTGCTAAGGTCTGTAAGCCGGGTTCTGTACTCTGAAAGAGTTTCTATCATTAATCTAGGCATTGCATTGCTACAATGCTCAAACGACCTACCCGCTGGCACAAAGTATAATCTTACAAAGACGAGCAGCCTCTAATTACCAGCTTATTTAGTCTTTCAACTCCCGGGGTTTACCGCAATACATGTCGCCATGTAAGGCCGTGAGCTCTTACCTCACGTTTTCACCTTTTCCCGGCATATACCGGGTAGTCTGTTTTCTGTGGCACTTTCCGTACACCCTGTCGGGTGCCCTTCCTGTTAGGAAGCGAGATGCTCTATGTTGCCCGGACTTTCCTCTTCGAACGAATGCCGAAGCGATAGAACGACCATGCAAATATACCATTATTTTATCAGTCGAAAATTCTATTATACTTTCGATCAACAGCCTACTTGCAGGAACTAAGATCCTTCACCAGCACATTGTCAGGATAGAGGCCTTGCTTATTGCCAAAACTATTAGTAATGAAGGTCACCACAGCCGCCAGATCGCCATCTGAAAGTTCACCATTGGCAGGCATCACCGTATCAAAGTTCTTCCCGTGAATGACCAAGGTATCAGCAATACCATGCCGGATGGAGCAGGCTAGTCGACTTTTATTCTTCTTCAAAAACGCGGTATCCGTCAGGGGAGGTATCAATAAAGCCAACCCCTCGCCATCTGTGCCGTGGCAATTGGCACAGTGGCTTTCATAGATAAGTTTACCCGTGGTGAAAGCGCGCGCGTATACGACGTCGTTCTCTCCCTGACAGGCATATAGAAATATTACGGCAATTACTGCTGAAATCAATAAGATGCTATTTCTTCGAACCATGATATTCCTGCAATAGCAAATCCATATCCTTCATCAGCTGATCCACCGCTTCAGACTGAGTGCCATCATAAGCGCCTCTGATTCGTTTCTTCTTATCCACAAGCACCAGCCACCCCTGATGGACATAACCTCCGGGCGCTTGTCCATCTTCTTTTACCGAAACCAGATAATGCTTCTCCGCAAGCGTATATACAGAGTCACGGCTACCTCTCAAAAACTCCCATTGTGTACCACTCACCCCCAGCTTTTCAGCATACTTCTTCAAGATAGCAGGAGTATCGTGTTTGTAATCAATAGTGTGCGAGGCAAACATCACCTCCTCATTACCTTTATACTTCTCATATACTTTAAGCATATTGCGGTGCATAATAGGACAAATTGAGGGACAGGTTGTAAAGAAGAAGTCAGCTACATATATCTTATTATCAAAATTGTGAGCCGTAACCTGAGCGCTATCCTGATTAACAAAATTAAAATCTGGAATCGTTTGATAAACCGTATCGATTATCGTTTTGCCGTCTACCGTTCGTTCTACAGCTTCACGATTTCCAAATATGGGCAGCGTTTTACTTTCATTGCCTCCACAGGAAGTTAATAAAGCCAGGGCCGCTAGTGGTAAATAATTCAGTGCTTTCATTGCGTATTCATGTATTAGTACAATTGAACAAATATATAAATCATGCACTTAAAGCAGAATTTTGGAAAATCTTAACTTAAGCCCTCAAAAGCCCGGATCTTGTCTCTTAGGAAGTCCGGAAAGCTCCTGACTGCACCCGCCTGATAGTCGTAAAACATACATTCGCATTCTGCCCGGGCACACAATACTTCTTTCTCGCCTTTCATCACAACCAGCTGAAAGCTGAAATTCACGCTTCTATGGTTTAGATTGTGAGCCTTCACATAAATATATAACATATCCGAGGCTCTCAGGGGGCGCAGATATTCGATAGATTGCTTAGAGATGATGATTCCCTGAGAATAGCCTTCCCAATTCGCGATATTCTTCCAGTATCCCGCCTGAGCTATCTCCAAATAAGTTAAAAACACATCGTGATTTACCATCCCGTACGCATTCATATCCCCAAATCTAATAGGCACACGCACCTTAAAATAGTAATCACAAGTCATAAATAACGCCATATTGTCATAGTAAAAATAAAAACAAATGCCACATTGTCCACTTTTTTAAAATATTCATCCGATTTCCGCAATGGCATCCAAATTGAATAATCCTCTGAAAATTGATTAAAATAATAGGAGGAAATAAAAATGGCACTAGTAAAGTTCACAAACAGTAACAACGGATTGAAACCTTGGTTTAATGATGTTTTCGATTCATTCTTAAATGACTCATATATTTCTGATAGATTAACGTCAAGGGTTCCTGCCGTTAACATTGCCGAAAGCGATGGACAGTATCATGTAGAGTTAGCGGTTCCTGGTCTCAAGAAGGAAGATTTTAAGATATCAGTAGAGAAAAACGTGCTGACCATAGGAGCAGAACAGCAGGCAGAGAAAAATGATACTGGCAGAAGATATAGCAAAAAGGAATATAGTTATCAATCGTTCTCCCGGTCATTTACGCTTCCAGAAAGTGCTGATGCGGCAAATATATCCGCAAGTTACGTCGACGGTGTATTGAAAGTTGATATCGCTAAAAGAGAAGAAGCGAAAGAGGTTTCAAGACAAATAAACATTCAGTAGTATTCTGAATTATAGAATACTTATTGCAAGCCGGGGTTAAACAACTCCGGCTTTTTCTATTAAAGGAAACCGGGCCGCAAAAAATCCTTTCCCAATAACGTTATTTAAAAACCTATCACTAACTTCATCGTTTGAACTTAAGCTTACATTGTTTACATCGAAACATCTTAATTTTGAGCATGCGCGATATATTAGAGACCAAAAGAAAAGCCTTAAAAATCAATTTAGAACCAAGTATCTACGGAACGTTTGCTGAAATCGGGGCAGGACAGGAGGTCGCCCGAAACTTCTTTACCGCGGGAGCAGCTTCCGGAACTATTGCAAAGACCATCTCTGCCTACGACATGGCGTTTAGCGATGAAATATATGGAAAAGAAGAATCTGGTCGCTATGTCAGTCAGTCGAGGATAGAGAAGATGCTCGATCACGAGTTTCAACTTTTGGAAGAGCGACTCATCACTGATAAATATACTGAAAAGCGTTTCTTCGTACTTGCAAACACGGTTACTACACTGAACTATAGCAAAACCAATGACCCTCACGGCTGGATGGGCATCAGGTTTCAAGACGAGGTGGGGGCGCCACCCAGCGACATGGTCATCCACTTGCGCCTGCTGGATAGCGATACTACACTTCAACAAAACGTACTCGGCATTATTGGTGTAAATCTGGTATTTGCCGCCTACTTCCTGAATGCAGACATTCAAACGATGATTGAATCGCTGGTTGACAATCTCTCTGTAGCATCAGTGGAAATTGATCTGGTAGACTTAAAAGGACCGGCGTTCAGCCACGTTAATGAGCGCCTTGCAAACCTGTATCTAATTGCCAAAGGCTTCTCTAGTGCCGCAGTGTTTGATCCTAAAGCGGAGGTATGTCAGGCTAAAGATCTTCTTTATAAGAAAGATGTAATGATTCTTCGCACGAAGTTCAAACAAAAGTCTACGCCAAACTTCGACCTCTTCAATAAGGCCGTAGAACAATTTAAGAAAAGTCAGTTGGTAAACGACGAGCGGATCATTGTTCTTATTGAAGTACTCATGTCTAATCCTTTGGATGATGACCCGGATATCAATAACTCAGATCTCATGGAATTCGCCGCGCGGGCGGAAGAGCTGGCAACCACAGGAAATTACGTTATCGTTTCAAATTTTACGCGCAATCATAAACTTGCAGGATACCTGTCGCGATGCAAGCCGCACAGTGTAGGCATCTCAACAAATATTGCCAACCTACGTCGTGTATTTGACGCTAGCCGATACAGTGAAGGGTATACGGATGAGCTTTTAGCCTATGTAAGCGACCTGTTCAGCAAAAAGGTAAAGCTCTACGCGTATCCATATCGTAGTAAAAACGACGATGAAATTGTCACAACAGCCAATATGCCGGTATCTGAGGAAGCGAGACCTCTCTTCGACTTCCTTGTAAAAAACAGATATATAGAGGACATAGAAAATTACGACACCAAGTTCGTTAAAACGGTATAGCTAACAAGCTACATACAGTTCATCCTTTTCTGACTTGATAACTTTGACAAGGCCGGAAAGGATGAGCTTTACCATTAGCCGCTGTGCCTTCCTTCGCGGAAGCTTTACAAGTTTGCCCACTTCGCTTTCCTTTATACTTTCATGCTTCTCCAGGTACTGTAATAACTCCCTTTCCTTTTCCGAATATTCAATCAGAACCCCTTCATCCGCTGCCTGACCTCGAAGCACATCCACGACGATCTTGCTGGCCAGCAAACTCTTATCCTTAACGCGTACATATACCCACCATTTATTATCCTCGCCTAAGGCGTAATGAGGCTTTACATCACTTTCGCCGATAGTTGCTACCAGGACAATGCGATTATCAATATACACTTCCTCAAATATCGGATCCAGCGCCGGACGGCAGTAAAAATGTGCAGCTTTGGTTATTACATATTTTTCCTCTTCCTCAGAACGTACACCTTTGATTTCTCCGTTATCATAAACTCCGACAAGAAGGCGTCCCCCGGTATTATTCGCAAAAGCTACAAGCGTCTTCGCTATCTTAGCACAAGAAGGAATGGTTTTCTTAAAATCAAGATTGACACCTTCGCCCTCAATGATTAACTGCTTTATATTATATGGGCTCAAACGATTCATAGGCTCTAAAAATATAAGTAATAAATAGTTTCCAGCAAGTTAGTAAAGAAGCATTCGCTCAGACACGACCTGCTCTCACGCAACTCTATAAGATTTAAATCCTCTTTCTTACGTAAACAACGCTATTTACTTTTGCGCAAACCTCATTGCTCTTATCCATAATTGTAATAGGAAAAGACTTGATACACTTCTCACCCTTATCAATAATGCTGCATACTTCCGCCAGTTCATCGTCAGAAATCCGAATACTGAATCTCAGGGTGCCGTACCCCGGCTTTATAAAATCAATATCCGCAGCCTTTTGCCATACAACCAGCTTATAGCCACGTTTCGATAATAGCTGATGTAGCAACACTGCATAGAACGGATCTGCAGCAGCATAGATTGTGCCGCCAAAGATCGACTTGTTATAATTCATGTTCATCAAGCTTCTGATGATCTTTACATCCACACCGCGATAATCCTCATGAAACCCTATTGTCCAAATTCCTTGAAACAACAAAGGCGGATAAAAACGCATTATCCATTTCATCATACCCGGAGAAACTTGCATGGCTCAAACTAATAAATATTCCGCGACAAACCTACTATTAAACAGTAAATATATAGCACCCACCCGAAGCTTTTTACGGCTCGGTTGCTACGCAGGCGAGGCAAATTTTAGGTGCGGATTACAATAAATTTCTATGCTTTTTACAATTCACAGGCATTAAAGCTTTTATGATACCGTAATTTGGAGGCCTGAATAAATACAGGTAAAAACCTGCTTCAAAAAAATTTAACACCTAAAAAAAGCAAAATGAAAAAACTGTCCCTTTCTTTGTTCAGTGTCCTCGGAATGGTCGCTGTAACCTTACTGTTCAGCATGAACACCATTGCCCAACCTAAAAAACCGGTACTAAGTCCTGCGGACAGTGTAAGCGGAAAGATAGGCAAGGCCAATGTTGAAATTAAGTATAGCAGTCCTTCAGTGAAAGGACGTCAAATCCTGGGAGCCCTTATTCCTTATGGAGAAGTTTGGCGCGCCGGTGCAAACGCCGCAACTACCTTCACCTCCGACAAAGACCTTAATGTTGAAGGAAAAACTCTTCCTGCGGGATCCTACTCATTCTTCGTTATTGCCAAGCAGTCGGGCAAATGGACAGTGGTATTTAATAAAGTAGCAAAGCAATGGGGCGCGTACAAATACGATCAGGCACAGGACGCTCTACGTGTAGACGTAACTCCTAAAACAAGCAGCTCAAGTCAGGAGCGCCTGGTGTATGTCATCACTAAAAAAGGCTTCGAGCTGAAGTGGGAAAAAGTCGTTGTCCCTGTAGCTATAAAGTAACAAGATCGTCCTCCAATGAGCGCACCTTTCTGAAAAGCAATTTTTCCGGAAGGTGCGCTCTTATACCATTAGCATCTTTCGTTGATGCCCCCGCATAGCACTCATCACATCGAATTGCCTCTTTGCTCACCCATCCCAACACACAAACATCGTATCTACATGAACATTAGAAAGATATTCCTGATTCTGATCCTGCTTTATTTCAACTCCGCCTTCGCGCAACAACTCCGACCGGCGCCGGCAACAGATATCTATGGAAAAATCCAGCGCCTGAACACACTACTCAATGTCATGTATATCGCTGCTCATCCGGATGATGAAAACACAAGGCTTCTTAGTTGGCTTGCCAACGGTGAGCATGCAAGCACAATATATCTTTCTCTTACGCGCGGTGATGGGGGGCAAAATATTATCGGCTCAGAGCAGGGCGCTGCACTGGGCCTTATTCGTACATATGAATTGTTGGAAGCGCGGAAAATTGATGGCGCCCAACAGCTCTTCAGCAGGGCTATCGACTTTGGCTTTTCTAAGACTAAGGAAGAAACATTCACACATTGGAACGCCGATCTCTTGACGCGGGATGTGGTGTGGTCGATACGCAAGTACCGACCCGACGTTATCATCTGTCGCTTTCCTCCGGACACCCGCGCGGGACATGGCCATCACGCAGCCTCTGCCGTAATTGCTCACGCCGCGTTTAGGGCTGCTGCAGATAAAAAGCGCTATCCCGATCAACTCAATAAATTCGACGCATGGCAACCAGAGAGAATCTTGTTCAACACCTTCCGCTTTGGAAGCAATAATACCATCAATGACAATCAGCTAAAAATCAACACAGGGCAGTACAATGCTGGATTAGGGGAGGGTTACGGAGAACTTGCAGGCAGAAGCAGAAGCATGCACCATAGTCAGGGAGTAGGCACGCCATCCACCCCCGGCATTCAGCAAGAGTACTTCGAACTTGTTGACGGCAAGCCTGCGAAAAGTTCTCTTTTCGACAACATAGACATTACTTGGGGACGCATTGCTCGCAAAGACATCGGCAATGACATCGCTCAGGTATTAAAAAATTATAATTACGGCGATCCTTCAGCAAGCGTGGTTACCTTATTGAACATCAGACAAAAGATCGCCCAACTTGCCGACCCTTTCTGGCGCCAGGTAAAACTTCGCGAAATCGATGAAATTATTCTCGACTGTTGCGGATTTATGGCGGAGCTCGTTACCACAAAACAGGAAGCCACCGCAGGACAAGCTTTGAACTTTCAACTGAACGCCATTGCCCGGGGACAAAGTAACATTCGCCTCCAGGGGCTGACATGGCAAGACCAAATACTGCCGATCAACACTGCCTTAGATGCGGATATCCTGTTCAGCAAATCCAATTCGTTACGGCTGCCTGACAGTACTTCTCTTACCGAGCCGTATTGGCTTGCAAAATCACCTACAGACATTTCCCATTATACCATTCCCGATGAGAAATTAACAGGAGTACCAGACATGCATAGCACACCTCAGGCAGGCCTTACACTAACGGTCGACTCCCGTAAATTTGAGGTTAGCCTGCCATTATCGTATAAACATCTGGATCCGATAAAAGGAGATATAACAGAGCCTCTGCGTATCGTACCGGCGGTGATCACAGGATTTACGCAACCTTTGTTCATCAACGAAAGTGGCAAGCCTGTAAATACCGCTGTTCACATAAAAACAATCGAAGCTCTGAAAAACGCCAGGATTGTTATCAAACAAGATACAAAAGTACTGAGCAGCCTTGAAAATATAAACCTTCCCGCGGGAACGGATACCGTGTATCAGCTGCAAATACCGGCAGGCCTTTTATCGGTAAAAGGAAATGAACGCGCGCGACTTCTGCTTTCTGTGGAAACAGCCACGCAGCGCTTTAATAAAACGCAACACCTGATTCTTTACGACCACATCCCCGCACTACAATACTTCAGCACGGCATCCGCGAACGTGATTGCGAAAAACTGGAATATCTACACTGGTAAGGTCGGATTTATACAAGGTGCCGGCGATTATACTGCTGATTTCCTGCGTCAGGCCGGGCTCAACGTAGTCACCCTAAAGGAAATAGACTTCGCCTCTGCGGAGGCCTTGAAAGACTTCGATGTTATCATTACCGGTGTCCGTTCGGTAAATGTTGAAAAGCGCATGCAATACTGGCTTCCGGTACTTATGCAGTACGTACATAACGGCGGTCGTTTGGTCATGCAATATAACACCGTTCAGGAGTTGGCGACAACCAAAATGGGTCCCTATCCATTCTCAATATCAACCAAAAGAGTTACGGAAGAGGACGCGGACGTTCAATTTACAAATACATCATCGCCATTGCTGCTATCTCCCAATAAAATTACGCAAACCGACTTCGACAATTGGGTACAGGAGCGAGGATTATACTTCGCCGATACCTGGGACGATCATTATAAAACACTTTTTTCCATGCATGACAAGGATGAATCGCCTCTTGCCGGCGCCACCTTGTATTGCAATTACGGAAAGGGTACATACATCTATACATCTCTTTCATTCTTCCGACAGCTTCCCGCAGGAAACGTTGGAGCAATAAGATTATTAATGAATTTCCTTTCGAAAGACAAACAACCGAAATAACTCGTTAAGTATTTAATATGACGGGGATTCCAGCAATCTCACGAAGCCCCGTACTAGCTAAAATATAATGAGCGATAAACAAAAATGGAACGTACTTTACGCATTTGTGATTCTGGTGTTACTGGTACAGATAGCTTTTTATTATTATATCACTAAGCACTGGGCATGAGTTTTCTCGATTGGATAGTACTTAGCGCCACGCTTATATGCATTATCATTTATGGTGTATATAAGGGTCGCCACCAATCTGGTGCTGACAGCTACCTGCGCGCCGGACGCAGCGCACCATGGTTTCTCGTTCTCCTGGGTGTAATGGCTACGCAGGCAAGCTCCATTACGTTCATCTCCGCGCCGGGGCAGGCATATGCCGATGGTATGCGTTTTGTTCAATATTACTTTGGATTGCCACTGGCGATGATCGTCATATCAGTAACCTTTATTCCTGTATATCAAAAACTGAACGTCTTTACGGCCTACGAATATCTAGAAAAGAGGTTCAACAAACAGACACGTTATTTTACAGCCTTTCTTTTTTTAACCTCCCGCGCGTTCTCTACAGGCATTAGCATTTACGCGCCCTCCATTATTCTGTCGACCTTGCTGGGCTGGAACATTTACATAACCACCTTCATTATGGGCGGGGTACTGATCATATACACCTGTGCCGGAGGTGCCAGCGCTGTTCAACATACACAGAAGCTACAGTTTCTTATTATCCTGTCCGCGATAGCGTTCGCGGGATATTATATTGTTCATCGCTTACCCGCGGGACTGGGGTTCAGCGATGCTCTTTTAATTTCAGGAAAGGCAGGGAAGCTCAACATCATCACCACCGACTTTTCATGGAAAGATAAATACAACATCTGGAGCGGACTGATTGGTGGATTTTTCTTGTCACTATCATACTTCGGTACAGACCAAAGTCAGGTCGCCCGTTATCTTACGGCTGGCGATGTAAAAAATGCTCGCCTGGGTTTACTGCTTAACGGTATTGTTAAAATCCCCATGCAACTGCTTATCCTGCTTATCGGCATATTACTATTCGCCTTTTATAGTACCCAGTCAGCACCTATATCTTTTAATGATGCCGCCCTGAACGGATTGAAAGAGCTTTATCCTGAGCGTATGCAGAAGTTGCAGGATGACTATGCTAAGCAGCAAAACAGCTACGCCGATCTTTCAAAACGCTTCGCAGTCCAGCATAAGGCAGGAATCAATGACACACAAACAGTCACTCAATTACAGCAAAAGCAAGAGTCGATCAATAACATGCGTCAGGAGATAAATATCTTAATTAAGGAGAGTGAGCTGCGTACTGACACTTCCGATTTAAACTATATCTTTTTATACTTCATCAAACAACAGATGCCCAAAGGACTTGTCGGCCTGTTGTTTGCCGTGATCTTCATGGCCTCATGGGGATCCGTATCCGCGGCACTTAATTCCATGGCCGGCAGCTCAATGCTCGACTTCAGAACCTCCCAGGCAAAATACAGCCCTTCAAAAGAACTATGGTTAGGACGCGTGCATACCTTTATATGGGGCGTCTTTAGCGTAGCCATGGCCATGCTTGCCTCCAGAATGGGATCCTTAATAGAGGCCGTAAATATCCTTGGATCTTTATTTTATGGGACCATCCTGGGCATTTTCCTTGTTGCTTTTTATGTAAAGTGCGTGGATGGAAGGTCGGTTCTGATAGCTGCAATCTTTACGGAATTACTAATATTACTAATATACTACCTTGATATCATCTCTTTTCTTTGGCTGAATGCCATCGGAGCCCTCCTGGTGCCATTAATTGGTATCATCCTGGCGTATCTGATGCCCCAATCTCCCATAAAAGCGGATGTACCCCTTAATTTAAATACAAATGATCAGTAAAGACAATATCGCCAACGAGTATCAGAAAATCCAGGATGAGATATGTAGCGCCCTGGAAGCACTTGACGGACAGGCAACTTTTGAAGAAGAGCAGTGGGAGCGCCCCGGCGGCGGCGGTGGCAGAACCAGGATTATCCAAAATGGGAACCTCATTGAAAAAGGGGGCGTGAACTTTTCCGCTGTTGCCGGCGAACTTCCTGAGGCAGTACGCAAATCCTTCAATACGCAGGAGCGCAACTTCTTCGCTACCGGAGTTTCGATAGTGTTACATCCCCGAAACCCATTCATGCCAATCATCCACATGAATATACGTTACTTCGAAACCGGCGAAGATACGCGTTGGTTCGGTGGTGGCATTGATCTGAGTCCTCATTATGTATTTCCTGAAGACGCCCGTTTTTTCCATACCCAGCTAAAAGCTGTATGCGACATGGCGCATCCCGACTTTTATCAACGGTTTTCAAAGCGTGCCGATGAATATTTCTTCATCAAACACCGACACGAAACCCGCGGCGTGGGGGGAATTTTCTACGACAGACTGAAACCAGAGAATACAGAGCTAAGCTGGGAACAGCTCTTTGACTTTTCGCTCCAGGTGGGCCGTAGCTTTGTTCCTACGTATTCGGAACTTGCTGAACGCCGCCGCGACAGCGACTTTAACGAAGACAACAAGCAGTGGCAATACCTGCGGCGCGGTCGCTATACCGAATTTAATCTGGTATATGACGACGGTACCCGTTTCGGATTGGAAACCGGAGGTCGTATAGAATCTATACTCATGAGCCTGCCTCCGCAAGCGAACTGGCAATACAACTTCCAGCCTCCGGCGGGGAGTGCCGAAGCGGAAACCCTTTCGCTACTGAAGCAGGGCATGGACTGGGTTAAATAAGTCAGCACAGCGCCACGGCGCCACTTAGGTTTAACATTAAGATATTAATTTATTATCTTCGCACGGCTTCATATAATAGAAGTACTGTATTATAATTTGTAAATCCAACGATGGCCGAAGAAACAGAAAATGAACATTTAGAATCCGGAAACGATCGCATAATACCCATAAATATAGAAGAGGAAATGAAAATGGCGTACATCGACTATTCGATGTCTGTTATTGTTTCCCGCGCGCTTCCTGATGTGAGAGATGGTCTGAAACCCGTACATAGACGCGTACTTTATGGTATGCTCGATCTCGGTGTTACCAGCGGCAAACCATACAAAAAATCGGCACGTATCGTCGGCGACGTGCTTGGTAAATATCACCCGCATGGCGACTCCTCTGTGTATGGTACCATGGTACGTATGGCACAAGAGTGGAGCTTACGCTATCCTTTAGTAGATGGACAGGGAAATTTCGGTTCTATTGACGGAGATGAGCCTGCGGCAATGCGTTATACTGAAGCACGTCTGAAAAAGATCGCTGAAGAAATGCTTGCTGACATCAATAAGGATACTATTGACTATCAGCTCAACTTTGACGACTCCCTGGAAGAGCCTACGGTACTTCCAACGAAAATCCCCAACCTCCTGGTAAACGGAGCATCCGGTATCGCCGTGGGTATGGCTACCAACATGGCGCCTCATAATTTAACGGAGGTGATCAATGCGACCACAGCTTATATCGACAATAAAGATATCGAGGTTACCGAGCTCATGCAGCACATTAAGGCTCCTGATTTCCCTACAGGTGGTATCATCTACGGTCATTCGGGTGTAAAAGAAGCTTACCTTACCGGTCGCGGCCGTGTAGTAATGCGTGCTAAGGCTGAGATCGAAACCTTCGGTAATGATCGCGAGCGCATCATTGTTACTGAAATTCCATATCAGGTAAACAAGGCTCAGATGATTGAGCAGACGGCAGGCCTCGTAAATGAAAAGAAAATTGAAGGAATATCAGAAATCAGAGATGAATCTGACCGTTCCGGAATGCGCATCGTTTACGAAATTAAACGTGATGCCAATTCCTCAATTGTTCTGAACAACCTCTACAAGTATACCGCGCTACAAAGTTCTTTCAGCATTAACAATATCGCGCTAGTACATGGCCGTCCGATGTTGCTTAACCTTAAAGACCTCATAAAGCATTTCGTTGATCACCGCCACGAGGTGGTTATCAGACGTACCCGTTTTGAACTTGCGGAGGCAGAAAAAAGGGCCCATATCCTCGAAGGATTACTTATTGCCATTGATAACCTTGACGAGGTAATCAGACTTATCCGCAATTCTCCAACGCCTGAAGACGCTCGCCTGGGACTCATTGAGCGCTTCGGCCTTTCTGACCTTCAGGCTCGCGCGATCCTTGATATGACGTTGCGCCGCCTTACAGGCCTTGAACGTGATAAGATCAAGGAAGAATATGCTGAGCTCATGAAAACGATCGAGTACCTGAAGTCTGTTCTCGCTGACGAAGGCCTTCGCATGAAGATCATCAAAGATGAGCTTACTGAAATTGACGACAAGTACGGTGACGAACGACGAACCTCAATTGTACACTCAGCTGAGGATATGAAGATGGAAGACTTCATTGAGGATGAAGGTGTAGTAATCACCATCTCTCATGAGGGTTACATCAAGCGTACCCCATTAACAGAATACCATCGTCAGGGACGTGGGGGCAAGGGATCCCTGGGTTCAAACTCCCGCGATCAGGACTTCATCGAACATATAATTATCGCTTCCAATCATAATTATATGCTCTTCTTTACCGAAGCGGGCAGATGTTTCTGGCTCCGTGTGTTTGAAATTCCTGAAGGCTCACGTACCAGCAAGGGGCGCGCTATTCAGAATATCATCAACATACCGAAAGAAGAAAAGATCAAAGCGTATATCAAGGTTAAAAATCTTAAAGATCAGGACTACCTTGAAAATAACTTTATCATCATGTGTACGCGTCAGGGAACTATCAAGAAGACTTCCCTTCAGGCATACTCCCGTCCGCGAGCTAATGGTATAAATGCTATTAACATCAACGAGGGCGATACATTACTGGAGGCAAATTTAACGGATGGCAGCAGCGAGATCATCATGGCACTGCGTTCTGGCAGAGCTATCCGCTTTAATGAGGCAACCGTTCGTCCAATGGGGCGTACCGCTACCGGTGTACGTGGTGTAACGCTGGCACACGAAAAGGATGAGGTGATCGGAATGATCAGCGTCAACAATCCGGAAACCAGCATTCTCGTAGTATCTGAAAAGGGCTATGGTAAACGTACACTATTGGAAGATTACCGCGTAACAAACCGCGGTGGTAAAGGTGTGAAAACCATCAATGTCACCGATAAAACGGGAGAACTTGTTGCCATAAAAGATGTTACAGATACAGATGACCTGATGATCATTAACAAGTCGGGAATCGTTATCAGAATTGCTATTGGCGAGCTTCGTATCATGGGTCGTGCAACACAGGGTGTACGCCTGATTTCTCTGAAGGGCGATGATGAAATCGCTTCGATAGCTAAGGTTGAACACGAGGAAGACGCGGAAACGGAAGAACTCCTGAACGAACCGGTGTTAGATGAACAAGCACTGGATCTTGAAGAAGAAGAAGAAGGTGATGACCTTCCTGAAGAGAATGATTCCGAAGAGGCTGATGACTCGACAGAAGAATAAATATGAGACGTTATATTTTATTGTTTCTTGCAGCTACATTTTCCGGAGGAGCCGCCTTTGCGCAGGCTCCTTCAAAAGAAGCTATGAACAGCTTCGCTTTGTATTCCAATACAGGGGAGTTCTCCAATCTTGAAAAGGCGAAAGGATTCATTGACAAGGCGATGGTTACGCGTAAGGACTCTTCAAGTTCCAGAAATAACCTTACCAAAGCCCTGGTATATTCCTCATTAGCTTTCGCAGATTCAACACGTAAGTTAAAATACGTTAAGGATCCTATCGCCGAAACAAACTTCGCGCTATCTCAACTCATTGATCCTAAATTCAATGACGAACATAAACCGGAGTTAGACTTCGTAAAAAGTCAAATGTCGAAAGCCTGGATGGTAAAGGCCAATAAGGCCCTGGCCGCTGATCGTGTAACTGAGGCCTACAAGGCTTTCCTTGAGATTGATAACCTCTATACAGACATACAGATTGTCAATCACAATCTGGCACTCCTAAGTGAGAAGCTCGGACGTTTTGATAAGGCAATTTTCTATTACGAGCGTCTTGTAGATGATAAGAAAACCGCAATTCCAGATTATTACCTCGCGCTTTCTAATCTCTACGACATCAGAAACCCATCGAAGTCAATAACGATTCTGCAGGAGGGAAGAAAAGCCTTTCCTGAAAATCGCGATATTCTCTTTAAGCTCATCAATCTGAATATTGAATCAGGAGCGTACGGCATGGTGGAAGTCTTGGTAAAGGATGCCATTAAATTAGATCCGGGAAATCCGGCATTAAACTATCTGGCAGGCTTTGCGTACGATCTCAGTGGCAAGTCAGACAAAGCTATAGAATACTATAAGCACGTTCTTGAATTCGACGCTGACGATTTTGAAAGTAATTATGCCCTGGGACTTCTCTATCTCAAGAGCTACATCAAGGCGAACGAGGCAAAGAAGGATGACTATATGGATCTGGCAAGACGATACCTTGTTAAGTCAGGCGAAATCAACCCCAACTCGGTAAAGGTTCTCCAGTCACTGGCAATCCTCTACAACAACAACGGTGATATCGTTGAACTTGAAAAAGTAAATAATAGACTCAAGCAATTCAACTTGCTGAATTAAAACAAAAAAGCTCCCAACTCATGGGGGCTTTTTTGGATTTAAAGGGCTTCCCCAAAGTTTCAGGTATTCCAAGTTTTTCCGCAGCACCGATCAAAATACAAAGGTCTGGCAAAAACAAAAAAGCCCGCTTAATTGTAATTAGCTTGTCGCTTTCGTCATTTTTAGTATATTGCGGCGAGTTTTTGAACTGCGTTCTTTCCCATAAAATAATAAATCCGGCAGTCATTCGTTTTTATGAAGCACCGGTTTTAATTAGGTTAATCGCAAATACACTTTTTGTAAAACCAAGTCATACAACATATTCAATAAACGAACATGAACACTAAATCATTAATATTAATGCTTGCGGTTTCAGGCTTGTCCTTCTCCGCAATGGCTCAGAAGTCGGCGCTGAATTCAGCAAAATCCGATTACGACAGTTATTCAACGTTAAAAGGGGCATCGCCGGCAATTGCAGGTCCAAAACTCCAGGCCGCTAAAGAATCTATCGACAAGGCCTCGCTACATGAAAAAACAAAAGGCGATCCTTTGACCTGGCTTACCAAGGCTAAAATCTATTCAGCACTTGCTGAAGCTGACAGCACATCAGCATCTGCAACACTCGCAGAGGAAGCAGCAACAGCATTTACAAAAGCTAAAGAATTAGACACTACGGGAGCACAAAAAGAAGAGCTTGCAAAAACAGCACAGGTGCTTGCATATTCTCAGCTTATTAAAGGAAAAGGATTTTTAGATAACTCTAAATACGCGGAAGCATATAAGGAATTCTCTAAAGGTCTTGAATACCATCCTGGTGATACTACGCTGAATTACGCTGCCGGTATTTCCGCGATGAATGGTAAGGATAACGCCAACGCGATCGCTCGTTTCAAAGAGTTAACCCCAACAAACTACTCTCAGAACGAAAATATCTATACCTGGTTATCCATGCTTTACATGCAGGAAAAAGATACCGTAAACGCTCTGAAAACCCTGAATGAAGGTGTTTCTAAATTTCCAAACAGCAAAGATCTCGCTACTAAGGAAATTGAATTTAACCTGATGGCTGGAAAAGAAAAAGAAGTAATTGAAAAAATCAATCAGCAGGCTACTAAAGATCCTTCAAATAAATTATTCCCTTTCTATTTAGGTATTGCTTACAATGCTGCCAATAATCTTCCAAAGGCTGAAGAATCTTACAAAAAGGCAATTGCTCTTGACCCTGCATATACTGACGCTTACATCAACCTGGGCGGTCTGATGATGAACCGCGGTATTGAGCTTTACAACAAAGCAAACAAGCTTCCGGCAAACAAGCAGACAGAGTATAATGCTCAGATGAAATTAGCGATGGTAGAGTTTGACAAGGCTTTCCCTTACCTTGAGAAAGCGACAGAACTGGATGCTAAGTCTGAACTTGCTCTTAGAAATTTGAAGACTTACTATCAGATCAAAAAGAACGAAGCTAAGATGAAAGAGATTGATGAGAAAATCAAGGCTCTTTAATAACCATATTCATTAATACTTTTAAAGGCTGGTTCTGCTAAAGGACCAGCCTTTTTTTTGTCAGGGACTGAAATGTGAGAAATGCAGGTATCGGGAGATATTTCATGGCTTACCTTATCATCAAAACACGCAACTTCTGAAATTAAGCAATAATCCAATCTCGGGCGTTGCATGGCACAGCAAAGCTATGGCATATGCTTATAGCAGGGAACGAGCATCCGCATCATGGATCAGAGACGAACAAGAATTATTGTCGATGGCTGACGGGTGCATGTTCTCATAGTACAATGAGATAACAACCGCCTGATTTCAGGAGCGGGTGTTTAGGCGAATTGAATGCGGTGGCCATCAAGCGCCTTTTCTTGGTTTAAGGCTCGCCATCAATTGATCATAAAGATCATCGCTCGATTTCTTTTCAGGCTTAAGTTTCCTGATAACGGGCTTTTTACCTTTTGCCTTGGCTTTTATAATCTTCAACAGCTCGTTATGATAGGAATCTTTGAATGCCGAAATGTCAAACTTATCAGAATATTGATTGATAAGATTCAAGCCAAGGTCGAGTTCCTTGCGAGAGATATCACCATCAGCAGGAAGCAGCAACTCCTCTGTATCGCGAATTTCTTCGGCGAAGCGAATTTTAGTAATTACGAGGGCTTTATCCATTGGATGAATGATGCAGAGATTCTCGGTACTTCGCAGCACGAAGCGAGCTAATCCAGCCTTCCTGGATTTAAGCAATGCCGCCCGCAACAGGGCGTAAGCTTTCTTACCCGCAGCTTCCGGCTCGGCATAATAAGATGTTTCATAGAAAATAGGAGCTATCTGCGTAATATCTACGAAATTCTCAATCTCTATCATCTTCGTCTTCTTAGGACTAGCAGCTTCAAAATCTTCATCTTCCAAAATCACATAGTCATCTTTGAGGAGGTATCCTTTGACGATCTTGTCAAAGGGCACCTCCTTATGCGTCTGCTCGTTAACGCGTTGAAACCTGATCTTCGCATGATCCCGTCCGTCAAGCATATCCAGATCGAGCGCGCTGTTTTGCACCGCCGAATAAAGCTTTATCGGAATATTTACCAGTCCGAAACCTAACGATCCCTTCCAGATTGACCTCATAGCTCATTACTTTGTTTAAACATCGCAAAATAGCGATCGTCAAGCTCCCTGAAAACTTCGTTTACACGCAGACGCAGATCCATGAGAAAGAGCTTCAGCGACTCCTCATAGAGCAATTCTCCCTGTAGCGCATCGTCAAAAGCCTCCAGAAGGGCTCTGTCGCCATTTCGGCAACTTTCAAGCACCACCTGATCATCCTTGTCGGTCAAGCTTGTTTTTAGCTCCATCCACGAGCGATGTAAAAGAGCTTTAAAATCTTTATCGTCAGCCTCAGAGAGATTAGTATCATCAGCTTTGAGGCGGTTTTCTATACGCTGAGCCATCCATCGGCGTTCATCAGCAACATGGCGCGCAAGCGCCTTTAAATCATCAGCTTGTATTTTTTCTGCAGCAAGTTCATATCCTTTAATGCTGTCGACAATTAATGTATGCAACTTCTTCAGATCATTAACATGTACGTCTTTCATAGATATTAGTATTAGTTTAATTATCTAAACGACAAGGCTTTCAAATGGTTTTAAATTTCAGGAGGGGAGAGGCTTCTATACAAAGCAGAACGCAAACTGAATCTGCTTGCTGAGCATTCTTTTCAGGATGAGAAATTGATTGTCGTTGAGTTCTCTGGTTATGAGTTGAATTTAAATCAGTCAGATATTTATTGCCGCAGGCAAAAGCACGTTTGTATGCTTTTTGCCCGCGGCAATAAATATCTAAAATCCCTCAATCTGACCGATTGCAGTTTCAAATACCCGCGACAAAATGAATGCCTTAGAAATTCCCGACTTAATGAGATGGTGCCGAAAATAATTATTAAAAATATAAGTGCACCTAAATTAATATTGCAGATCAGTTCCTGATACATTTCAATCCAAGCTTAATTTCGCAGCTAAGCACAAACACAAAGCTGTTACTGATACATCTCAGGCAAGCTCAATTTCGCAGCTAAGCCACACCACAAAATCGTAGGCCCCGATACATTCTTGCAGTACATCACACGCTGCCTGTACATCGCACGTTGCAAAGCTGCAACACGATGCATCGTTCGAATAATCATAACGAGCAGGAAGGGGCTAATCCAAAATACCTATTTAACATAATGCTAATTATCTAAACATTATCAACAAAAGGAAATTCGTGTAATCCAGTTAAATTAGCCTCATTTAAAAGTAGAAAATTTAAACTTTAAGTATAGTCGCTAAGTCGTGCAAAAAGAAATTCCATTTAAGAATTTCAAGATAAGTGCATTAAATTTGATTCCAACGTTTGTTAAATAAATTTTGTAATTCTTTATGACATATAGCATCTCCGCATTAAAAAGAATTCCAATGATTGTTAAATAAATTTCGTAGTTCTTTATAACGCACCGTGCAGTCGCTTTTTCGCCCTGCCTGATATTCAGCTCGGCATCGCTTACTCCATCGCAGATCCCTGCTACCTACCTGTTCCGAGTCTGACTCGAGACTGCTTCGNNTCTCGAGTCTGTTCTGAGTCAGTCTCGGAACAGGTGGCTTGCAAGGGGCTGCCAATGCGGAAATTTTGCACGACTTGCTCAGGTGTCATCCGGTCTCTTGTATGTGACATATTGTGACATTGCCGGACATACAGACTTCTCTATTGACGAACACGTTTCGTCGTGGTCGAAGATTATTTGAAAGCTGAATCATTCGGTTTTTACACGATAAATTGTATTGAGCAACGAAGAGTTAAGAAACTGAAAGACATGGCCTTGACTTGCAAAAAATATTATTTCACCTTTGTTTTGTCGGCGCTGCGGACCGGTACCCATTGCAGCGTAACGGACAAACTCCGATGTCACCGGGAGGATTCAGGTGGCATAAAAATTAAATTTTATTGGCTATGGTAGAATTTTCCAGGAAGCGCGAAAGACGTTCTTTTGTGAGACCGGTAACCTGATGAATCTTATGACGTTATCCGACAACATCATAAGCATGGTTTCAGGTTACCCGTCGGCTAAAAAGCATCGTTTTGCTTTTTGCTGTTATTAGTTGTTTAACGCGAACTTACATGACGTTTAAGATGCTAATCGCCAGATGCCGGCGATAGCTCAGGAAATGACAATTAAAGTTCTTGAATATACTGGTGAAAGCGCTTTATAGCTTCGCGTTTTTCGTCAGTCAAGGGATAATCGATGCGCGTTTTCAAATAATCGTGTAAATCGAAATTAGGAACTGACGGCAACGATGCGATCACTTCGTCACGACGATCAAGACCATATTTGAGCACTTCATTAAATTCATCGATAAACGCCTGATCTATGGGCTTGTTAGATGCCCATACAGCAAATGCAAAAGGCAATCCTGTGAAGCGTATCCATTCTTCGGCTAAATCATAGACATACGGAAAACTATCGCGTTTGCCAAAGGTTCTGTCGCCAATTTCTACGAAAGCATCAGCTTCCGTATCCTGATCGCTAACAATAACCGGATTTTTTTTCCAAAAATTCTTCAGTAAAACGCGGGCGAGATTATTGGACGTGCGGGATTGTAAATCCAGGCGCAAGCTTTCAACCTCCTCTATTGGCTTATTGCTAAAGATGAACACCGAGTTTACAGGCCCAATGGCTCCGATGCAATAATCTGAAATAATATGATAATCAGGAATATTTAACAAAGCTGCTACTGGAACTAAGCCTATATCAACCTTATTATCAATTAATTTAGCAGCGCATACTGAAGGAATGTCGTAGACAAGATCTACTTTCTCAAGAAAGTCTGTATTGCTTTGAAGACCGAATGCAAAGGGTTTGGTATTAGTGTATGAAACCGCGGAAATTTTAATTTTGTTCACAGTACAGCGTTAAATGTTCAGTATTGTTAAACTCCAACAGATGAAATTTTTCACCATCGTAACGGAGTTTATAAAGCGAGGTATTCGTATGCGGGAAATATTCCATTTCGCACAGTGTACGCTCAGTGAGTAAGCAAAGAAATAATCGCATGGCGCGACCGTGCATGCAGATCAGGATATTCTTAGACTCATCATCCTTCTCGATAAGCTTCTCCAGAACAATGAGTTGACGCTCACGCACATCCATGGGGCTTTCCCCCTCCGCAAAGCGTTCATTCAGCTCCCCTCCTGTCCATAACTTCATCATATCGACATGCGCATTACGAACCTGCTCATCCATAAGTTTCCCCTCGTAGATACCCCAGGCCATCTCGTCGAGCCCCGGAAACTGCGTCCACGGAATATCCTTATCAATAAACTTCCTCACGGTCTGATGGGTGCGCTTTAAGGTCGAAGTGTAGAGACGATCAAAGGGCACATCCTTATACATCTTGTAAAAAGCCTCAGCCTGAGCTTGTCCGGTGGCGTTAATATCCGTATTTACGCCACGCCCCTGAACAATACCCTGCTTATTATAATCTGTTTCTCCATGACGGATGATATAGATAAACTTTTCCATTAAGTAGTTAAAGCTAAATTAATTAATAACAGGCAACTTATAAAAGCGAGACTTCGTCTCCTGGTCGGGTTGCACATTGGTGTAATCCGTAACAACATTGTATAAAGTATCGCGCTCAATAGGGTTACGACCCACTTTCTTAATAAGATCGACAAGCTCGGCTGTTGACATCGCGGGTGTTTGCTCTTCAGAGCCGGCCATAGTGTAAATTTTAGTGGTATCGTCAAGAGTTCCGTCGATATCATCAACGCCAAAGTTTAATGAAAGCTGCGATGTGCTACGGCCAATCATTGCCCAATAAGACTTGATATGATCAAAATTATCGAGGTATATCCTTGCTACGGCATAATTTCTTAAATCTTCGATAACCGAAGATTCGGCGATATCCGACATCTGGTTGTCCTTATTGCGGAATTTCAAGGGAATAAAAGCCTGAAAACCACCGGTGCGATCCTGGAGCTGACGTAAGCGTTCCATATGATCTATACGGTGTTCAAAAGCCTCGATATGCCCGTAAAGCATCGTTGCATTAGAGCGCATGCCCAGATTATGCCAGATCTCGTGAATCTCCAACCATTGTTCAGAAGTACACTTGTCCTTAGCAATTTTATCACGAACATCCTTATCAAAGATTTCCGCGCCGCCGCCCGGCATAGAATCCAGGCCCGCCTCTTTCATTTTCGCCATACCCGTAGCATAGTCAAGCTTGGCTTTCTTAAACATGTAGTGGTACTCTACAGGAGTAAGGGCTTTAATATGCAAATCAGGGCGATGCAGTTTTACCTTGCTGAAAAAATCAACGTAAAACTTCATATCATACTGAGGAAGCACCCCACCCGTAAGATGAACCTCTGTTACAGGCTGATCGTCGTACTTACGGATAATTTCCATCATCTCGTCCATACTCAACTCCCAGCCTTCCGTACGTTGTTTCAGCAAACGTGAATACGAACAGAATTTACAATCGTAAACGCAAAGATTCGTAGGTTCAATGTGAAAGTTCCTGTTAAAGTAGGTATTATTACCATGCTTCTTCTCTCTGATAAAATTTGCAAGAACACCGAGATACGCAAGTTCACCATTCTGGTAAAGGTACACACCCTCGTCAAATGTTATCCGCTCGCTTTTCAGCACTTTCTCAGCAATGGCACGAAGTTGTCCATCCAACACTTCATTGCTTAGCAATAAAGTTAAATCATTAACCGATTTCATTGATGCAAAAATACAATAAACTGTAAGTTATGACTATCATTTTGATGTAACATACCTTAAATTTTACTTTATAAGGCATTTCCAGGGCTTCCTCGCTTCCATTTTATCAAGCGGCTACTTTTTTTGGTTTTTTTTTGCGACTTGCACATTGGACGCTTATATTTGCGACGTTCCATTAGCAGGAACTTAACTATCAATACCTATCGGGTTTTGATTTATAAAGAAGCGGTGAGAGACCAGGCTCTATGACCCGCTGACAACCTATCAGTCTTACTGAAAAGGTGCCAAATCCTGTTCCCGTAAACAATCGGGAGAATATAAATTGTAATAAACCATGAGCAATAACACTTCTGTTATCCTGTTGCTTTGCACAGGCATTTCACGTCAAATAAAATTTACTGCTGAAGCATACGGATCATCGCGAATGCATCTTTAGTTTTACTATATTACGTTGATTTTCAAAACGTAGCGTAGCGCTATACTCCTCAGTAATTACACTTACCCCAAATACAAAATATTATGTCACAAGCTAATTTAAAATTCGAGACACTACAAGTTCACGCAGGTCAGGAAGTAGATCCGGTAACAGGATCCAGAGCGGTACCTCTATATCAAACCTCCTCTTATGTTTTCAAAAATTCGGAACATGGAGCTAATCTCTTCGCGTTAAAAGAGTTCGGAAATATTTATACACGTTTGATGAACCCAACTACCGATGTTTTCGAAAAACGTATCGCGGCACTCGAGGGCGGCGTGGCAGCCTTGGCCGTAGCTTCCGGACAAGCGGCACAATTTATCGCGTTAAATAACATTTTGCAGGCGGGAGATAATTTTGTATCAACCTCGTACTTGTACGGTGGTACTTACAATCAGTTCAAGGTAGCCTTTAAACGTCTGGGTGTAGAGGCCCGTTTTGCGGATGGCGACAGTGTTGATAGCTTCGAATCATTGATTGACAGCAACACAAAGGCTCTGTACGTCGAAACAATAGGCAACCCGAATTTCAATATCCCTGATTTTGAAAGACTGGCTCAATTATCTCAGAAGTACGACATCCCCCTGATCGTAGATAATACTTTCGGCGCTGGTGGTTACTTGTTCAGACCTCTGGAACATGGCGCGCATATCGTTGTTGAGTCAGCAACTAAATGGATTGGCGGTCATGGTACAAGTATCGGTGGGGTAATTGTCGACGGTGGAAACTACAACTGGGGTAACGGTAAATATCCGCAGTTTACAGAACCTTCCGATGGTTATCACGGATTGGTGTTCAATGATGTATTCGGGCAAGATGGGCCTTTCGGGAACATTCAATTCATTATAAGAGCACGGGTGGAAGGCCTGCGTGATTTTGGTCCCACGGTTTCGCCGTTCAACTCCTTTATGTTTATACAGGGATTAGAAACGTTGTCGCTACGCGTACAGCGCCATGTTGACAATGCCTTAGAATTAGCAAAGTGGCTTGAGTCGCATCCGGAGGTAGAAAAAGTTAACTATCCAGGACTGCCAGGAAGCCCTTATCATCAGAACGCGCGCAAATATCTCAGAAATGGATTTGGTGCGGTATTAAGCTTCGAAATGAAAGGCGGCAAGGAAAAAGCGATAGCCTTTGTTGACGGATTGAATCTCACGAGTCATCTGGCCAACGTTGGTGACGCCAAAACCCTTATTATTCAACCGTCCGCGACAACGCATCAGCAGTTGAGCGACGCGGAACAGGCTGCGGCCGGTGTTACTCCTGGCCTTTTACGCGTGTCAGTGGGCATAGAACATATCGATGATATTAAAGCCGACTTTGAGCAGGCATTCGCGAAGCTTTAAACATTGACCATATGCTGTTGTCGCCGAGGGCATGGAGAAACATCTCCCTGCGACGACAGCTTTATATACATCATCTTATAATACATACGCATGAGCACTAAGTTAACTATAGGACTTTTCGGATTTGGAGTCGTTGGGCAAGGGCTAAATGACATTATCAAAACGAAGGATCTGAATCTTGAAATCAAGAAAATCGCTATTAAGAACCCCGAAAAGAAGCGTAGTCTTCCAGCATCGCTGTTCACAACAGATGCCGATGAAATTCTTAATGACCCTGAGATAAATACCATTGTTGAACTTATAAATGACACCGACGCGGCATTTTATATCGTGTCAACGGCATTGAAGAATGGCAAGAACGTAGTGTCAGCTAGTAAGAAGATGATTGCCCTGCATTTAGAGGAACTTCTTCAGATACAAAAAGAGCATGGCACTTCCCTCTTATATGAAGGAGCAGTATGCGGAAGTATTCCTATTATCAGGAATTTGGAAGAGTATTACGACAATGAGTTACTGTATTCGTTGAGAGGCATATTCAACGGATCGTCAAACTACATTCTATCTAAGATCTTCAACGAGAATCTTGATTATGATACGGCACTTAAGCAGGCGCAGGATCTGGGATTCGCGGAGACTGATCCTACATCAGATGTGGGCGGCTTTGATCCTAAATATAAACTGGTGATCGCCTCTTCTCATGCTTATGGAATCATTACGCGACCTGAGGATATCCTTAATATCGGTATTCAGAGCCTCTCAGCTTACGACATCCGTTATGCGAGAGAAAAGAATTACAAGATTAAACTGGTGCCTACGGCTCTTGAATTCGGCGAAAAACAGGTGGTGTTATATGTAATGCCGAAATTCATTAAGTCGGATGATTTCCTTTACAACGTTGAGAACGAATATAACGGAGTGATTGTACAGGCGGCCTTTGCTGATCAGCAATTTTTCTTCGGAAAGGGTGCTGGTGGTCATCCCACCGGTTCGGCAGTTCTTTCAGACATCGCCTCCTTGCGTTATGGCTATCGCTATGAATATAAAAAATATCGTAGTGAGAGCGGCTTCAGTCTTTCAACAGAATATAGCATGCAAGTATACCTTCGTTATGAAGATGATAGCCTGATTGAGCGACTAGGTTTTGAGAGAATAACAGAGCGTTTTTATGGCGTTGATTATAAGTATGTGATCGGTACGATTGCCCTTAACCAAATCATGAGCAATCAGGAAGATTTGATAAAAGAAGGTGTTTTCATCGCGGAAATTTCCTAGGCTTTTCAGAAATAGCACGTAATGGCATTAAAGTAACAGTCGTGTCATTTATACATTTTAGCCCTCCTTGCGGGGGCTTTTTTGTTGAAATGACGCCAAGTTGATCGATATTCTTATATATTTGGTGTTAAGGTTACTGCAGATGTTCGCCTAATTACACTGCAGGATGAACATTCTACTTATTTGACCAATATGAAATTATTTCCATCTGTAGAGGGACAGGAAGCTGATGTAGTACTAATTGGAGCGGGGATTATGAGCGCGACGCTAGGATCGCTGCTGAAGATCCTTGAACCCGGTTTAAAGATACGTATTTTTGAGATGCAGGATACAGTAGCTACAGAAAGCTCTGACGCCTGGAATAACGCGGGAACAGGGCATTCCGCGTACTGCGAACTTAACTATACTCCTGAAAAGGAAGACGGTACTATAGATACTAAAAAGGCGGTTAATATTGCTGAAGCTTTTCAATTATCCCGCCAGTTTTGGGCTTCATTGGTGACAAGTGGCTTTATCGATGGCAAGGAGAAATTTATTCATGATGTTCCCCACGTTAGTTTTGTATGGGGTGCGGAGCAGGTAACGTTCCTCAGGAAGCGGCATCAGGCGTTGAGCAAGCATCCTCTTTTCGCGGCAATGGAGTATTCTGAAGATCCGGAAGTCATCAAACAGTGGGTACCGCTGATCATGGAGGGCAGAGAGCTCTCGGAGCCGGTAGCGGCAACGCGTATGATGGAAGGTACTGACGTAAACTTTGGAGCATTAACGCGCATGCTCTTTACAAAAATGGAAAGCATGCCCGACGTGAAACTTTCCTTGAATACCGAAGTAAAGGATTTAAGTAAGGATTCCAGTGGATTATGGAATATTAAAATACGATGCCGCGCAAGTGGCGAACAAACACGACTACGAGCAAAGTTTGTCTTTATAGGCGCGGGCGGTGGCGCACTGCCCTTGTTGCTAAAGTCGGGCATAGAAGAAGCCAAAGGTTTCGGAGGCTTCCCCGTAGGCGGACAATGGCTGGTATGTAACAATGAAGACATTGTGAAGCAGCACGAGGCTAAGGTGTATGGACTCGCTGAGATCGGCGCCCCTCCTATGTCGGTGCCCCACCTGGATACGCGCGTCATTGATGGCAAGAAAGCCTTGTTGTTCGGTCCTTATGCCGGCTTCTCAACGAAGTTTCTGAAACGAGGATCCTTCCTGGATCTTTTTCTATCACTGCGGCCCTCTAACATTATCCCGATGCTTGGCGCGGGCTTGCACAATCTTTCTTTAACACGCTATCTTATAGAACAGGTGCTGCAGTCAGACAAAGAGCGGATAAATAACTTGCGGAAATACTACCCGCAGGCGAATGCTGCTGATTGGAAGCTTGCTATAGCGGGGCAACGGGTGCAAGTGATTAAGAAAGATGAAAAAGAAGGCGGAAAACTGGAGTTTGGAACCGAGGTTGTTAAAGCTCAGGACGGTTCAGTAGCAGCCTTACTGGGAGCATCACCGGGAGCTTCCACTTCTGTGTCAATAATGCTAAATTTGCTGGCTGCATGTTTTCCGGAATCATACCATGAGCAATCATGGCAGCAAACATTAAAGAAGTTAATCCCGTCCCTGGGCGTTCAGCTCGACAAGGATCCGGCAATGTTTGACGAGATTCGCCAAAACACAGCGCAGGCATTAAATTTGCAACAGCCGGTAAAGGCAGATGTGTTGAAATTTGGAACTTGATGAAAAGTACATTATCCAGAAATAGTGAATTAATTAAAGCCGAGGCGCATCGCCTTGGCTTTATGCTTTGTGGCATTTCACGCGCGGAATTTCTGGAAGATGAGGCTCCCCGACTGGAACGGTGGTTAATGGCTGGCCATCATGGCAAGATGGGCTATATGGAAAATCACTTCGACAAGCGTCTTGATCCGAGGAAACTCGTAGAGGGCGCCCGATCTGTGATATCATTGGCATATAACTATTACACGCCCGAAACCCAGACAGATCCGACGGCGCCAAAAATCTCCAAATACGCCTATGGGGAAGACTATCACGATGTTGTAAAGAGCAAGTTAGCAGAACTATTCGAGTTTATTCTTGATAATATAGGAGATGTCGGAGGCAGGATGTTTGTTGATTCCGCGCCAGTTTTAGAGAGAGCCTGGGCGCAGCGATCCGGATTAGGCTGGATAGGCAAAAATGCCAATATGCTAAATAAGCAAAGTGGTTCATTTTTCTTTCTGGCCGAGATGATCATCGATCTGGATCTTGAGTACGACCATCCTTTAGTAAAAGACTATTGCGGAAAATGTACCCGTTGTATTGACGCCTGCCCTACTAACGCAATCATTGACAACAAGCTCGTAGATGGCTCTAAATGTATCTCTTATCTTACCATTGAGTTGAAGGATGATATTCCCGAGGAGTTTCAAAATAAGATGGATAACTGGATGTTTGGATGCGATGTTTGTCAGGATGTGTGCCCCTGGAACCGATTCTCTACACCGCATGAGGAAAAGTCTTTTCTCCCTAATCCGCAACTTATGGAAATGTCGCAGAGTGATTGGGACGACATTACAGAAGATATTTTCAAAGCTCTTTTTAGAAGGTCGCCTGTGAAACGCACAAAATTTAAAGGCTTGAGCCGCAATCTTAAATTCTTAAAGACCGACGTTTACGCCGGTCTTTAAGCTGTATTATTTACCGAATTTCTGCTTAAGCTGACTCAGCATATCATCTGTCACCGCAGTGGCTGGTTTTTCGTCTTTTTTAGGCTGATTGAAATTACGACGGGGTTGCTGCGTGTTGGAGTAGTTGCCTTTAACTGCACCTTCTTTACGTTCAGCATGCTGACCGCGAGGGGTAATTCCTTTTTTTGCTGACCAGCGTAACCAGATCTTCTCAAGGCATTTTTTTGTATACATTGGAAAATCGCCCTGCTGCATCCAGGAGTAGTAAGTGGGCTCGATGTCTAATACATCCTCAACGCATTTGCCCTTATGTTTGCCGAAGTTAAATACTTCTATACCCTCATCATTGAAAACAATTCTTCCGGCAAAATCCACCGGGCGACTAAGATTAGTAAAGGCATGCAGTGCATCGACGTCATTTTGTACAGGAACGCTTGTATTTCCTTTTTTATCTTCCCAGGGGGTATCCTTATATTTTTCTAACTGCGCCAACAACACCTCGTAAGTTGCCACGGTGTCAGCTTCGGCGGAGTGCGCATTGTCGAGTGATTTACCACAGTAAAATTGATACGCGGCTTTCAAGGTACGTTGCTCCATTTGGTGGAAAATATTCTGCACATCAACGAAGCGACGCCCCTCGAGGTCAAATTCAACACCGGCTCTGAGAAATTCCTCCATAAGCATAGGAATATCAAACTTGTTCGAGTTGTAACCAGCAAGATCACAATCGTCAAGGAAGGCGGCGATTTCGGGCGCTACGATCGCAAATGCTGGCTTATCCTGAACATCCTCATCATATATACCGTGAATAAGCGACACTTCATAAGGAATGGGCATTTCCGGGTTCACACGCATGCTCTTTATCTCCTGCGATCCATCAGGAAACGCTTTGAGAATAGATATTTCTACGATACGATCTAAACCAATGGTAATACCTGTTGCTTCAAGATCAAAGAAGGCCAAGGGCCGTTTGAGATTCAGTTTCATCATTAATTGTTATGTAGAGCCATAAAATGCCCCGTTTCAAAAGTCGTAATTTAAAACGAATTATTCCGATAATATATTGGCTGAAGGCTTCGGAAAAACATAAACAGGAACTACAATATATTCCAACCACTTTAATTCAACAGTGCTTTCAATCATAAATTGAGCTCTAAAACTAACTATTTGAGAGAAAACAAGTCCCCCGACGACAGCTGTATACAGCGATCTAAAATATAGTTGGCGAAATTAAAAACTTTATAAAAGAGAACGATGTTTATAGTCGAAACGGTAACAAAAAGCCAATGTACTTGCTATATAAACAAGATAAAGGAATTAACGCCACTTCAATTTTACTATATTTTGTACTACACAAAAACAAAACGCTGAAAAATAGCTATATATCTTCTTTTTTACACACTTTTATGAATATTTTAATTAAGTTTGTATTACTAAACATATACAACCTTACGCTAGCATAGAATAAATAAACCTGAATAAGATGAAAACAATAGAAAAACCAGGCCCCGACCTCGAAGTATTAATCGAGTCCTTTAAAAAGGATCTGCCCAATCCAGCAACAACACAACAATCCGCCTATACAAGGCAACTTACGCATAGGAAGAAAACGCTTATGCTTTTCGCGCAGCTTGTAAAAAATCAAGGGGGAATGAACTGGACGGTCTCGGTAATCTAAGGTTTGGTTTCTTTGGGATAAGATTGTCCCCTTAAAGAATTAATAAAAAGAGTTAAAAAACAAGCGGCAGATTGCCGCCCGTATTTTAGCTCTTTTTCCATTTTATAGTACATCCAATAGCTTTTGTCTCCATCGTAGCGGGTTTAACACCTTGTTGCAATGCCTTTATAGCCTCTTCAAGATAAAGTTTCCGATCTGCTTTTGTACCGTCGCGATCATTATCTATAGCACCCACATACTGCACAACATCGCCGTCCTTTCCTTTACTTAACAAAAAAATATGAGGGGTATTGGTGGCACCGAACTGGCGGGTAACAATATGGTCTGGGTCAGCGAGGTAGGGAAATTGATACCCCTTTTCCTTAGCACGCTGCTGCATTTTTTCGAAAGAATCGCCGGGTTGAGCATCGGGATTATTGGGATTTATGGCAATTACAGGATACCCCAGCTTGCTGTACCGATCGTTCAGGTCTATTACCCGTTGTTCATAGGCTTTTGCAATAGGACATGTGTTGCAGGTAAATACAATTATTACACCTTTAGCTTTGCGAAAGTCTTTTAGGGAAACATACTTTCCGTCGACATTCTTCAATGTAAAATTCTGAACTACGTCTCCGGGGTGATATCCGGGACCATCGGCAGCGGTGGCCAGCAAGGCAACCACAAGGAACAGGGAGGTTAAGAATGTTTTCATTTGGCTTATTGATTTATGTTTATGTTAATGGCTTTGATGAGTTCTTCGCAGCTAAACTGCTTCTCGAAGAACTGACGTCTTTTTTGCTTATTGTTAATGATTAATGTTGCGGGAATGGCTCCTGACCACGAGGCATCTACCCTATTGATCATCTCCTGCTCATCGGGCTCATCCAATAGAAAGCATTCAAGTTCCAGTTTGTTTTTTTTTAGAAATGGCACTACCTCCGACTGCAACTTAGTTTTTGAATCAAGACTGAGAAGGATAACTTTCACAGACCGCTTCTTTAAATCAGCTTGTGCCTTAACAAAAAGAGGCAACTCCTCGACACATGGACCGCACCAGGTAGCCCAGAAATTCACGACAAAGGTGGTGTCACCACCGGAAGCAAACCTGGATTCCAGGGTATTCAGATCTATCAGACGTATATCCTGCGAGAATACCTCATTAGAACGTCCTAACAGGACAAATACCATTAAACAAAGACAAGATGTTAACTGCTTCACAAGATCTAATTTAAGAAAAATTTTATGTAGCTGATAGTCAGGAGATGTTAAGGAAAGATACTCTTGAAAAAATCTACGATTTGAGGCTGTAGGGATACTTTAAAAATCGTGCAGACACAATAAAATTAAATTCTAACGTTTTAAATTATTTATGTTTGTAGCCATTAACCTATGTAAATGAGTATTTTAAAAGTAACTAGCTTTCAGGCATATCTTTATTGGGAAAATCCCCAGAAGAACCTGCAAAACATTGCATTAAAACTCGGTGGCATCAGAGAAAGTACTGATCTTATTGTATTGCCGGAAATGTTTAATACAAGCTTTACAATGAATGCGGAGAAATTTGCTGAGCCCATGGAGGGTCCCACGCTGGAATGGATGAAGGAGCAATCAAATAAGTTTCGTTGTGTGGTGACAGGGAGCTTTGCGGTACGGGAAGGTGGGAAATTCTACAATCGTATGTTATGGATGCGTCCTGACGGCAGCTATGAATATTATGACAAACGGCATCTTTTTTCTCCGGGAGGGGAACACCTTTCGTATGACCCGGGGGAGTCGCGCAAGATCGTACAGCTAAAAGATTGGAAAATAAATCTAGCTATATGTTATGACTTGCGCTTTCCGGTTTGGTTGCGCAACAAGGATCAGGAATATGATTTGCTCTTGCTGGTTGCTAACTGGCCAGACAAGCGGTCATTGCATTGGCGAACTCTTGTTACGGCGCGCGCCATAGAAAACCAGTCGTTTGTTATCGCGGTAAATAGAGTCGGACATGACGGGAAAGAAATATACCACGCGGGAGAATCCATGTGTATAGATCCTAATGGCAATACGGTTTATTACAAACCAGAAGACGAAGATCTCTACACATTCAGTATTTCAAAGGAAGTGGTATTAAAGGCCCGTAAGGATTTTCCTATAAGCAATGATGCAGATCAATTTACGATTACGCGGACTGAAGGCTAATCTAATGCCCTGAATGGCTTGATCTTATAAATTCCAGTTCAAACTAAAGAAAAAAATTCTTATCGTTGCCTGTTATTGATACGAATTAGCCGGCATAAAATGTAAATATGCCAACATTATTTATATGTTTAAAGAAATAAAGAATAAGCCCTTAAGATATTTTGTAATCTTAATTTATTTCATCATCCTGTTTTTCTGTGCGTTAGAGCTTAACTTCCTGAGCCTTTTCGGGTATTCACCCACCATTAAAGACATTCAGGAGCCCAATATGCGCGTTGCCTCGGAGCTTTATACAGCTGATGGAAAGTTGCTTGGTCGCTATTACAAGGAAAACCGCACACCTGTAGAATTTGAGAAAATTTCTAAGTCGACGATAAATGCTCTGGTAGCCACTGAAGATGCGCGCTTTTATAGTCACTCAGGCATAGACCTTCGTTCTCTGTTTTCCAGTATGCTGGCGACAGTTGGCGGTGATAAGCGCGGAGCGAGTACTATTACACAGCAGCTGGCCAAGAATCTTTATCGCACACGAAATAACAAACGCCAGGGATTTATTAAATATGTTCCGGTTTTACGTACCGCTGTATATAAGTTAAAAGAGTGGCTTACGGCTCTGAAAATCGAAGGGCAGTATAGTAAGAACCAGATTATCACCATGTACCTTAATACCGTACCCTTTGGTAATAATACTTTTGGAATTAAAACTGCTTCAAAGAAGTATTTCAACAAGGAAACAGATAGCCTGAGCGTTGAACAATCGGCATTACTGGTAGGAATGTTGAAAGCTACAACCACTTATAATCCTGAGAACTACCCCGAGCGGGCATTGGAACGACGTAATGTGGTTTTGTCGCAAATGGAGAAGTACAAGTATCTTAGCAGGAGTGAATACGCGGAATATAGCCGTCGCCCTTTAAACATTCATATGGGAGAAGTAAGCGATGAGGATCGCGGAGACTCTTACCTGCGGTCGGCAGTGGCCAAGTATCTTGAAAAATGGTGTGACGACAACGGTTATGATCTGTACGAATCGGGACTGAAAATATATACCACTATTGATTCGCGACTGCAAAAATATGCAGAAGAATCGGTGGCGGAGCAGATGAAGGTGTTGCAAAGACGGTTGAATAATGCCTGGGGTAGTGAAAATCCGTGGCGCGATTCAGAGGGCAAGGAAATCGTTGACTTTCCGGAAAAGGCGGCTCAGCGTTTGCCAATTTACGCGATCTTAAAGAAAAAGTACAAGGACTCCCCGGATTCTATCAGCTACATCCTGAACAAAAAGAAGAAAATGAAAGTTTTCAGTTGGGATGGTGATAAAGAGGTTGAATTCTCGACCATGGATTCGATAAAATATTACGCGAAAATCTTAAATGCGGGAATGATGACGATGGATCCTACGAATGGGTTCATCAAAGTTTGGGTGGGAGGAATAGACCATACGCACTTCAAATATGACCATGTAAATCAGGCAAAACGACAAGCGGGATCAACCTTCAAGCCTTTTGCTTATCTGGCGGCTCTTGAAGCGGGAATGAGTCCCTGTGATAAGCTTACCGATAAGCCTGTAAAAATCGCATATGAGGAGAACCATGAGAAGAAATTCTGGGAGCCTAAAAACTCTGAATGGGTATTCACAGGACGTGAGATGAGCCTGCGATGGGCGATGGCAAAATCCGTAAACTCAATTACCGCTCAGGTTACGGAGCTGGTAGGCTGGGATAATGTCGTTAAATGGGCGCATGAGTGTGGCATTGAAAGTCCTCTACGTTCAGTGCCCTCAGTAGCTTTAGGGTCCAACGACGTTTCTGTGTTTGAAATGGTTAAGGCCTATGGTACTTTCCTCAATAAAGGTGTACGCACAGAGCCTATTCTCGTGCAACGAATTACTGATCGCGATGGCAATGTCATTAAGGAGTTCAAAGCAGAGCAAAAGCGTACGCTTTCTGAAGAGATCGCCTGGCTGATGCTCTATATGCTTCGCGGCGGCATGGAAGAACCGGGAGGAACATCGCAATCACTTTGGGAATGGGATTTATGGAAAAAGGGAAATCAGATAGGTGGAAAAACCGGAACATCATCAGACTTCGTCGATGGTTGGTATATGGGCGTTACCAAAGACCTTGTGAGCGGCGTTTGGGTTGGATGTGATGAGCGTAGCGTGCATTTTAGAAGCTCCGGTACCGGAGAAGGAGCACATACAGCATTGCCGATTTTTGGAAAATTCATGGAGAAGGTTTATCATGATCCGGCGAGTGGCTATACCTACGGGGCATTCCCCAAACCGGGAGTTGAGATAACACGTGCTTATAACTGTGTAACGCCAACGCCACGTCCTGACACAGTAAAGACTGACTCTGTAAGTATAGATTCTGTACCTGCACTTGCTGATACTACCGTTTTAGAAAATCCGGAACGAGAACACCGCGCGGAACCTGTACAAGCTGTAAAGCGCACACAGGTAAGTCCGGAGCAGAATGAAGAAAGTCAGGAACTCAGTCCCCGTGAAGAACGTAAGCGACGTCGTGAAGAACGGCGCGAGGCCAGAAAGCAGAAGAAAGAACAAGGAGAATAAAATACAAAGAGGGAGAGTGATCTCCCTCTTTGTATTTTAAAGGTTTTCCGAATGATCAAGACACATGTCGCCTGGCATCCTCTGTTCGATGCTTTCTTATATTCAGCGCAATCTATCAATGGCGCCTCCACACCTACTTATTCTGTAGCATTTTGGTATTTCCTCACGTATTATTCTCCAAAAAAAGTAATTTAGGAAACATTTCAAATCGTATGGGATACGTCGACTATTTTATAAGAAAAAAGAAAACCCTCCGCCTATCATTGATCATGTTGCTGTTAGCAATGGCAGCCAGCATCAACACAACACAAGCACAATATTTCGGTCAAAATAAGGTGATGTATAAGAACCTGAAGTTCAAGGTTCACAGCTCACCGCACTTCGAAATGTACTCTTACTTTAAGAATGACTCCATGGTTCAGAAATTCCTTAAGGAGAGTGAACTATGGTATGATCTTCATCAACAGGTATTTCGTGATACCTTCGCCAAGAAAAATCCACTGATTATATATAACAACCACTCCGACTTCCAGCAGACAACGGTTTTGCCGGGAGAAATTGGTGTAGGAACCGGCGGCGTAACAGAAGGAATGAAAAACCGGGTGCTAATGCCAGTCATGCAGCTGAATCAGCAAACACGTCATGTATTAGGACATGAGTTAGTGCACGCGTTTCAATACCATTCGCTGTTTACGGGAGATTCAACAAGCATTGAGAACATTGGTAACCTCCCCCTGTGGATGGTTGAAGGAATGGCGGAGTACCTCTCCATCGGTAAGGTGGATGCGTTTACCGCTATGTGGATGCGAGATGCCTATCTCAATAAAGATATACCCAGTCTGAAAGACCTTACCGAAAGTAACAAGTATTTCCCCTATCGTTATGGTGAAGCGTTTTGGTCTTACATAGGTTCAACTTATGGAGATACAGTAATCGTTCCTTTTTTCAGAGCTACAGCGAAATTCGGATATCAAAATGCTATCAAGCGAACTTTTGGTTATGATGAGCGTACGCTTTCCAATCTTTGGAAAACAAGTATTGAGAATACTTACCGACCGTTTCTAAAAGATACGGCACAGATTCCTATAGGAAAGCGCCTTATAGATAATCGCAATGGAGGCGACATGAACGTGGCTCCCGCAATAAGTCCCGATGGTAAATATGTAGCTTTCTTATCAGAAAAAGATCTCTTCAGTATTGACCTCTTTCTTGCGGACGCACTGACGGGTAAGATCATCAGGAAGCTTACCAGTCGCGCGACAAATACCCACGTTGACGAGTTTGCCTATATTGAGTCGGCAGGAGCCTGGTCTCCGGACAGCAAAAAATTCGCATTTACAATCTATAGCCAGGGCAGAAACAAGCTTATGATTGTAGATATTGCTTCAGGTAGAGTACTTTCGACAGAAAGCCTGGGCGAAGTGCAGGAGTTCAGCAATCTGGCATGGTCTCCTGATGGCGAACAAATAGCCCTGACCGGATTGAAAGATGGCTATAGCGATATTTATCTATACAATGTTAACAGTAAACAAGTTACACAACTTATCAACGACCGTTATTCTGACTATCAGCCACACTTCTCTCCTGATGGCAAATCCATTGTGTTCACAACGGATCGCACCACGCTTGACCAGGCCGATGGCGTCGACATCACTTACGGGCTCGCTGTTATCGATATCGCCAGCCGACAGATCACCGATATCCCCGTGTTCAGAGGCGCAAATAATATGAATCCGCAATTTTCCGCTTCCGGTAAAGAAGTGTATTTTCTCTCCAATCGCGATGGATTCAGAAATCTTTACCGATATACGTTAAGTAACGGATATACAGAACAACTAACGGATTATTTTACCGGGATCAGTGGTATTACAGAATACTCGCCAGCCTTGAGTGTGTCCCGCAACGATGATATCCTCTACTCCTATTACAGAAGACAAAAGTATACGATCTACAACGCCAAAGCGGCAGACTTCAAAGCGGTAGCGGCTAACCCCAGGGATGTAGACCTTACGGCAGGCACACTCCCTCCCGTAAGACAAGTGGGTGTAGATCTTATAAATGCCAACCTTAACAATTTCGAACGCTTCGAAAAGATCGATAATCAGCAGATACGTCCTACGAAATACCGGCCACAGTTTCAGTTAGACTACCTCGCCAGCAGCGGCGTCGGTGCTTCTGTGGGTCGTTTCGGAACCGGACTCAACAGTGGTATACAGGGAAGATTCAGCGATATACTTGGACGCAATCAGATTATTGCCACCGCCTCCATAAATGGAGAGATTCAGGATTTTGGGGCTCAGGTGGCCTATGTAAATCAACAAGGACGCATAAACTACGGGGCTTCCGTTTCTCATATTCCCTATATATCCGGAATGTATGTTCAGGACTTCAAAAAAGACGCGAATGTGGAAGATATGAGTGACGGCACTTATAATGGAATCTATACAGAGGGTACGGATATTATCCGCACGTTTGAGGATCAGGTACAAATTTTTGCGGCTTATCCCTTCTCCCGCATCTATCGATTTGAGTTAGGAACCGGAATATCCAGCTATAGCTACCGCGTCGACAGATGGGCGAATTATTCTTACGGACGGGTAAATGATATGGGGCAGCTCGAAAGTCTCTCCTATCCTTATGATTCTGACCGGAGAAAGCTCTCGAAAGATGAAGCAACGGCAAGGTATGGAACAAAGTCGTTCACTGTATATCAGCTTAACGCTGCTTTCGTTGGTGACAACTCTTTCTTTGGATTGACGGCCCCCCTACAAGGTTTTCGTTACCGCCTGGGAATAGAAACTTACATGGGAAATTATAATTTTCAGGCCGTAACTGTAGATATCCGTAAATATGTGAGAACAAAACCGCTGACCTTTGCCGCCCGTCTATACTCGTATTCTAGAATTGGCAAGGATCAGCAGTTCCTTTATCCTCTATTTGTGGGGTACCCCTACCTGATTCGTGGCTATGAAGCAGGATCATTCTATAGGAGCAATAACAATGCTTCATCATATATAGATCAATTGACAGGCTCTAAGATAGCGGTAGGAAATTTTGAGTTGCGCCTGCCATTCACCGGCCCACGCAAGCTTGCGGCCTTTGAGTCTAAGTTTCTCCTCAGCGACTTGAATCTCTTCTTTGATATAGGACTTGCTTATAATAGCAATTCCCGCATACGCTGGACGCTTCCAGATGATGCCAATCAAAATGTAGACAACTCTCTTACAGATGGCAGGACGTCTACCAATGGGACGAACATCATTGACCGGGCTCCATCAATGAGTGTTGGAGCTTCGCTTCGGGTAAATATGTTCGGATATTTTGTTCTTGAACCATATTTTGCAATACCGTTTTCAAGACAAGACAATAAAAAAGGAGTATTCGGTCTGACCTTTGCTCCGGGGTGGTAAAATCAATTTAATATAAAGGAAGCGGTTCAGGCCGCTTTCTTTATATTAAGCGGAAAATTTATCCCTTCATTTAACAGCATACGCTCGTAATCAAGAGCAATGCCTAAATCCAGCCAGTCGGCATTTACATCACGGATCAAGCGCTCCTTTTGAGCTCTTGTAAAATGATTTAACATCTGGAATCTTTCCATTGCTGCTGATTCACTCTGAAGTTCCTCGAAATACACCAGGCGGCTACCGTGATCAGAACCTGACCAGTTTAACTCTGGCATCTGTCTGTAGAATTCTATGGTTTTTAGCAAATCAGCACTCCTACCAACATTTAACACCTGTCTGTTCCTGTCAGTAATGATATAAACGAACCTTTTCATAATTAATTCCTGATTATTAAATAATGTTACTAACTTTATTGGCATAAATATACTAACAATTTTAGTAATTGCAAATTTATTTAACATGAGAAATATTTCAAGCAATCTGAGATATCTAAGAAAAAGCAAAGGACTCACCCAACAGCAATTTGCTGATATAATGGAAATTAAAAGATCTCTGGTAGGTGCCTACGAGGAGGATCGTGCTGAGCCAAAATATGATTTACTAAAAAAAATAGCAGAATACTATAACCTTAGCATTGATAATCTTGTCAACGAACAGATAAATGAAAAATGGAAACCGACATCAAAAGGTGCCTCTTCCAATCTAAGGGTGCTAAGCGTAACGGTAGACTCGGAGGATCGTGAAAACATTGAGCTTGTCCCTGTCAAGGCGAGTGCAGGTTATTTGAATGGCTATGCTGATCCTGAGTATATCAGCGAACTGCCGAAGTTTCAATTACCATTTCTGAAGCAAGGTTCTTACCGCGCATTTGAAATAAAAGGCGATTCCATGCTCCCCCTTCCTTCCGGAACGATGATCATTGGAGAATACGTGGAAGATTGGAGTGATGTAAAGCAGGGAGAAACCTACGTATTTATAACACGCTCTGAAGGAGTAGTCTATAAGCGCGCAGGAGCGAAACAGAAAAACAAGGCTATCCGACTGATTTCCGATAATGCCAACTATGCTCCCTATACTGTAGAAGTTGAAGACATCATGGAAATATGGAAGTCCAAAGCCTATATTTCTACGGTGTTCCCCGATCCGGTGCCCGACGCGAGTATGGAGGGCTTGTCCAGTATGCTCGCCCAAATGCAGAAGTCTATCACAGAATTAAAGCAGGGTAAAAATTAATCGTCACGGTTAAACCATTCGCCGGGCAAAGTGCTCTAAATTGAAAACTTAAGAAAATGAAGAAAACTCTTTTATTTCTGGCAATCCTGGCAGTGACCAGTTTCGCTAAAGCACAGCCCCGCATGCAGCGCAATCCTGAAGAGGTAGCGAAAAGACAATCGGAGATGCTTGAAAAACGACTCGGCCTCAGTGCTGATCAAAAAGCAAAGATCTACGATTTAACACTTTCTCAGGCTAAGAGCCGCGACAGCCTGATGACGGCAGCCCGTAACGGTGGTGGCGACAGAAAAGCAATGATGGAGAAAATGCGCGCGCAACAAAACGAATCACAAACGAAGATTAAGGCCGTACTTAACGATACGCAGAAAGCAGAGTTTGATAAGTGGCAACAAGAACGTATGGATCGCATGCGTCAGGGAATGCGAGAACGCGGTGCTCAAAATAACGAGGGTTAAAAATATATTCCTCCTAATTCCTGGGGTAGCATCTTAATAGAAAGGGTGCTACCCCTCTTTATATAAACCCAACGGCAGGTAACGAATGCCTATGTCGGTGTTTAATCCGCAGGACGTGCGTCCCTGCATATCTTGGTGATCGTAGTTACACATCTCAAAATACCTATTGCCCAGGGTTCACTATCTGTTTTGTCATTAGAATTCAAGTCCTGTAATTTCTGACTTCTAGATTTCTTTTCTTTCTATATTTGTGTTATGAGCATTTTATCCAACCGTATTAACAACTTATCTGAGTCCGCCACTATTAAAATGGCAAAACTTGGCCGAGAACTTGCAGCCCAGGGCGTAGACGTCATCAGTCTGAGCCTGGGGGAAACAGATTTTTATACTCCCGAATTTGTGAAAGACGCAGCCAAAGAAGCCATTGATAAAAACTTTTCCTACTACACACCCGTTGCCGGTTATGCCGACTTACGTAAGGCAATAGCAGCCAAGCTGAAACGGGAGAACAATTTAGACTATACTTTTGATCAGATAGTTGTTTCAACTGGAGCAAAGCAATCACTTGCCAATGCCTTGTTATGCTTACTCAATCCGGGAGATGAAGTGATCATTCCTACACCTTACTGGGTATCATATTCAGAGCTTGTAAAACTCGCCGAAGGTACATCGGTATTTATCAATACAAGTATTGATACTGACTTCAAAATAACTCCTTCTGAATTAGAGGCGGCCATAACACCGCAGACTAAGCTTTTCATGTTCTCCTCACCGAACAATCCTACTGGAACGGTTTATACAAGGGAAGAACTCGCTGCCTTAGTCGCGGTATTTGAAAAGCATCCCAACATATATATCGTATCAGATGAAATCTATGAGCACATAAACTTCATCGGTACACATACATCCATCGCGGAATTTGAATCTGTAAAAGATCGCGTTATTGTTATCAACGGACTATCAAAAGCATATGCCATGACAGGATGGCGACTTGGATTCAGTGCCAGTAGTAAGGAAATTGCTGATGCCTGCGATAAATTACAAAGTCAGGTAACATCAGCAACCTGCTCAATAACTCAACGTGCAGGTGTGGCAGCCTATTCCGGCGGCCTTGAAACGGTGCAGGAGATGCGCAAAGTATTCGAAAAAAGACGGGCTTTGGTATACGAGCTGCTTAGTGGCATCGAAGGATTAAAGGTAAACCTGCCTGCTGGAGCTTTCTATTTCTTCCCTGACGTGCATTCATATTTTGGTAAGAAAACGCCGTCAGGTGAAATCATTGGCAATGCCGATGATCTTGCATTATATCTATTGCACGAAGGTCATGTGGCAGTAGTTGCGGGAAGTTCTTTCGGAGATCCTAAATCAATCAGAATCTCCTATGCTACATCAGAGGATAAATTAAGGGAAGCGATAACTCGCTTAAAGAAGGCTTTCGCAGCATTAAGTTAATATCAACATTAGGAAGCCGATAGAGGCAGTATGTTTATCAACTGCCTCTATCGGTTCTATTTACTTCTGATAGCCTCAACAGGATCCAGTCTGGAGGCTATGAAGGCGGGAATAATTCCGGATATTAAACCAATGGCAGTAGAAAGGATAAACATCAGGATTACCTTGCTTCCATCTACTACAACATCAAAGTCGAGTAAGCTATGTGCCACGAAGGCCAGAACATAGACAATCCCTAATCCTACAAGTCCTCCCATCAAACATAGCATAACGGCTTCAAAGAGAAACTGAAAGAGGATAAAGTAGTTCTTTGCGCCTAGTGACTTTTGTATCCCTATGATATTTGTGCGCTCCTTAACCGAGACGAACATAATATTGGCGATACCAAATCCGCCGACCAGGATGGAGAAGATACCGATAGCTCCACCAGCAATATTTACCACCTTAAACATCGAATCAAGCCCTGCCGTAAGAATGGTAGTTTTATTAAGGGAGAAATTATCATCCTGGCGAGGGCTTAACCTGCGTATAGAACGCATCAATCCACGTAACTCACTCTCTACTTCCTCTAATGGCGCGCCGGGTTTCCCCTTAGCCATTATCTCGGGACCATTATCCTGAATATTAACAACATTTTTAAGATAGTTAACAGGCAATATCACGGACGCGTCGGACGAGGAACCTAGCATATCTTCGCCTTCTTCCTTAAACACCCCTATTACGTTGACTTTACGACCAAGTACAGTTATCTGCTTTCCAACCGCGTCGCCTTGCGGAAAGAGTCCTTCGGCAACCTTAAAGCCAATAATTCCAACGGGAGCGCCTTTATTAGATTCCGCTTCGGAGAAGTAACGTCCCTCAGCGATCTCGAAGTTCCAGGTTTTATAAAAATCAAAGGATACACCCGATACGCCAACATTCTCTACCGAATTGCTTTCGTATTTTATAGTTTTCGTTCCCACGCCTACCATCAGCGTAAAGGCATCGATATTGGAGGCACGTTCCTTAAGTTTATAAAATTCCTTTTCCGACGGATAAGGCCTGTTAACGTATTTCCACCAGGCATATTCCCCTCCAAACTCCCAGGGCCACTTCTGAATGTAAATCGTATTGCTACCCAACCGGTCAACGCTACTTTGCAACTTCGCTCTAAAGGTATCTACCGCTGAAAATACACCAATAATGGTCATAATACCAATGGTAATGCCGATAAGTGAGAGAAAGGTGCGCATCTTATTCTCCCGTAAAGCCGAGGAGGCAAATCTGAAACTCTCTATGGTAAGCCTGATGAATAACATATTTATTAGATGAAGAAACAAATCCATTGTTACACGCCTGTAAGGAAATACCGCGATAACGAATCCGCTACCAGGTAAGCACTCTCGATGACTCAAAAACAGACTCAATCTTGAGCAGATAAGGAAAGATAGGAAAAAGAACCATGATCACAATGTCAAACAATTACGCCTGCTCACTGTATTAGAATTAATTTTCGTTAACTTAGCGCCCTAAATACTAAAAAGCATGAAATTATCCCAGTTCAAATTCAATTTACCAGATTCTTTAATTGCACATAATCCATCAGAACAACGCGATGAAGCACGATTAATGGTACTTGACCGGAACACTGGAGCTATAGAACACAAGATATTTAAAGACGTCCTCAACTATTTCGATGAAGGAGACGTAATGATTCTGAATAATACGAAGGTTTTCCCAGCCCGTATGTACGGAAACAAGGAAAAAACCGGTGCGACCATTGAGGTTTTCCTTCTCCGTGAACTAAACAAGGAACTTCGTTTATGGGATGTGCTCGTAGATCCGGCCCGGAAAATCAGGGTAGGAAATAAACTATACTTTGGCGAAGACGATTTGCTCGTTGCCGAAGTTGTTGATAATACTACTTCAAGAGGCCGCACTATCCGCTTCTTATTTGATGGTACCGATGAGGAATTCCGTAGAAATATTGAAATTCTTGGAGAAACACCTCTTCCTAAATATATAAAAAGAAAGGCTACTGAAGACGACAAAGAACGCTATCAGACAATCTTCGCTAAGCATGAGGGTGCTGTAGCCGCCCCCACTGCGGGACTGCACTTTAGTCGCGAACTGATGAAGAGATTAGAGCTTAAAGGCGTTGACTTTGCTGAAATTACCCTTCACGTAGGTTTAGGAACCTTCAGAACTGTAGAGGTTGAAGATCTTACCAAACATAAGATGGATTCAGAGCAGTTTGTAATTGATCAACGCACTGCCGATGTCGTTAACCGTGGTATTGAAAACAAAAAGCGCGTATGTGCGGTAGGTACTACTTGTATGCGCGCCGTTGAATCTGCTGTATCGGCATCTAAATCACTAAAGCCGGCAACCGACTGGACTAGTAAATTTATATTCCCTCCTTACGACTTTAGCATCGCAAATTCTATGATCACTAACTTCCACACTCCAGAGTCAACCTTGTTGATGATGATCTGTGCTTTTGGTGGATATGAAAATGTCATGAACGCTTACGAAATAGCCGTTAAAGAAAAATATCGTTTCTATAGCTATGGCGACGCCATGCTTATCATCTAGAAATGAATTATTACGCCATAATTGTCGCGGGCGGCACAGGAAGAAGGATGAATACGGCCTTGCCGAAGCAGTTCATCCCTCTTCTTGACAAGCCCGTGCTTATGCATACTATTGAATCTTTCAGTCGCTCGTCCTTCAATCCTAAAATTCTTTTAATGCTCCATCCCGATTATGTGGATTATTGGACGGAATTGTGCGAGGAATATCGGTTCAAGATACCTCATCAGATTCTCAGTGGCGGAGCGGAGCGGTTTAACTCCGTAAAAAACGCGTTAGCAGAAACCTCCGATAACGCAGTTATAGCAGTCCACGATGCCGTTCGGCCCTTAGTGAGCACAGAACTTATCAACCGTATATTCAGCGAAACTCAGTATCATCAGGCAGTCATTCCTGCTGTTGAAAGTCGTGACTCCATTCGCCTTCGGGAAGCAGGGAGCACAAGGGTTATTCCTCGTGCTAACATTCTGCTGGTTCAAACACCTCAAGCCTTTAATGGCGCGCTCCTGAAGCAAGCTTATGAACAACCATATGATAGTGTCTTCACTGACGACGCGTCTGTCGTAGAAGCATTAGGGCAACATGTTCATGTAATTGACGGAGAAAGCAGCAACATCAAGATCACCTATAATGAAGACCTTGAAATAGCGGCTTTGCTACTCAAACGTAGAACTGAAAGATAGAAATACCCAAGTACGTTAATATATCACCACCGATCCCTGTCAGCATTTCAATCTGACAATACCCGCTGCTATGTGCGATCAGATAGGCTCGAAAAATTAAGACAAAAAAAAACAGGGAATTTTAACAAATTCCCTGTCACTTAATATTTGAGCCTGCGAATAGCTATGCTGCTCCTCTTATGACACGTAGAAGGATCGCAATAATTGCGATAACCAACAATACGTGAATAATACCACCAGAGGCATATCCTCCGAAAAAGCTGATCGCCCATATTATAACCAATATTACAGCGATTAAATACAATAAATTTCCCATAGTGTTATGTTTTTCGTTCGATGTATTAGTATAATGTTATAATTGGCAAAAAAGTTTGCTCGTTTTAAATAAAATCGCTATAAAAGTACATCTCGCGAGGCACGAGGGAGTATGTGTCGCAGCTATCTTATTGACATCTAAAAAATTAGCAACTAGGCGGTGGTATGCAATAAAAAAAGAGACTTCAAAAAAAAAGCCCTGTCAAGGGACGGGCTTTTAATATTCATCTTCATTGAAGAAGAAATCATCTTTAGTCGGGTAATCAGGCCAGATTTCCTCGATATTCTCATAGGGTTCGCCATCATCTTCCAGTGCCTGAAGGTTCTCTATAACTTCAACAGGAGCTCCTGAGCGGATTGCGTAATCTATTAGTTCATCTTTAGTTGCTGGCCAAGGAGCATCCTCCAAGTGTGAAGCTAATTCTAACGTCCAATACATATTTATTAAAATTTATAACTTTTTTTAATTTTCGCAAAAGTATAATAAAAATACTGAGATTATAAAACAGTAAATTATTTTTTATTAACAGGTATCCATTTCACCTCTTTCGCGTTGTTATCGGCACACACTTTTCGTGCCAATATAAAGAGGAAGTCACTTAATCGGTTAAGATAAGTAATAACAAGGGGTTCGACGAAACTTTTATCTGCCAAAAAAACAGTTAACCTTTCAGCCCGTCTGCATACACAACGCGCGATATGACAGTAAGCTGCCAGGGGGTGACCGCCAGGTAACACAAAAAATTTAAGAGGCGGAAGCACTTCATTCATCTCGTCAATCGACAGTTCTAAGGCTTCGATATCGCTAATCTCAATGTGAGGAATCGCCGTCTCTGAGCGCTCCGGATCCGAGGCTAGTTCACTTCCAATAACAAAAAGATCGTTTTGAACTTTCGCGAGCATGTTGTTTAGGTTGCCCGATAAAGCATGCGAGGCAATAAGTCCAAGATAAGAATTAAGCTCATCAACAGTACCATAGCACTCTATGCGTTCATGCGATTTTAATACTCTGGTACCTCCTATCAATGAGGTTTGTCCTTTATCTCCTGTTTTAGTATAGATCTTCATCCTGCCGCAAGAAAGGATATTTTCTGATTAGTACAAAAAAATTGTAAAAAAAGAAGGCTCGCATTAATATCGAAATACGCCGAATGCCCCGTAATCGTAGCAAAAGCAAAGTCAATATATGCTAATGATAAGCGTCAGACTGCGGCGCGATATCATGAAATACTTTCAAAGTCATTACCAGTGTTATTCAACGCCTGCAAGCGCGGTGACACTGATTTTACATCTTCATTTTTATAATCGTTTTCGATGAGCCCGTCGCGCATTCTTACAATGCGGTGCGCATGCTGTGCAATATCTTCTTCGTGAGTTACAAGGATGATCGTATTCCCCTTAGAATGTATTTCCTCCAACAAACCCATAATTTCTACGGAGGTTTTGGTGTCAAGGTTTCCCGTAGGCTCATCGGCAAGTATAATGGACGGATTATTTATCAATGCACGCGCTACAGCCACACGCTGGCGCTGCCCTCCCGAAAGCTCATTAGGCTTGTGATCCATTCTGTTTCCAAGGCCAACGTTTTCTAATGCGCGACTGGCGCGTTCATCGCGTTCTTTACGGCTTATCCCCGCGTAAATCAATGGTAGGGCAACATTGTCCAGTGAAGATGAACGAGGGAGCAAGTTAAACGTTTGAAATACGAAGCCGATCTCCTTATTTCTCACCACAGCAAGCTCGTTATCGGTCATTTCACTTACATTGATACCATTGAGGATATAATCGCCCTTAGTGGGGCTATCCAGGCATCCAAGGATATTCATAAGAGTAGACTTACCTGAACCCGATGGACCCATAAGGGCCACAAATTCCCCTTTATTAATGGTAAGGCTTACCGACTTTAAGGCGTGTATCACCTCCGTTCCTATAACGTATTTACGTCCGATGTCTGTAATCGTGATCAGTGGATGTTGCTGCATATACTCTTAGATGCTGTTGGTACATCAATGTTACAGACTAACGACTAGTCTTATCAATAACTTTAGCGACCTTAAAGTAAACACCGTCATGATCAGGAGCATTAGCTAAGGCTTCGGAAGCGCTGATCTCGGCTTTCACTACATCCTGTCTAAAGACATTCTTCTCATCGCTCATATAAATAAGCGGTTCGACACCAGAGGTATCAAGTTCGTTAAGCTTATCCATGAATGTGAGAATATTATTCATGTCACTCAATATATGATCATGTTCCGATTCACTGATTTCCAGTCGCGCGAGGTTTGCTACGCGGTCAATAGTATTATTATCAAGCTTCATTATCTTTATTCAACCCATTATTTATGGTGTTCCAAACGCGGGCACTCAGATCAGCTTCATCAGCAGCCGTCAGTCCAGCAGTTTCAATTACCGAATGTACAAAAATATGCGACAAACCAGGTCTGCTCCCATAAAGAGAAGCATCATCCCACATCAATTTCCAAATATCGGCTATGCTTAACGCTAATATGGGCACCTGCTGTTGTATTGCCAGGCGAAAGGTTCCCGCTTTGAAAGGCGAGAGTTGAGGCGGATAACTACCGTCAATACCTCCTTCCGGAAATATTATCACGCTGATACCTTTCTCGAGATATGCAGCTACGCGTTTAAAAGCCTTAAAGGACGCCATCCGGTCATTTCTATTTACGGGAATGTCAATGCTCTTAAAAAACAGCGCCGTAACAGGATTATTCAAAAGTTCTTCTTTACCCAGGAAAGCAAAATTACCGCGAGCAAAAAGAGATAGCGCGGTAATATCCAAAGAAGAACTATGATTAGCACATATAATATAGGTTCTGGACCAATCGATCTTCGTTGCCCCACGATAAGAATAATAAAAACCGGAAAAAAAGGAGCTAAGATAGGCAAACATACGCCGGAACCTATTTAACAATCGGTAACGCGCGGGCCTTCGCGAACAGTAGTACAAGGGAAGAAAAAAAATTAAGAAGAAAAAAACCACACAACCCTTGTAGTAAAGCGCATGAATTCGACGGAGTATGTTTAACATCTTTTTCAAAAATAGGAAACTTTCATTAAAACATCTGTTTGCAATAAGGATGAGATCTTGCGAAACGCGCAAGATATAGGTAAATAAAAAGCAGCAAAAATCCACGGCAGCCCCCGACTGTCCTCTAATGAAGCTTTGAAGAACAAAATAACTTTCATACTTTCGTCGGATGATGGAAACAGTTGTAAGCGGTATCAGAAGTACCGGAAAACTGCACCTCGGGAACTACTACGGTGCGATAAAAAACTTTCTAAAAATGCAGGATGAATATAACTGCTATTTTTTCATTGCCGACTATCATTCACTTACCACACACCCCATGCCTGCCGACTTGCACGGCAACGTTAAACAGGTGCTTGTGGAATATCTTGCCGCGGGCATTGACCCCGAAAAGGCAACCATATATGTACAGTCTGACGTACCGGAAATTCCGGAGTTATACCTATTCATGAATATGAACGCTTACCTCGGTGAGCTTGAACGAAGCACCTCCTTTAAGGATAAAGTGCGTTCGCAACCAGATAACGTAAACGCCGGACTACTTACCTACCCGGTGCTTATGGCTGCCGATATCATTATCCATAAAGCTACTAAGGTTCCCGTAGGAAAAGACCAGGAGCAACATCTTGAGATGGCTCGTACTTTCGGAAACCGCTTTAACAGAATGTATAATACCGAGTTTTTCCCTGAACCATATGCCTTTAGCCTCGGCCAAAGCCTGATAAAGGTACCAGGCTTAGACGGTAAAGGAAAGATGGGAAAATCCGAGGGCGAAAATAACGCGGTATATCTTTCAGACAGTCCGGAGATCATACGTAAAAAAGTTATGCGTGCCGTATCTGACTCAGGTCCCACAGAGGAGAATCAGGCGAAGCCAGAAGCTATTCAAAACCTTTTTGACCTGCTGAAGCTCGTTTCTGAAGAAAGTACATATACGCATTTTGATGATCTTTATAACAAATGCCAGATTAGATATGGTGATTTAAAGAAACAGCTTGCCGAAGATATGATTATTGCTACGGCACCTGTTCGGGAACGTATCAACGACATCGCGGCAGACTCAGCATATCTAAGCAAAGTCGCCGCTCTGGGCGCGGAAAAAGCACGCGAGAGCGCATCAAAAACACTTCGCGAGGTAAGAGAAATCATCGGCTTCAGAAAATTCTAAGTTTAACATTATTAGCATGCATATTGCAATAGTTGGAAATATAGGCGCCGGAAAGACGACGCTAACAGAGCTTCTTGCAAAACACTTAAGTTGGGAGCCACACTTTGAAGCTGTTGAAAACAATCCTTACCTGGAAGATTTTTACAGTGACATGAAGCGTTGGAGCTTCAACCTGCAGATATACTTTTTGAATAGTCGCTTCAATCAGATTAAGGAAATACAGAAACAGGAAAAGAATATTATCCAGGATCGCACCATATACGAAGATGCCTACATTTTCGCGGAGAATCTTCATGAAATGGGGTTGATGCCCACTCGTGATTATGAGAATTATCGTGCCATTTTTGATAACATGACCTCCTTTATTAAGGCACCGGATTTACTGATATACCTAAAGGCATCTGTACCTACTCTGGTAAATAATATCCAGAAACGTGGCAGAGACTACGAAGCGGGAATAAGACTTGACTATCTTGCTAAACTGAATGATAAATATCAAAAGTGGATTGACGGATATAAGGAAGGAAAACTGCTTATCCTTGATAAGGATAAACTTGACTTTACGAATAATCCCGAAGACCTCGGGTATATCATAGACAGTATAGAGCGCGACCTCAACGGGTTATTTTAACTGCCATTAACCGATTGACCATATGAAAGGAGATTCTGAAATTCATTGGCCTTCAGGTACAAAACCAAGAATATTGGGATTGATACCTGCACGCTATGCTTCGACACGCTTTCCCGGAAAGCCGTTGATTGATATTCATGGAAAAAGCATGATACAGCGCGTTTATGAACGCGCGTCTGGAGCTAGTTTGTTGGATCACGTTGCCGTAGCAACTGATGACCCTAGAATTAAGGAGCATGTAGAAGCTTTCGGAGGAAATGTGGTAATGACAGCTAATACGCATCAAAGCGGTACCGACCGCTGCGCGGAAGCGGCGAGTAAGCTGAATAGTTTCGATATAGTGATTAACATTCAGGGAGATGAGCCCTATATTAACAGCACTCAGATTGATCTGTTAGCATCGTGCTTTAAAGAAGCTAACACCGAGCTCGCCACACTGGTAAAAAGAATAAATACCGAGGATGAATTAAGTAATACCAACTCTCCAAAAGTAATTATGAATGCGAAAGGCGAGGCTATCTATTTTTCACGTACACCTATCCCCTTTCTGCGGGGCGTTGACGCGGGAAACTGGCTGGATAAACATGTGTTCTATAAACACATTGGGATTTATGGCTACCGCATGGATATCCTTAAAGAGATTACCGTCCTGGATGTCTCAACACTTGAGAAAGCCGAATCCCTCGAACAGTTGCGGTGGATTGAAAATGGATATAAAATAAAGGTCGCGGTGACAGACCTGGAAACACAGGCAATAGATACCCCCGAAGACCTGCGTCAGGTGCTAAACAGTAAGGAATCCTCCGATTCCAATATCTGATAAGGACAGACCTTAATAATAAGCCTTCACTCAAGGATCAGGAGCAGAAGGAATTCCTTGCGCAACGTGTTATCCATGGAGTGAAGGCTTTATATTTTAAAGAATAAGAATTAATACCAGAATAATAATAACGATTGCTGCTACAGATAGGTAAACGCCACCAGCTCCCAAAGCTCTGGCTTCCTTGTTCATATCACGAAGCTCTTTACGTAACGCTTTACGTTCCGATTTGCTTAGCGTGGATTTATCCATAGCCTTAATTTCTTCTACTCTAAGTTTCATTTTAGCAATCGCAGCTTCCTTTTCAGCTTCGCTCATCGTTGTCTCCTTAGTCGCCGATTCAGTGATCGCTTCAGCGGCATGTACATGATTTACAGCTGTTCCGAGCATTAAAGCTGCAGAAAGTGATAGGGTATAAAATATCTTTTTCATATGTTATAACGTTTATGTCTCTTTAACATTGAATTAAAAAAGATGTTTTTCACTTTTGCCATTTTGTTTATTCCTTAAGTGAATGGCGGAACTTAAAGTGTGTTGATCTATTGATATTTCGACTAAGATTATTATTTTTCGTATCTGCTTATTTAACAATTACCAATGAAAGATACTTTGATCCTGATAGAATGTGATGATCAGGTGGGACTTGTGGCTCTGATAGCCAAAATCGTGGCGAAACATCAACTAAATATTACAGCCATGCGGGAATTTGTGGATCAAACCGCCGCGCGCTTTTTCGCGCGAATTGAATGTAAAGGCGATCTGCCTCATCCAGACATGCTTAAAGAGGAGCTTTACGACTTGCTACCCTCGGCAAGCCGGGTATTGATAAATCCATCGACCCTCAAGCGTATCGTTGTAATGGTGACCAAAGAACATCATTGTCTTGCCGACATTCTTGTCAGAGATTTTTTTAATACTTTGGGTGCAAAGGTAGACGCTGTAATTGGTAACTACGATGACCTGAGAATTTTTACAGAGAAATTCAATGTCCCCTACTACTTTATTGACCACTACAACCAAAGTAAAGAGGACTATGAAGAGGAAATTGCCAAAGTTATTGATCTTTATCAGCCGGATTATATTATTCTGGCAAAGTATATGCGCATTTTATCGCCGGAGATGGTTGAGCGGTTTCAAGGAAAGTTAATTAACATACACCACTCCTTTCTACCGGCATTCGTGGGTGCAAACCCTTATAGACAGGCATTTGAACGTGGTGTAAAACTCATTGGCGCGACGGCACATTTTGTTACTGACGATTTGGACGAAGGTCCGATAATCGTTCAGCAAACCATTCCGGTAAACCACACGTTTAATGTTATTGATAAAGTGAAGTCGGGAAAAGAGATAGAGAAGGCCGTTTTATCAAAAGCCCTGCAACTACTGGTTGAAGACAGGGTGTTTGTATCAGGTAACAAAACGATTGTCTTCGAATAATCTGAAATAAATGTTCTATTCTTGCGCTCTCAAAGGTTCATGATGAGTTTAGACAAGCCTATAATAACGTCGATACTGGATAACGACTTCTACAAATTTACGATGCAGCATGGCGTGATCAAGTTGTTTCCGCACGCGCGCGCAAAGTATTGTTTCATAAATCGGGGGGAGCACACTTTTCCGGAGGGCTTTGCTGAACGCCTTCGTTCGGCGGTGAACGAGCTGGCACATTTACGCTTATCAAAAGCGGAAAAGGCTTATCTAACTCATACATGCCCGTATTTCGATCCTACATATCTCGATTTTTTGCAGGGTTACAGCTTCAACCCAGAGGAAGTACATATCGCCCAGCGGGGCACAGAACTAGACGTTCGCATTGAAGGATATTGGTATAGAACCATCCTTTGGGAAGTGCCTTTGATGGCAATAATATGTGAACTGTATTATGAGATGACTGGTCAGAAGCGTAATACAGATGAAGAAATCGTCACTGCGAACAGAGAAAAAATATTAGCATATAAGGAGTTGGGACTTACGATAGCTGAGTTCGGAACGCGGCGGCGTCACTCCTACCATGTGCATAACGTCGTCGTTGATGCGCTTAACAAATATGGTACGGGAACGTTCGTGGGAACAAGTAACGTACACCTGGCCATGAAGTATCAGACACGTCCTATTGGAACACATGCGCATGAATGGTTTATGTTTCATGCGGCCAAGTATGGCTATAAAATGGCTAATCTGCTGGGACTGGAACACTGGACGAGTGTCTATCGCGGCGATCTTGGTATCGCCCTAACGGACACCTACACCAGTGAAATCTTTTTCGAGCAGTTTGATAAGAAATTCTCAAAACTCTTTGATGGCATCAGACACGACAGCGGAGACCCACTTGTTTTCATTGATAAGGCGGTGGCCCACTATCAAAAGATGGGCATAGATCCGACGACCAAGACCATCATTTTCTCCGATGCGCTGAACTATGAAAAGGTACGGCGCATTGCCGAATATAATCGCGGAAAAATAGGTATGTCTTTTGGTATAGGCACGAATTTCACAAATGACGTGGGACTTGCTCCTATGAATATAGTCATAAAGATGACCGAGACAATGCCCGAAAACAGAGATTGGATGCCGGTTGTGAAACTCTCCGATGACAAGGGAAAACATACCGGCATAGAAAATATGATCAGTTTGGCGAAGGAAATTCTAAATATTGAATGAATTTCATAATTTATATGATTCTGCTCATTTAAGGCATTTTATATGTTGTAAGATGTAACTTTGTATTACATTTATAGTCCATTAATAAACACATATATGAAAAGGATTGCAATAATAGCCATACTCCTTTTATCCGCAGGCCTTAGTAAGGCGCAGGATCTGGCTCCAGACCAAAATCCGAGATATCAGGAAAGCATGAATCAGTATATGCAAATTGCTGATTCACTGACAAGAACGCAGGGAACAACACCGCAGAACACCTATAAAGCTTACGATTTCTACCAACATAGACAGGAAATTCGCGAGCAACGCCGGCAACGTCGTCAAGCCGCCTGGATGTACGGAGGCTATGGATCTTATAACTGGCCCGGCAGTATGTATTCTCCCTGGGGATTTAACAGCTTCTGGATGCCGGGACGCAGACATTCATGGGGTTTAGGACTTAACTATGGCCGTTGGTGGTAAAATAAATATCAGAACTTCAAAATATACAATGAATTTAAAAACGATGTATGCCGGGGTATTTCTGGCATTTGCTCTTCTGGCATCATCATGCTCCAGAACAGTTACGAGAATTGACAACAACACGCAGATCGACATTAGCGGCAATTGGAACAATACAGATTCCAGGATGGTAGCCGACGATCTTACGGCGAACATTCTTTCCGCTAATTGGATTAGCAACCACCTGCAGGCTAAGGCAGGTAAAACTCCCGTAGTTGTTGTTGGCATGGTTCAGAATAAAAGCCATGAACACATAGATGCCGAAACATTCACTAAGGATATTGAGCGAGCGTTTATCTCATCGCAGAAGGTCCGTCTGGTACAGGGTGGCAAGAAACGAGAAGAACTACGTGGTGAAAAAGCTGATCAACAGAAGAATGCCACTGTATCAACAATGAAAAAATTCGGACTTGAAAATGGTGCGGACTACATCCTTCAAGGATCTATAAATTCAATTGTAGATTCACATAAACGCCAAAAAGTTGTTCAATATCAGGTTGATTTGGAACTTACTAATATTGAGACTAATGAAGTGGTGTGGATTGGCGACAAGAAGATCACTAAATACGTAAAAAACTAATACATGATCACCCGGAGAGAACCCTCCGGGTTTTATAATAAACATGCTTAGACTGCGGACGCCGAAATCATCTTTTCTTGTATTATTCTCGCTGCTCTCATTGCTGCTAAGTGCCTGCGGTACCTATAATGACAAAATCAGATCGTACTACAGCGATTTGTATAACGAACGGTATAGCGAAGCCAATGCCGAGCTGGATAAAAACAAACTACTGCAAAAAAATCGGAACAGACTCCTTTTCTATTTTGAAAAGGGTCGCATAGAGCATGTTCTAAAAAACTATCAGAACAGTAATCTTTACTTTAACCTCGCTGACTCGATGATTGAGGTCAGCAGAACTTCTGCCGCTGATGTTGTTGCCGGAACATTGGTAAATCCCATGATGCAAAAGTATAAGGGGGAAGATTTTGAGAAGATAATGATTCATTACTATAAAGCGCTTAACTACCTTTATCTTAATGAAACGGATGAAGCTATTGTCGAAGCGCGTAGGATCACACTTCAAAACCAACAATTAGAAGACAAATTCAAAGGCAAAAGTAATCGTTATTTCCGCGATGCTTTCGCCGAGGTATTACAAGGACTTATATATGAATCTAATGGCGACGAAAACAACGCTTTCATAGCCTATCGCAATGCCATAGAGCGATATCAGGCGAAAGATGATTCTTTGTATTACGGTATCCATATTCCCCTGCAACTAAAAAAAGACGTCATACGTAGCGCCTCATTAAGTGGATTTCAAGATCAGGTGGATTATTTTTCAAGGCTCTTTAACATGAAACATGAGGAAAATAACAAGCCTTATGGAGAGCTTGTTATTTTTTGGGAGAATGGATTAGCACCGGTAAAGCAGGAACAAGACATTGTTTTTAGCTTGACGAAGGGAATGAACAGCTACTACTTCCTCGACCCTTATGGCACGCAGATACCGGTACACTCTGGATTTAGCTTCAATCCCGATCGCTTTAGCGCTGGCGACCTGAACAACTTCCGCATAGCGTTCCCTACCTATCGTACAAGCCCGCTCAGGTATTCTTTCGCTACGGCATCAGCCAACACCGACACCCTGCGCTTTGAACGGGCAGAGGATATTACTAATCTTGCTAAGGCTACCTTAAGGCAGCGTTACGTAAAAGAAGTATCATTAGCATTAAGCCGCCTGGCTGTCAAGAAAGCAGCGCAGTTCGCAATTCGCGGCAACTCAAGTAATTCCAAGAAAAACGATAATTTGAGAGAAGGCCTAAGTGCGATGGTTGATCTTTATAGCCTGATCTCAGAAAAAGCAGACACCAGAAACTGGCAAACATTACCATCGGAGATATCCTATCTACGCATGCCTCTAAAGGCAGGGAAAAACGAAATTACATTGACGATGACGGGGAATAATGGAGCTAAGACAGAGAAGGTCATTGCCATTGAAGGCAAACCGGGACTTCAGTTTTTTAACTTTGCCACCATACAGTAGCTGTTTCCATTATATATGGACCTTGAAAGAAAAAATATTCTCCCCCGTGGAGTGGCTATAGGTGTATGTAAAACGATCCGAAATTTTGGCAATGATAAGAAGACCATAGTTTCTAAGCGTGATCGAATCGAGTGTAAGATTCAACTCCTGAAGATCCTGAGCAATAAATTCCATTGAGGATGCTGAGACCAGACGGGCGATAAGCTTATTAAAATCGCTGATATAAATAACACTTTCTCGTCCTATGCATTCTTCAGGCATCGGCCATTGGGTGAAAACATCATTTCTGAAAACATTGCCCCTATCGGTCTTAATAACCTCCAGCCACTGGTCATACAGATGAAATTCAATGAGCGAATATCTTACGCCCGAGTGTTTAATGCCGTTGGTAAGCGTCTCGATCAGAGCAAGACGAAGCATACTTATTCGTTGGTCGCTAAGCGCGTTCCCATAATGAGATCGAAGGAAGCCTGAGATCATCTCCATAAAGGGGATGATCTCATCGACAGTATTATTGAAAATAAATTCTTTACGTGTCATCAAGCAATACGCCGCTAATTCACTGTTATTCCCGCAAACTTCGTAGGAAGCTCTTTGTATACTTTTATAGCGCGGTCCAATCGGATAAGGGAGAACAAATTGGCAATGTCGTCATTCAGGTTCCATACAGCAAGATCGCCGCCATGACTCATCGTCATTTTTAACACAGCAATCATAGCCGAGAGGAATGTACTGTCAACATACACAACCTCCGCAAGGTCCAAAACAATCAATTTGTTCCCATCGGCAATTACCTCATTCATTAAGAGTTTAAACTCCTCAGCATTTTCGAGGTTAGCCTGTTTTTCGGTGATTTTCACCAGGCAATAGTCATACTTCAGCTCTGTCTGAATCATACGTATTATAGTTTTTCAATATATAACAAGCTACGGTCGTCAATAACGCTCTCACATATGTGATCGTCCATAAGCTTCTCTTTCATTTCTTCAAAAGGATCCTCTTCATCAAAATATTTTCGCAGCCGATCTACGAAACCCAGATAATTCGTTTTTGCTTCCCCATTAACCTTACAATCCGTCATACCGTCAGTGAACGCTAACAGTATATCTCCTTTTTCCATAATGAACTCCTGCTGATCAAACATGCCTTCCGGCAAAGCACCCAGCAATAGCCCGCCGGAGCGAACCTCTGTGAGCTTGCGTTCATTACTTTTAAAAAGCAGCAGTGGCATATCACCAGCGCCGGTGTAGGTAATCTTTCCGTTTTTATGATCGATAAGAATTAACGACAAAGTTGAAAGAACATTTTGCAGAACCGGATCATGATTTAAGACCCTGTTTATTTTAGAAACAATAGCCTGCGTTGATAACTCTGCTTCAAATATACAAAATCTGATTGCAGACCTGATATAGCTTAAGAAATTGAATGAAAAAAACCAGGCTCCCCATTTCTTGCCCATAACATCACCGATAAACAGAAATGTTTGCCCATTGCCGGTCTCAATAAAGTCGACGAAATCTCCGCCCAGGTAATTCTCGAAAGTCTGGTGTAGATACTCCAGTCGAAAATCCGAAAAGCGTGGAAGGTTGTCAGGCACCGAGCGTAAATTAAGCGCTTTCGCTGCCGCTCCTATTTCATAAAGCGATTGCTCATGCTGTTTCTGAATGGATATGAGAATGTTAACCAGCTTATTGACTACCAGATTTATAGGCGTATTTTTATCAATGTAATCTATAGCCATCATTTCCAACGCCTTCGCAGCGTTAGAATTATCATTTTGTGAGGTCAGGAACACGAAAGGAATGTCGCGCAACTGCGGATCTTTCAGTAATATTTGACGGAATTTAAATCCGTCCATATCCGGCATCACGAAGTCTGAAAGTATCAGATCAGGAATTTGCTTCTTCAAAAGCTCGAGAGCCTGTACCGCGGAGCTGGCAGGAAATGCATCAATTCCCTTACTTTTCAGCAGACGCGACATCATCGTGAGTATCACCACGTCATCGTCAACCAATAGAATACATTTTCTTTTTGATGCCATTTTATGCTTTTGATCTTCTTATTGAGGAGGTGAACACCAGATAGACGCCGCACAATACTATAAGTAGCGACACCAAATCCATAAGCGTAACTCCATCATCAGTATTAAAATAAAATATAGTAAACATCTCAAAATATGGAGGTGCAGGCATAACGATCATCGCGAAGCCCAGGGTAATCATCACGATGCCTATGAGCACCACAATAAAACTGCCCCTTCTAGTTGCGGGGGCGATTTCCTTAACATTTTCTGAGTTGAGGTTCGACTTAGAGAGCATGGCCTCCAAATCATTTGCCAGTTCAAGACGCGACATTCCCGAAACGTTGATTTCCTGAAAGCGCTGTACATCCCTGCTTAAGGTCTTCTTATTATCTATGGCCTTATTGAATTTAGCCTGAATAGCAGATAGCGAGTCGCTATCGATATCGCTATGCTCCAATAGGGTCATCAATTCTTCCAGCTTTTTACCTAGATTATCGTTGCTGATATCAAGTTCCCGGATCCTGATAATTTGCTCTTCTACGTCTTTTTTCTGTTTCAATACTAGAATTTAATTGTACCTTCATGGGTCGCTTTTTTTCGTCCACATGAAAGTTTCAGTTATAACAGTCAATTTTAATCAGGCTGCAGTTACAGAATCACTACTCAAGTCCTTCTTACTACATTATGCCCCATCGCAGATTGAAATTATTGTAGTGGATAATGGAAGTAAAGATAATCATGTAATCAAATGGCAGGAAATTTATCCTGAAATAAAGTTTCTCCGTTCTGAGAAAAACCTCGGTTTTGCCGGCGGCAACAATCTGGGAACCTCTGTGGCAACGGGCGATTATCTCTTTTACATTAATAACGATACTGAGGTCACTGCCGGTTTAATCCAATCCCTGGCCTCCACGCTTGATAACAATCCTTCGGTAGGAATGGTGTCGCCCAAGATCAGATTTTTTCAAAACCCCGACATTATTCAATACGCAGGGTTTACCGAAATGAACTATAATACCTGCAGGAATCGATGTATCGGTGAGTTCCAAACAGATAGCGGTCAATTCGATCATATCGAAGGCCCTACCGGATACATTCACGGAGCCGCCATGATGGTACGACGTACAGCCATCCAACAGGCTGGATTGATGCCCGAGAACTTTTTCCTCTATTACGAAGAGCTTGATTGGTGTGAAAGAATCAAGCGCGCGGGCTTTAGCATCTGGATAAATACCAATGCGCTCATATACCATAAAGAGTCGATATCCGTTGGAAAAAACAGTCCTCTGAAGGAGTTCTTCATGAATAGAAATCGGATTCTATTTATCCGCCGCAATGCGCCTCTTCATTCGAGAATTATATTTTACCTCCATTTTACCCTGCTCGTGTTACCCCGAAATATGTTTTCATATCTCCTGAAGGGACGCACAGAGTTGATAAAGCCGCTTATAAACGCTGTAATATGGAACATTACCCATCACACCGATAGCCCCGACAAAGGGTACAATATTTAACGTCATGCAACTTATTTTTTGGATCAGCATCTTCCTCATTGTATACACATTTGTAGGCTATGGCTTTGTCCTCTATCTGCTCATAAAAATCAGAAGAGCCATGAAGGGCCGTCGCCCTGTTCCGGTAGTGTCGCCTGAACTCCTGCCCTCCTGCACGCTGATCATAGCGGCGTATAATGAAGAAGATTTCATCAGAGAGAAAATCATCAATACGCTCGAACTCGAATATCCCGAGGACAAACTCGATGTGATCTTTGTCACTGACGGCTCCACCGACAACACGCCTCAGATAATTGCAGGGTATCCTCAATTGCGCTTGCTCCACAAAGACGGCCGTTCGGGCAAGATCGCCGCAGTGCACCGCGCCGTTGAACAGACAAGCTCAGAAATAGTCGTCTTTACCGACGCGAACACATTTCTGAACAAAAATGCACTGTTAAACATTTGCAGACACTATGCTGATGCTTCCGTGGGAGCCGTTGCAGGCGAAAAACGTATCGCTATGGAAGACAACGCGGATGCCAGCTCCGCGGGAGAGGGTTTCTACTGGAAATATGAATCGACATTGAAGAAATGGGATTCTGAACTTTATTCCGTTGTAGGTGCTGCCGGCGAGCTGTTCAGCGTCAGGAGAACATTATACGAGCCGGTGGGTGATCATGCCATTCTCGACGACTTCATGATTTCTATGCGCATCGCCCAAAAAGGCTTCCGCATTATCTACGAACCGGAATCATATGCCGTTGAAACAGCGTCGGAAGACGTAAGTGAAGAGTTAAAAAGAAAAATTCGCATTGCGGCCGGTGGCATTCAATCAATTGTTTGGCTCGCCCCACTATTAAACATCTTCCGCTACGGAACCCTGAGCTTTCAATATGTGAGTCACCGGGTGCTCCGATGGACGCTAACCCCCTTTCTTCTCATTCTTGCCTTCCTGATAAATATCTGGCTGGTGATCAATGACGGCAATTTTCTATACTGCCTGACATTCTTTGCTCAGGTGATCTTTTACGGCCTTGCATATTTAGGCTTCGTCAATGAGCGTAAGCAGATTAGGATCAAAGCCTTTTTCATTCCCTATTATTTCTGCATCATGAACTACGCCGTGCTTGCCGGCATCGTACGATACTTCCGCGGCAATCAAAGCGCCATCTGGGAGAAAGCCAGGCGAAAAGCATAAATAACGTGCAGTGGCGAAAGACATAAATCCCTTCGCCTCTGCACGTTAAACCAATCAACGTGTATTCTTAGATAACGTCTTTTATATGCTTAATATTAGACTTAACAATACTCACCACCTCATCGATCTGACCGTTCAACATGAGCTTAGTCATCGACACCGCGAAGCCCCGAATCTGTGAGAACTCTGTTTTCGGCGGCATCGCCAGCGCATTTGGATCAGTCATAACATTTATAAGTACAGGACCATTATCAGCAAAAGCCTCTGTAAGCGATCGATCCAGGTCTTCGGCATTGTTCACCGTCAGCCCTTTCATACCCATAGACAGCGCCAGAGACGCGAAATCCGGGTTATACATGTCTGTCTGCCAGTCAGGCAAACCAGCCACTTCCATCTCTAATTTAACCATACCCAGGGAGCGGTTGTTGAAAACAATAAGCTTAATGGGCAACTTATACTGAACAATGGTAGCCATATCACCGAGCATCATCGAAAGACCGCCATCACCACACATGGCAACAATCTGGCGCCCCGGCCGTGCAAATGCCGCCCCTATGGCCTGCGGCAGCGCGTTGGCCATAGAGCCGTGATTAAAAGAACCCAGCATATCGCGACCACCCCCGGCATTGATATACCGTGCTCCCCAAACACAGCACATCCCGGTATCTACGGTAAAGATGGCATCCGTTGCCGCAAGTTTATCGATACGTGAGGCTACGAACTCCGGGTGTATCAAGTCGGTATCGCCGGCATCCTCTACATAGGTGAGCATTTTCTGCTTCACTTTCGCGTAGAACTCTATCTGGCGTTTTAAAAAAGAGTCATCTTTATTTTTCTCAAGCATCGGCAATAGTGCCGCTAAGCTGGCTTTGACATGTCCGTGTACGGCATGATCAACCTTAGCGCGACGCCCGATATGTTCGGCTTTGGCATCTATCTGAATAATCTGGCAATGGTCAGGAATAAAATGGGCATATGGAAAGTCGGTACCCAGAAGAATCAACAGCTCCGCTTCTTTCATACTTTGATACGCCGAAGGAAGTCCTAACAATCCGGTCATACCAACCTCGTAAGGGTTATCATATTGCACGTGCATCTTGCCCCTAAAAGAATATCCAACAGGCGCGCGTAGCCGCTCCGCTAAGGCAAGCACTTCAGCATGGGCGTCACGGCATCCAATACCGCAAAATATGGTAATCTTAGTGTGTTTTGAGATCTCGGCCGCCAACAGGTCCAAGGTAGCCTGAGAAGGGACGATCATGCTATCAGTGAGGTATAATTTGTTGGAGCTTACATTGTCTACAGCTTTTTCCTGTGCAATATCTCCAGGAATCGCAACAACGGCCACTCCCTGCTTATGCACAGCATTCTGTAATGCAGCCTGTAACATCCTGGGAACCTGCTGACTTGTATTCGCCAGCACATTGTAATTGCTGCAATCGTCAAAAAGTCTTATCGTATTGGTTTCCTGAAAATAATCCGTTCCAAACTCTGTTGACGGACATGTCGAAGCGATGGCGATCACCGGAGCACCTGAACGATGCGCGTCATAAAGACCATTGACTAGGTGCACGTGGCCGGGACCAGAGCTCCCGGCACAACATGCCAAACCATTTAGCTGTGCTTCGGCACCTGCGGCAAAAGCACCAGTTTCCTCATGTCGCACATGTACCCACTCTACCTTTTCAGACAGACGCACGGCGTCATTTATTTCATTCAGACTATCGCCGGTTACCGCGTAAATTCTCTTTACGCCGGCATCAGCGAGTAAGTCGACAACTTGTTCCGCTACATTTCCCATATAGTATCAATCAATTTAATGTTTTACATATGTACGTATGGCTACGTTACATGTGTTAACAGCGATATAAATCGATTGTTACCAGGAAAACACAACAATCTCAATAATTACATTGAGTTTAGATTCCTGTATCCAGGTTATATACCTTACGGATTTCTTCTAGCTTTGATTCAAAATCTATCTTCAGGTCGATCAACTCACCAGTATGCAGGTCGAAAATCCAACCCGCCACGCGAGGGTATCCTGTCTGACGATAGCTCTGTTGAACCTCTGCGGTCTTAATAACGTTAACACATTGCTCCTCAACATTAAGCTCCACAAGACGATTATAACGTTCGTTGCTGTCCTTAATAGCATCAAGCTCTTCCTGATGGTGACGGTAAACATCCCGTATATTTCGCAACCAGGGATTCAGGATACCTAAATCTTTTGGTTCCATCGCGGCCTTTACCCCTCCACAGTTGTAGTGACCGCAAACAACAATGTACTTAACCTTCAAATGAACCACCGCGTAATTGATCACCGACATGCAGTTTAAATCATTACTATTGACCACGTTGGCAATATTTCTATGCACAAACACTTCTCCGGGCTCTACGCCCATGATCTGGTCAGCGGCAACACGACTATCGGAGCATCCTATATATAGAACTTCCGGATTCTGCTCTTTGGCAAGCTCTTCGAAGAACTTAGGACTGGTCTGTTTAATCTGTTCGGCCCAGCGTCGGTTGTTTTCAAATAATTGTTGATAAAACTTCATGGTATACTTATAGTTAAAATCAAAAGTACTTCGGTACCAATACCGAAACACTGAAGGACCAGCGGATATGAACATCCGCTGGTGGCATTTATTTTACAGAGACAAATCAGTAATGATTTGTTTCAACTTATCTGCTGATTTATGGAAAAGCTTCTCCTCTTCGACACTCATATTCAGGGTCAATACGGATCTGATACCCGAGCGATCAACAATACATGGCACGCCAAGGAAAACATCCGAAACGCCATGGTAATCGTTCAAATAACTTGATACGTTCAATACCGCGCCTTCGTTATGAAGAATTGCCGTACAAATTCTGTCAAGAGCCAGCGCTATGGCATAAAATGTAGCGCCCTTTTTGCTGATAATTTCGTAGGCGGCATTCTTGGTGCTTTCGAAGATTTGACTCCTCACCTCTTCATCGATACTTATTTCCGTTCCGGCAATATTTGCAAGGCTCCATAGTGGCAGTTCCGAGTCGCCATGCTCTCCAATGATGTGAGCATGCACACTACGTGAATCTATATTAAGGTGGTCGCCTATCATATAACGGAAACGCGCGCTATCAAGCAGTGTGCCGCTACCTATAATTCGATGGGCAGGCCATTTTGTCTTCTTCAACGTAAAGTAACTCATCACGTCTACCGGATTAGAAGCGATGATCAGGATGCCGTCTTTGTTATACTTTAGCACCTCGGTAGTAATACTCTCATATATCGCCACATTGCGCTTCAGCAAATCAATACGTGACTCGCCAGGACGTTGTGCCGCCCCTGCCGTAACAATAATGATATCTGCATCGGCACAATCTTCGTAAGTTCCGGCCCAAACCTTCGACTGCCCCATAAATGACAGACCATGATTCATGTCGAGAGCATCGCCAATAGCCTTATTCTGATTGGCATCTATCAAAACCAGTTCATCCATTCTTTCTCTGAGAAGCAGGGTAAACGCGGTAGTTGATCCAACCGCTCCGGCGCCGATGATTACGACTCTGGTTTTCTTTGAATTTAACGGCATACTTTAATATTTAAATTTAACTATGAGTTAGGGAATGCGATCCCTGTTCGTGCTTTACGGCCTAAAGATAGACAATAGCTGTCAGGCAACCCTTGTTTTAATAAATAAAAATAAAAAACAATTATTCCCTTTTAGTTAAGTGAAGCAGCATAATTATACGCGCTCATCGTAATATTATAAGTATATTTAGCTGTATGAAATCTGAAAGTTAATGTCTTATGAGAAGCTAGCAGCCATTGAAATGAAGCGTTGGCAGGCGCGGATGCAAAAACAACCGGGCATTTTAGATAAACTATCGCGAAAGGCTCAAACGAAAATCAATAACCTCATTCCTGAAAAGATACATCAGGCTATTACCGTTGCCATACAGCAAATGACAGAGGCGGTATTGTTTGGCGCCAAATACACCTCCGGAAATCAAATGCTTGATGTGCCGCTGCTTTTCAGAGAAAAACAACTTGAAGAAAAGCTTCGCTTTTATAGAAATACGGCGTCTGCTGAGGGAGTTATTACCGGTGCCGGGGGATTTCTAACCGGTCTCACAGACTTTCCCTTGCTGCTGGCGATAAAAATGAAGTTTCTATTTGACGCGGCAGGAATCTATGGTTTTGATGTACATGATTACAAAGAACGGCTTTATATTCTTTATATCTTTCAATTAGCGTTTTCCAGTCAGGAATCCCGTATCGAAACATACCGCGTAATCGAATCCTGGCAAGACTACAGTAAATCACTGCCGCCAGGACTCGACGAGTTCAATTGGCGATCTTTTCAGCAGGAATATCGTGACTACATCGATCTGGTAAAGATGGCACAACTGCTCCCATTCGTTGGCGCTGCCGTAGGTGCCGTGGCGAATTACAAGTTACTGGAACAATTGGGCGACACCGCAAAAAATGCTTACCGCATGCGTATCCTTAAACCTTAACCCTTCTTACGGAATGTCTGCTGCTTAAATATTTTCACTAACTTTGTTAGCAATGAAACGTTCAGGCAGCGCAGATCTTCCCTTACATTCGGGTTATATTCCTAAATGGCTTGCTGATCGCATGAGTAAAATGGGATTGGCCATCAGCGAAGCCGTCATTTACGAATACGGTAAAACTGAGCTGCTACGCCGACTCAGCGATCCTTTTTGGTTTCAAAGCTTTGGCACGGTATTAGGCATGGACTGGCATTCTTCCGGAATAACAACTTCGGTAATGGGCGCCTTAAAAGGAGCTCTGAATTCCCGGTCAAAGGAACTCGGTATTTATATATGCGGAGGCAAAGGAAAGAATTCCAGAAAAGCGCCCGAGGAACTTCTATATGTCGCCGATCGCACCGGCATGAATGGCAATGAGTTGGTACGTTGCAGTAAGCTGACCGCCAAAGTTGATAATACCGCTATACAAGATGGCTTTCAGCTTTATACGCACAGCTTCATTGTAAGCGATGAGGGCGACTGGACCGTTGTGCAACAGGGCATGCAGTCAGGTGGTTCGCTAGCCCGTCGTTATCATTGGCATTCTGCAAATCTCAAGTCTTTTGTTGAGGAACCACACACTGCCATATGTGGTGAAAATCTCGGAAACATTCTTAACCTCACCGCTAAAGATGCGCTGAATACCCGTAATTCGCTGCTGACAATGAGCAGGGAACGCCCTAATGACATCCTTGCAGAGACGCAGCGCCTGATAATGCCCCTTCATCACGACGTCAGAGCGAAAGACATAGACCTGAAAAGACTTGGCGCCGTGCTGTGGCTGGCGCAAGAAAAAAGTCCCAAAGACTTTGAGGATCTTATTCTTCTCGAAGGCGTAGGCCCTCGAACCCTACAGTCGATGACGCTTGTCAGCGAAATTATCTACGGTACCCCCAGCAGATTTAAGGATCCCGCGCGCTTTTCATTTGCTCATGGTGGTAAAGACGGGCACCCCTTCCCCGTTCCTGTAAACGTCTATGACGAGAGCATAAAAATACTTCAGCTGGCGGTGAACAAAGCCAAGGTTGACCAGAGCGACAAGTTACATGCTATAAAGAAGTTGAGCGAGATCGCAAGAAACGCGGAGAAAAATTTCGTACCAAACAATAACTTTCAAGCATTACTTGAAAAGGAACGTCGGGAAAGTTACCGCTATGGCGGAATGACCGTCGAAGGACCCGCGCAAGCACCTACTGATCCGCAACTGAAGTTGTTTTAATTATTAATGGAAAAGAAATTCCGAAGACGAACTTACATGTTGCCTTGTCTTTTCTTATAAGAATTTAAGGAAAACATCCTACGCGCCAAACAGCCGTATAACACGCGCGTAATATATTTCTTCGACCCTACGATACAGTCCACAACAACGGTTGCTCTGTGGGAAAATATATTGCAAATCGAATTTTCCGTTTTAACTAAAGGTTTCACAGCCTGCTTGTTTAAACCAAAAACACAAATAATTATTATACTCTATATCAACTCATTAAAAACAAGAAACAAAACCATTAAATCAACTCTCATATTTTACACAAGGTATATCTGGTCCTGCTCAATTCCAACGATTGCGCGGGCTGCCTGGCGATACCTGTAGCCATTCCTCTTCCTCTCACAGCTACCTCCACCTGCTACCTACCTGTTCCGAGTATGACTCGAGACTGCTTCGCACCAGACAGCACTGGTCATCGACA
>DKIV01000052.1 GCA_002454425.1 Sphingobacteriaceae bacterium UBA6709
GAACCGCGGGCATGGGGGAAATAAATAAAGAAGAGTCTTATCAGAAATATCCCGCCAGCTTAGCGCATGCAGACGCATTCATTAGCTGAACCTACAAAGAGCGCATGCACTGCCCAATCCTGCTACTTTTTAGCCTAATAATGAGCGCATATTATCAGATCATCTCCGGCAGAAATTACATGTTGCAACATATTGATTTACAGCAAATAAAATCAATTTTTTCTTGCTAAAAATTTGTTAAAAACACTTCCTTTTTCGCATCTTTATCCTAACTAATTAAACCACCAATTATGGCTATACAAGAAGCTAACGGAAAGATCCATGGCAAAGCCGGCTCTGTCATTTACAGGCGCTGGAGGGGATTGAACATCGTTCAGGGACTGCCGTATTATAACAAATCAAAGCGAACATTGAACACCAAGCTGGCATCCATGGAATTTGGTCTGGCCAGTACGCACGCCAGCTGGTTGCGCAAGAGTCTGGAGGGCTTCTTCAAATATACGGATCCGCAGATGCCGGCACGCCTGGTAAGCCGGGTGCTGAAAAGCCTGCAGCATAGTCCGGGAAAGCAACGCATGCAACGCGGCATGCATGATGCCGACCTATCGCCCCTGCGGGGATTTGAGTTTAACACCGCCTCGGAGCTCTTAAAGATGATGCCGGTACAGCCTGACATACATCGTGAGGAGTCGGGCCGCGTGCGTGTGCATATTCCAGCCTTCGATGCGAAGAGCTTGCGTGTGCCAGCAGAAGCGGGATCGGTGCGCCTGCGCATGGCCCTGATCGCCTATGATTTCCGNNCAAGAGATTAACTGGCATCCGGACGTGATTGTTCCTGAGGGGATGATTGTGATGGTGTGCATGGCCTTTCGGGCGCAGCAGGTGCGTACGGTGACCGGAGAGATCGACTTTAACGAACGCGACTGGAGTCCGGCATGTATTGTGGATGCCTGGCACAGCGAACCGGCGCAGCAGCCGCTGCCAACACGCAAAGAAGTGATCAAACATATTCATGATCAGGAGCTCTTTAAGGATTACTTTCTGATGTTTCAATCGAGCATTGTACAAGAGGTCGCCGATATGGGCAGGAAGCTCGCAGCGCAGGCGCTGAGCTCGGAAGCCCCCAAGCCACCACCACCCGGAATTGACCTGGAGGAAGAGTCGCCCCTGGGGAAGGTATTTTTCAAGGACATGTAGAAGGTCATACCAAATCGGCGTGATGAGGGAATCGTTAATCTTAGCTAAAGGCTTTCGAAGGCCTTCCGCAGGGTCATTCGCGGTTTTGAAAGCTTGTCGTTCATTATCGTGCACAAAAAAAGCGATGCAGGTATGACATTGGGCGGACAGCAAAGACGCACTATAGACAAATAGTTCTAATAAATTTCCTGTAGCTTCGTTGCGCAACGACGATGAGAGAATTATTTGATATTGAAAGCTGGGAACGTAAAGAGCATTTCCTGTTTTTTAAGGATTTTGTGGAACCCTATCATGGCGTAAATGTACATATTGAATGTGGCAAGGCCTACGATTTCGTAAAGGAACACCAGTGTTCATTCTTCCTCTTTTATCTGCACTGTGCCTTACAGGCAAGCAACGCGATAGCGAATTTTAAGCTACGCATTGAAAACAATGAGATTTATAGCTACGACGTCATTAACGCGGGTTCTACGGTAGGGCGCGACAATGGCACCTTCGGCTTCGGGTACTTCCATTATAAGCCTGAGTTTTTTGAGTTTGCGGCTGCCGGCACACAGGTAATAAAGACGGTAAAGAGTAGAAATGACCTGCAACGCGAAGAGGGCTTTGATCTGATACGTTGTTCGGCAATTCCCTGGATAGACTTTAGTTCATTATCTCATGCCCGCCAATTCTCCTTTCCCGACAGCTGTCCGAAGTTGTCGTTTGGCAAGATGACCGGTACATCCCAACATCGCAAGATGCCCATAGCGGTACATGTACACCACGCGCTGGTGGATGGTATCCATCTGGCTCAGTTTCTGGATGCCTTCCAAACGGCAATGAATCTGGAGAAATTGTAGGCACCGGCAACGTTTGCATAAATATTGTAGGGACGAGCGTTAGCTTATCTGCCCGGTTTTTTTTAAGCTTGTAAAAGTAAACTTAAAGCCGCGTGACGGATAAAGCGCTCTGTCATAACTATATTCTTATATAGGCGGTTCATTCTCCAAACAACGAACAAAAAAGGATCAAACTACATGAAGAAAACAAGCCTAATGATCTCATGCCTGGCAATGTCAACGTTGGCATTTGCACAAACCAGGGAGACAAAGCCTTATGTTTCCAAAGTCTGGGTAGCCGACCTGGGAAACGGGCAATATAAGAATCCGATATTAAATGCCGACTATTCAGATCCGGACGCCATTCGTGTAGGGGACGACTACTACCTGGTATCCTCAAGTTTTGACGCCGTACCGGGTTTGCCCCTATTGCATTCCAGAGATCTTGTAAATTGGAATATCCTCACACACATTCTCCTGCGGCAGCCTCCTTTCAAGCATTTTGAAAAAACGCAACACGGAAACGGCGTATGGGCGCCGGCGATCCGATACCATAACAACGAATTTTATGTGTACTATCCCGATCCTGATTTCGGGATTTATGTAGTACGCGCGAAAAATGCCGCGGGACCATGGTCAGCCCCCGAACTCGTGGAGGCCGGCAAGGGCTTGATAGACCCCTGCCCTCTTTGGGATGATGATGGTAAAGCATATCTCGCTTACGCCTATGCGGGCAGCCGGGCTGGCGTAAAAAGCGTAATTGCAGTGAAGCAGCTTAACAGCGAAGGCACAAAGACGCTGGACGAGGGCGTGATTGTCTATGACGGACACGAGAAAGATCCGACAATAGAAGGTCCTAAATTTTACAAGCGCAACGGTTACTATTACATATTCGCGCCGGCCGGGGGTGTTCCAACAGGTTGGCAGCTCATTTTACGCGCAAAAAATGTATATGGTCCCTACGAAAGATATGTAGCCATGGATCAGGGAAAGAGTCCGGTAAACGGGCCGCATCAGGGAGCATGGGTTGATACCCCAAGCGGAGAAGATTGGTTCCTGCATTTTCAGGATAAAGATGCCTATGGGCGGGTTGTACACCTGCAACCAATGAAGTGGGTGAAGGACTGGCCGGTGATTGGAATCGATAAAGATGGTGATGGCAAAGGCGAACCTGTACTGACATATAAGAAGCCCAATGTTGGCAAAAGCTATCCTATAGAAACTCCTCCGGAGAGTGATGAGTTTAACGCGCTGCGCCTAGGAAAACAATGGCAATGGCAGGCAAACCCCTTAGCCACCTGGTCATTCATAGACGCCTCCAAAGGATGTTTGAAGCTGTATACCTACAAGTCGCCCGAGCCGGTAAAGAGCCTTTGGGATGTTCCTAATATCCTGATGCAGAAGTTCCCGGCCGACGAATTCATGGCTACGGCAAAACTGACGTTTTCTCCCAATCCTAAGTTGCAAAACGAGAAAGCGGGATTGGTGGTCATGGGCCTGAGTTATGCAAATATAGCCATAGAAAGCAGGAAAGACGGGCTTTATCTCGTATATGGCGTATGCGAGAAAGCTGACAAGGGAAATCCTGAAAAGACAAGCACGGTAACCAAATTGAAAGATGGAACCGTCTATCTTAGGGTAAGCGTGCGCCCGGGGGCGAAATGCAGCTTTAGCTACAGCATCGATGGCAATAAGTTTAATGAAGCCGGCGAGCTCTTTACCGCGACACCAGGGAAATGGATAGGCGCTAAAGTAGGCCTTTTCGCAACCCGCGACACTGAAATCAACGACTCCGGCTGGGCTGATATCGACTGGTTTCGAGTAGAGCCTTTAAAATAAGAACGCGCTTAACACCTGCGGATACCGTGGTTTGCAAGACACCGGTCATCAATAAATCAGGGAGCAGCTCTTAGCGAGGAACGTTTTGTCCTCGTAGGTATAACGGATTTAACAAAACAAAAGCCAGAGATGAAAGCGATAAATCGCAGACCTCTCTGGCTTTTGTTTTACGACACCATCGATGGCACGAGGATCAATTATTCCTTCTCCGGGTTCCAGCCTCTGAAGATGTTCTCAAGCGTATAATCAGCAGCTTCCTCTTTGCTTAGTGTATGGGCCCAATTCACCCGCCCCATGCTGCTAGCGCCGGGTCCTCTGTTGTTATATTCCGCGTAAAATGCCGTGGCCTCATTTGACGATCTACCCCAGTTGTTCCAGCCTTCAGGTTTAATGACCTTACCGAGCTCCGAATTCATAAAAACAACCTTTGCATAGGGGCGCCAGGGTCTGCCCAAATAAAAGGATCCATCAGGTGCTGAGCCCTTGACGCTACAGTTCATGAACACATATCCATATTTAGTGGAATCAGGTGTCGACGCGGCGGTAACATAACCCTGAGTTTTGCAAAATAGCTCACAGTTATTAAACACCGCTGTCGCAGATCCAAAGATGAAGTCGACCGTTCCTTCAATGTAGCAATTTGCGAAATACTGACGACTGCCATAGCCATAAGTATATAGCGTATCCTGAAAGCCCAGGAAGCGGCAATTCCGAAAAATGAGTCGATCGCCGGCGGACCATACAGCGACAGCTTGTCCTACAGGCCCCGCGGAATTCTGAAAGGTAATATTCTCCGCGCTAAAGCCATCTCCATAAATATAAAAACTCGCGGATCCGGAAGTACCTACCTCTTCGCCAAAGACATTCTTTTTCTGTGCCCAATCGCCATAGGTGAGAATGGTTTTCTCGACACTTTCGCCAACGAATTTCACCATACGCTTGCTGCCCGGCAGGATCAGCTTTTCGGTATAGACGCCGTTCTTTATGAAGATTACCGTAGGCATCTTGCGAAAATCAGGCACCGCGTTGATAGCCTCCTGCACCGTTTTAAAGTCGCCGCTACCATCCTGCGCGACGGTAAAATGTTTCTCATCCGCGCGACTAAGTATCGGCAGGAGAAGCATAAAGAAGATTACAATTCTATTCATTTTAGTTTTATAAGTTAAGATTCTTGCTTACCGGAGGTTGTCAATATATTATTCTCCGCGCTGTTATTCTCAGATACAGATGCGAAAGCTATAATGTAAACCCGCATCAAGATGCGGGAAATATTTCGGGTCTTTGCCGCTAACACACCGGTTTAGTGTTGAAACGAATGCAGGCGTTGCCAGGGCCTTAAGAAAAACACACCTGCATCCTATTTTACGCTCTTGCTTATATCGGCAAGTCCCTCAAATACCAACCGTGCTACTGCCTGGGCGCCCTCAGGTTGAAAATGAGTATTGTCATGTTGTCCATTAGGGTAAGCTTCATATTTACCGCCAGGAAAGTTCATAAAATAATGTTCCGTGACATACGCGCGACCTTTCCTGCTAAAGGCTTCCGCGGATAAACTTGTCAGATCGATGAGTTTAACGTTTTGCTCGCGGGCAACATCTTTCATGGCTTGAGGGTACTCGCCGTGCGCACTGCCAAGAATTTCATCTTTCCATGGATAATTACGAACCACAGGGGTCACCAGTACAGGAACTGCGCCTTTATCACGGCATTGCCGAACGAAAAGGCGTAAATATTCTTTGTATCCCTGGATGCCTACGTAACGTTCCGGCTTATCTTTCGCTGCGTCATTATGGCCGAATTGAATAATTACCAGATCACCTTTTTGCAGCTCATCATAAATGACAGACCAACGGCCTTCCTGAAAGAAGGTGCGTGTGCTGCGTCCCCCCTTGGCGCGATCATCAACAAGTACTGTATCCGCATGCAAAAGCGGCTTAAGCGCCAGAAGATTGGCTTTGGTAAGCAAGGGTTGAAAAACCTGCCCCCACCCGGTGATGGGGTATTTCTTGTGTTGATAGTTCGAATCAAGAGTATAGTCGGCAACTGTCGAGTCTCCAACCAGAAACACTTTTACAGGCCGCTTCTTGTACCAAATAAATGAGAGCAGGACTACACACACCGACAGCCCCGCATATTTGAAGATCTTGCCCATTCTATTTTCTTAAATATTTGCTGATGTCTAAATTCAGCTCCTTAATGCCGTCAACAGCCAACGATGCGATCCGGCGAGCGCCTTCAACGCTGAGATGCGTGTCATCCTTTTTCCCCTTGGGGTAGTTAGGCGTTCCGGGAGGAACGTGATTAAAAAGCGTGATAGATTTTTCCTCGCCAAGAGCACTTAGAAGCGAGGAGGTTTTCCCCAACATGTCGATTAAAGGTACGTGAAGACTGTCGGCTACCTGTTTTACTGCTGCGGGATAGTCCATATGAGTGTCTACAAGCTGGCCATTTACAAAGTTTCGGCGTGCTATGGGCGTAAGCAGTATTGGATTGGCGCGCTTTGCTCGCGCTTCGGTAACAAAGCGGGCAAGATTAGCCTTATATTGAGGAATCAAAGTACCCGTGCCGGGCTTATTGATCTTCTCATCATTATGCCCGAACTCAATAATCAGATAATCATCGGGCTTGATATTGTTAATGACGTATTCCCAACGCTTCTCATTGATAAAAGAAAGGGTGCTACGACCATTCATTGCCTTATTTTCCACGACTACTTTCTTGTTGAAAAAGGTTGAAAAAGGCATTCCCCAACCGGTTTCGGGGTATGCGCCGGGACTTTTTATAGACATAGTCGAGTCGCCAATCATCCATATGGTTATCTTTTTCTGTTCGACAAGGGCAAAGGACATCAATACGATGGCTGATGCCAGCAGTAACAATTTAGATTTCATTTTTTATTAAGGAATTTAGATAAACTTCAACATTGGTATATCCCGAAGCATGGTAGGCGTTTCCATCAGCAGCATCGGCCGGGTTTAGCTGATGCGCACGCTCCCATTCGTCAGGAATGCCATCCTTATCGGTATCGCGAGCGGGCGTACCCTGACGAAGCTGCGGCCATCCCCCAACGTCGTTCTGCGAATCGATAATACCGTTTCCCGACTTACCAGGACCGCTCTTGCCGTCCTGCACCTCTTTCACAATGCGAATATCCGCCGCATCGCGCTGATAGCTGGCTCCGGCAAATTGCAGGACACGCTGAAACGCCAACGCCGGCTTGTCAACAGCAATAGCAACCACATCAAAAGGGCGGTTCGCCTTGGCAGAATCGAGATCATTCGCCCGCACACCCAACCAATTATTTCTACTTACAGCCTCATTTCCCTCCAGGACATTTCCCTCAATAAAGAACTTTCCGATTGGCGAGGACGGATTGATTATTTGATTGCGGCGGGATTTCACGGTGGCAGGGCCCGCTTTCAGATAGTTATTAACCACGTTGTACTTTCCGCGTTCACCGCCGTAGATATTATTTATTTCCCAGTTGTAGATGACGTTGTTGCGAAAATCGACGAGTTCGCGCTCGCTATTTGGCGTGCTTGCCGAGCCACTGAACCGAGGCATTCGGCTTTTATGGGAAGCAATGAGATTATGATGAAAGCTTGCCCCTTCTCCACCCCAGATACCACCGTAACCATGCTCTCCTTTTTTATGAACCGAGGAATTGAGACTTTCAGCAATGATACACCACTGCATAGAAAAAGCGGAATTACGGTAAAATGAGGCGCACTCATCTGTAGCCCAACTCATGGAGCAATGATCAATAATGATATTCTTATTATACCTGTTTGCTCCCAGAGCATCGCCTTCTACATTTTTTTCGTCGCCCATACGGAAGCGCAGGTATCGGAGAATCACATTGTCGGTCTTAATACTGACGGGATAGTTACGAATACAAATACCGTCGCCGGGCGCAGACTGCCCCGCGATTGTTACGTTTCCCTTGTTAATATCCAGGGGGCGTTGCAACTCAATGGTACCGGAAACATTAAATAGTATTATACGTGGACCATCAGCCTGCAAGGCCTTACGCAAACTACCGACACCATCATCATTGAGATTTTCAACGTATATAATCCTGCCTCCACGCCCTCCTGTAGTGAATTTGCCAAAACCCTCGGCACCGGGAAAGGCTAAAGGTTGCGCATATGAACATAGCCCTGCCGACAGCAACGATAAAAAAGCAATGAAAGCTCCTTTCATAATGGTAAATTTAATTTATAATCTAAATTACGTCTGACGTAATACGCTTTGTTTGGTTTATTTGTAGAAAAACAAGTATACTTGATTTGTAATGAATATATTAAGCTGCAGGCTTATATATTTGCGCAATCGATCCCGCAATCGATTGCGTAAATTAGAAGGATTAATTCTTCAGGATACAGAACGAGCGTAGAAATCCAGACATTGTAACAAAAATGCTAAGATGCATACCGGGGGCTTTACAATTATTAATAGGTATATTTGCAGGGTTTCGCAGTGGGTATTATAGGTTTGAATTCCGGGTCTCTAACAAGCAAATACATGGGTTGCATACAGGAGGTTCGCAAGAGTATCCAACATGCTACGTACAAGTTATATAATAAATTAACGAGGGCTTATGAAGTTTAACACCGTAACAATTAAAGATATTGCAAAAGCTTTAGGACTCTCAACCTCCACCGTATCACGAGCGCTAAGGGGTGGCTACGAGATAAGCGACGAGACAAAGAAAGTAGTACTGGAGTATGCGCAGAAGATCAATTACCGCCCGAATCCTATAGCCTTAAGTCTCAAGGAAAGAAGGAGTCATTCTATCGGTGTGGTAGTGTCTGAAATTGCTAATAACTTTTTCTCCGAAGCAATAAACGGCATTGAGTCAGTAGCACATAACCTGGATTACCACGTCATCATTACGCAGAGTCATGAACGTCTGGACCGGGAGATCCTGAATATAGAACATCTTGCTTCGCGATCTGTAGATGGCTTACTGGTATCACTTTCATCAGAGAGTGCTGACATTTCAGTATTGAAATCACTACATGAAAAAGGGCTACCTATTGTTATGTTTGACCGCGTAGCCGAGGAGATTGATACCCACAAAGTCATCGCCGATAATTTTAAAGGAGCATATGATGCCACAGATTACCTGATTGGTTTAGGACATAAACGGATTGCACACATAACAAACGCAGGGCATTTATCTATCAGCAGAGAGCGTCTGGAAGGATATAAAGCAGCTTTGGAGCACCATGGACTTCCTTTTGACGAACAATACGTAAAACATGGGGAACAAAAGGGAATAAGGCAGGAAGAAATTGATCTTGCGATTGCTGAACTGTTCAATCTATCTGAGCCTCCTCAAGCAATATTTATAGCGCAGGACAGATTAACAACTGCTTGCCTGAAAGCGTTAAGAAAGCTTCCGGCTTCGATAGTCAAGAAAATAGATATTGCAGGATTTACGAATTCAAAAGTCGTAGAGCTTTTAAATCCATCCATTAGCGCGATTACTCAACCAGCTTTTGAAATGGGCAAGACCGCTACAGAGTTGTTAATACAACTTATTGAGAGCAAACGTCCTGTGACAGATTTCGAAACACGCGTATTTGAGACGAACTTAATCATACAACAACGCGCCGAAGAGGTATGATGATAGTCTTCAATCTCTGAACAGGCAAGTTTTCTCGTCTAAGAAGCCCTTATTATCGACCAACCCGTTGCCCGAAGGCGATGTCCGTTTGTCTATAATAAGGGCTTCTTAGTCTAATGCGTTTCCGGAAAGCGTCAGAATTCTTTTTATTTGATTAACAATCAAACAAAGAGATATGAAAGATTCAAAGCGCACTATTTCCCCGTTTATATTACTACTTATTCCCGCCTTTATTCTCTTCGCTTTTAGTTTCAGCAATACTGAAAGAGCAGTGACTGTGGATGACAATTTGACCACTACAGCGACGCCAATAAACACAACATTGCCGCAGGCACTACTTTCAATACTTTCTGTAAAGTAAAAGCACGTTACAGTTACTTGAAGATGCCACGGAATCAGACTTTTTAAGCAGAAATTAACAAACTATGATACTCAGGCAGGCTCCCACAATTCGATGGCGTTGCCCTCCGCATCGAGAATATGTACAAACTTGCCATAGTCGTAAACACTGATATCATCGACTACTACCACTCCATTGTTTCTCAGCTGCTCAACCAGGAGTTCCAGATTTTCAACGCGGTAATTTACCATAAAGTCTTTACGGGAAGGCTCAAAGTACTTTGTATCTGACGCAAAAGGATTCCATGCCGTATATCCAACTTTCTCAGGACTGTCTTTATCCAACCATTCAAATCCAGCACCGTATTCAGTAGAGACAATTCCAAGATTCTCCTCGTACCAGCTTCTCATTCTCGCGGGATCCTTGCATTTGAAGAATATTCCGCCAATCCCTGTTACTTTTTTCATAATCGATGTGGTTTATATCAATGTGGTGCGCAGATCGACATTGAGCGGGATAAAAACTATCGTTAGCTATTATATCGCTTTGAACTACTTAATCAAACAATAAACATCCTAAGGACGGCCGTTAATACGAAGATCCCATCCACTGGCGTATGATCAGGCAGGACACAGGCAAAACTTAATGCCCCAGGTTGCTATTAAACTCATCTATTTCCTCCTGCGAATAGCCCCCGTTGCAGTCCATGCAGGCGTTTGCAAATGCGTCATACTCATCATAAGCGGCTCCAGGTTTACCGAAGAGGGTAATAACTCTGTCAAGTCTTATAGAGCTCCCTCCCTGCAAGCATAAAAACACACCCTTAGGCTCATCCTTCAGACTGAGTACGGTATCCGATATTTCACATACCTGCCCATCACTGAAATAAAAGATCTTGCCTGAAGCACCGCGGGCGATTTGCTCAGCAGCCACTTCTCTGTAAACCCACTGAACCGGAAGATAAGAATTCTCCATATGCTCATTTTATCTATTATACCAAGTATAACAAAAATCTTCGCATTTACAAAATTGCCGTGTTCAACTAAAAAATCGTTTTACCTACCACAAACTGTAGAATAAAATACCCACTAAAACCCGCGTATCACGATCTTAAAATCGGTGATTATCAACCAAAAACCACTAATTTCTCATTCCATATAAAACCACGTGCAATTATTTCCCCGAAATTTCTCACTTTTATTATGAAAATTCCATAACAGGTATTATCTTTGAGCAAGCTCGGTAACTAAGAAACACCGAGTTGTTCGGGGGAGAACAGATACTATGATACAGTCGACTCTAGATTGTATTCCAATACGTCCTTATTAATTAAAACTATCGACTCTCTATGACTTCACACTTAAAACTAATCAGAGGCATCGTGTCATGCTTCGGAATTTTTTCGCTCTCAACTCTCACTACCGCATCATTCGGACAGGATTATGCAGGTGAAAAATTGGCCTTTTCTACGCTGAAAGAGCCCTATTCTCTAAATGAGAACAACTATGACAAACCCATACAGGGGACTAGCGGCACGTTGGGGAACTGGTTCGTAGGCTTCGGGATCGGCGGGCAAGTGTATTTAGGAGACCATAACAGGCAAATGAAACTGGGGGAACTGATAACACCCTCATTTGCCATCTATGGCGGTAGATGGCTTACCCCTATAGTCGGCACAAGAGTAAATATTAGTGGTTACAAAATAAAAGGGGTGACGCAAAACGGCAGTCATTCTACAGGCGAGGTCTATGATGCATCAATGCGATTAGAACACCAAAGATTTAACTATTTCAATGCACGAGTGGATGTGCTTTTCAATTTACTCAACATTCTCGACCGCTACCAACGTCATCGGCCTTATGAGCTTCATCCATATATCGGGATTGGTTATATAACAACTCGCGACGAACCCAAAAGAAATGAATTTAGCATGAGCGCAGGGCTGACGAATATATTCCGCCTGAGTGAATCAATAAATCTTACACTGAACATAAACGGCACGTCAGTGAGAGATCGTTTTGACGGAGAAACTGGCGACAACAACGGCGAGGGACTGCTATCAACCACTGTTGGATTAATTTACAATTTTCCTTTCAGGTAAAATCGACTTACAACGATTACGCTGACTTAAGACCTCGATACACAAGTTACCATTACCTACAGAAACACAACTACCAAGATCAATATTGTATGAAAAACGTCGAGAAAAAGAAATACGAAGCACCGGCTTTAGAAGTGGTACTCGTAGAGCTGGAACAGGGAATTGCGGCAGCATCTGTAACGTTGGGAGGCGGCGATTCAACCACACCTGCACAACCTCAGGTAAACGACTGGCAAGACGCAGGCGTTGGCACTCAGAACCGAGATCTCTAATATTCGCTTAACATTTAGTTTCCGTTTAGTATGAATTTATTGTTCCAAAATTTTTCCGCAAGGATTGCGGCAGTGATCCTTTGCGCCCATGTTTTCGCTTCTTGCTCCAAAGACAAGAAGCAGGAATCAGACCTATCGGCCGATGCAAACATCTCAGTGTCAATTCTTGGCGTGACGGACATGGAGGAGACACCTTCTGCTGACGCTCTGAAATTATCCACGATAGCCGCCAATGCCGGAAGTGAAACCGCAAAGCCAAAAATTCAGAGTTTCGATGGTTTTGATGCGATTCTTTCTGTTGAGAAAGGGAGTGCCGATCTAAAAAAAGTAAGTATAGGAAATTCCGGAAAAGGCTTGCCGGGGAATAGCTTGATGGCCGCAGCGGTGCCTAATGGAGTGAAATATCGCCTACTATTATATCGGCAGGATGGCACTTTTGTTAGCTCCACACAAATGACCTCGGGCACATTAGGGAATGTACTGGCAAGAAAAGGGTTTACATATAATTGGTATGCCGTGTCATACAATAACACGACCGATGTTCCGGATGTGGATCACACCACACCGGTGTTAACACTACCCGTAAATCAAGATGTATTGTATGCTAGCGGAAGTATTACGATTCCAAGCAACGCTACGGACGGCACACGACCGCTGGGCATTGTTTTCAACCATCGTTTCGCCCGTGTAGGAATCGAGCTGAACACTATGGGCATGTTTGCAGACATAAATTCGGCGACAGTTAGCGTTACAGGGGCTACCGTAGCCGGAGGAACGCTTAACTTACGTTCTGGTCAATTAACCTCATCCGGCAACTCCACGGCTACTATAAATTATAACAGTTTTTCCGATGTGGAAGCTCCCTATAAGGACCGAAAAATCGCCTATTTCTACACGTCCTCCACAAGTGCGCTCAGCAACCTAAATGTTGCGGTCAGCAATCTGAGTATCAGGATCGACAATAATACCGACAGAGTTTTCACCACTACCGTGAACTTCCCCTTTAACTTCACACCAACGCTCGGGCAATCTTATCGGGCAGTGGCCAATCTGATCGAATCACCAATCACATTGGCAGGGGTTCGCTGGGCAAGAATGAATCTCTATTATCAGGCTGGACATAATCCCTACCGCTTCCTGCATACGTATCGGGCTAGTAATAACCTCAACAGCTTTTTCTCTTTCAGGGGTACAATACCACAGACCTATGGCGCGGGAACAACTCAGGGAGGGGGCCCTGACCCATGTGCGTTGGTGTATCCTGCCGGCGTATGGCGACAACCGACTAGCGCCGATTTCAGCACCTTAACAGGCGTAAATATACTACTTCCGGATGGGGGCGGAAGAGCTTTCACTTCTGGCAGCGACGGTACCGGCAATTACTTTGAGTATACAGGCACAACAGCGACCGGCGCCCCTTATCCAAACACTACATTACGCTTTTACATGAACGGAAACGGTAGCGACATCGGCCTGCTTGGCGACCTCGTCAATGTCAGCCTGGGAAACACTTTCAATGCTCAGATCCATATTTGGTCAGGTAGCACATTGATAAACGTACCAGGACTAGCTTCGTTGGGAGCACTATATTATGAGGGTATCAGATCTGCGCTAACAAGAAGACAGCAAGCTCAAATACTAAATATAACGTTACTGGGAGGATTGAATATAATTCGGTCAGACTTTAAAAACGTAAGATGTGTTCGGGCTATATAAAGGCGATATGAATTTCGTAAGCTTTAACAATACCTGTAGTGTTTACCAGCCTTAACACGCTGCACTTACAAGCTTCTACGAGCCACAAGGAGAGATAATATGAAAGTAGCTAGGCTTTACCTTTTACAAATAATTGCTTTATTAAGTTGCTGGTCATGTAGCAAAGACATGCAATCAGAGCCAGGAATGGAAGAACAGATTGCAACTCAACTGTTAAAGGACAGCCTATACTACTATTACAAACAGTATTCTCTGTGGAACGAGACTCCTGAAATACGTAATGATATTGAACAGACATTTACGAAGACCAGTGAATCAGTAGCTGAGGTTCTTGAAATTCTAAAAAAGCAGACACCTTTTTATGCCGCCTACGGAGGAGCAATAGATAGATTTTCTCATCTTGAATACTTAGATAGTCCCCGATCACAATCATCTTTCGGACTGTTTATTACTATCGGTATCGTTTCTTCCGACAGGGCTTACCCAGTGGTATATCTTGTAGAGGGAGGTTCTCCTGCAGCCGAGGCGGGTATTCGCAGATCAGATATCATCACGGGAGTAAACGGAAATCAGGATCTGAGCATTCCCGTACTATGCCAAAGTGGAAGCTGTAGCATTAAAGACCAAACTAAGTACCAATCGGTATTGAACAACCTGCTCCAGGCGATGTCGCAAGCAAGTATATCGATAAATTTGCGTCGAAGAGACGACCGGGAGGCAAGACTCAAGCTTTCAGCCAGCGCGTACAGCACAAATCCCATCATTAAAGATTCAGTGTTTGCATATCCAACGCGCCACCTTGGCTATCTGGCCCTGGCATCGTTCGAAGAGATTCCTGAATCCTCTGCCAATCGCCAGCGTCTGAACGGGATATTTGAAACATTCAGGCAACAGCAGATCAATGACCTGATTGTTGATCTGCGCTACAATACAGGCGGCGCCATTGAGATGGCAGAGTATATCGCGAATAAGGTAGCGGGAGCAAATGCTGAGGATGCCTTGATGTATCGCTTTGCTTTAAATCCATATTTATCAAAGCACAAGATCCCGGGTAAACCCTCCTTTGATGATGTTCACTTTCAGGTAAAGGATCCGCTGAATCTGAATACTGTCTATTTCCTTGTAAGCGACGTAACAGCTTCTGCCTCCGAACTGCTTATCAACGTATTACGCCCCTACATGCGAACCGTGATCATTGCCGAGCATGAGAGCACATACGGTAAGCCTGTAGGATTTCTCAAACAGGAAATCATGGGAAAAATCGCCTTATGGACAGCATCCTTTAAACTGATAAACGCGCGTGGCGAGACTGATTACTGGTCGGGCATTGGCGCTGACGTAAGGAATATTTCGGATGATATTTCCAGGGACTTCGGCGACCCACAGGAGGCAATGCTGTCAACAGCCATAAGTATCGCTCTTGGCAAGCAGAACACCCAACTATCGACAACAAAGGAAAAGCTGAAAGATATTAATGTTCTGAGGGAAAGAAATCTATCACTCTAATGAAGGTATTGTTGCTACTTATAATAACGCTGGGCCTTTACGGCTGCACGCAGAGAAAAGAACCATCGGTAGAAGCCCGGAGGGAGAACAAGCTATTGAGCTATTGGGACACCTTTGATTTTACTGATACCCTTGCTCTGCAAAAGCATGAAATCGCGGAACAAGCGGTCGTTGATTTTATCGCGGCATTAAAAGGGAGTGATGAAGAGTTGAGAGATGAGGCCATTAAAGGAATGCTATCCAAAGCTAAACAGCACCCTGCTGCTTTCCAATATTTTACCAGGCAATACGAGCATTATTTATACGACCCTAATTCGCCCATGCGAAATGACGCTTACTATGAGCCGGTGCTGGAGTTCATGCTCGACTCCTGCGACCTTGGAACTGCTGATAAGTATCGATTCAGCCAACGCCTGGCATTAGCCAGAAAAAACACCCTTGGATCAAAAGCCATAGACTTTAGCTTTCTATTGCCACAGACGGGCATGACCAGCCTCTATAAAATTGAGTCACCCTACACTTTATTGTTTTTTTACGAACCCGGCTGCCCTAGTTGCGCTGCTGCCATAGATCAAATTAACAGCGACCGAAATCTCCAACATCTCATAGAGCAGGAGAAAATAACAATCCTTGGAATATATGCCAGAGGCGACCGCAAAGCATGGCAGGATTATCAATCGAGCATCCCGGCAGCCTGGGTAAACGGCTTTGACAAGGACGGGAAGATTATTGCCGAAAGTCTCTATGACCTGAAAGCTTCACCCACGATATATCTTCTGGACAGCGACAAGACCGTGAGACTTAAAGATTGTGATCTTTCGGAAGTAACATTAACACTTAACACACTTGGGATATGAAAATTTTAATTCTTCTAATACCCTTTATTATATCCGCCTATCTCAGCAAGGCCATCATTCCGATCATTTACCTGATCAGCTACAAAAAGCGGCTTTTTGATCCGGTAGATAAGCGAAAGATCCATGGATCTATTATTCCAAGACTCGGAGGGGTAGCCTTTGCACCGATTCAATGTTGCCTGATGACACTGGCGGTGATGATATTTCATAAGTACAACTTTCTTAACGACCTACATCTGGATACGGGCGAGATACTCCCGATGTTCCTTTTACTAACAACGGGACTTGTGGTATTATTTGTAGTTGGCATTACCGATGATCTTATCGGGATGAACTACAAATGTAAGTTCGTAGCTCAGCTAATTGTAGCTCTCCTGCTTCCATTTTCAGGTTTATGGATAAATGACCTCTACGGAATACTATCAATCCATGCCTTGCCAGCCTGGATCGGCATGCCTCTGACAGTCTTTATTGTTATGCTGATCATTAACGCGATTAATCTTATCGATGGCATTGACGGACTTTGCTCTGGCCTTATCATGGTCAGTTGCTTCATCTTCGGTGTTTTATTTGCCATCAGCGATGCCTGGCTACATGCCATATTCGCCTTTGTGACTACAGGATTTCTAATTCCCTTCTGGCATTTCAACGTCTTCGGTGCTTCAAAAAGAAAGCGCAGAATTTTCATGGGCGACACAGGCAGCATGACCCTTGGTTTTTCAATTGCTTTCCTGGCGATAAGCTTTTCCATGAATAATCAAGCCATTAAGCCATTCTCACAGGGAGCTATTATTTCAGCGTTGATGACACTGATTGTTCCGGTGCTGGATGTTGCGCGTGTAATATTTGAGCGCCTGAGCAACGGACAGTCAGCCTTTGAACCCGACAGGCGGCATATCCACCATAAGCTTTTAGAATTAGGTCTTTCAGACCGGGCAACTATGGCATGCATTATACTGCTCGCTTTATTCTTCAGCCTATTTAACATCATCGGCGTACAATACATTGACAACAATATGATCCTTGTGCTGGATGGCGTGCTTTGGACCGGCATTCATCTTACTTATCACTGGATAAGGAGTAACAGGAAGCAAGACAGCAAAAGTCCGCGCATGTGGGAATTCACAAAGTTACACTTGAATAAAAAGACAGATTTCGAGCTATGAAAATTGCAATCATTGGGGGATCAGGGTTTGTAGGCACCCGCTTATTGTTAAGCTTAAAAGACAGTTCAACGTTTAAGTTCATTAACATAGATAAGGCGCAAAGTGCGTCTTACCCCGACATTACTCATATTGCCAATGTACTCGATAAGAAATCGTTGACAACGCTATTGCAGGGAGTGGATTTGGTTGTATTACTGGCAGCGGAACACCGTGACGACGTCAGTCCTGTGTCCTTATATTACGAGGTGAATGTGCAGGGAATGAGGAACACCCTGGAGGCCATGGAAGCCAACGGAATAAGTCGGCTAATATTTACCAGCTCCGTTGCTGTCTACGGGCTTAATAAAGTTAACCCTAATGAGAGTTCAGAAATTGCCCCCTTTAACGATTACGGAAAGAGCAAGTGGCAGGCGGAACAAGTATTACAACAATGGTATGAGAAACATCCTGCCTGGAATATAAATATCATTCGACCAACGGTAATCTTTGGAGAAGGCAACCGTGGAAACGTATATAATCTTTTACGACAAATTGCCTCCGGAAAGTTCCTCATGATTGGCAACGGCAATAATAAAAAGTCGCTTTCCTACATCGGAAACATGGTCGCTTTTATTGAGTTTTTGATAAAAGAGCGAACCAGCGGATATGAAGTATTCAACTATGTAGACACTCCAGACCTGACTACTAAAGACCTTGTATCACACACAGGATCGGCACTACGGAAAAAAATCCCGACGATAAATATCCCCTACGCTCTGGGCATACTTGGAGGTTATGGATGCGACATGCTCGCCTGGATATTGCGGAGGAAACTGCCGATCAGCTCTGTAAGGGTGAAGAAGTTTTGCGCCGTAACACAATATGATTCGTCAAAGGCAATGTCCTCTGGCTTCATAGCACCATTTACAGTAGAGGAAGGTCTGAGAAGAACACTGAGCGCGGAATTCGGAAGATAAGAGTATGCTGGCAATTACAAATGATAAGCGAATAGCTAAGAATACCTTAGCGCTCTATGTCCAAATGTTTTTTGGCATGCTGATCGGCCTTTACACAGCACGCCTGGTATTAAACACCTTGGGGGTAGAAAACTTTGGCATTTATAACGTCGTAGGCGGAGTAGTAGCCATGTTCGGTATCTTAAATTCAGCTATGGCCTCTTCAACCAGTCGCTTCGTCACCTATGAGTTGGGCCAGGACAATCATAGCCGGTTAAAGGAGGTATTTAGCATGAGCCTTTGTATCCACCTATTGATTGCAGCGGCGCTTTGCCTTATCGCCGAATCGGCAGGTATGTGGTTTCTCGCCAACCATCTTCAGATTCCGGCAGACCGCAGTGATGCTGCAGTGTGGGTATTTCACTTATCGGTAATCAGCGCGGGGATGGCTATTATCAATGTTCCCTTCACCGCCGTGATCATTGCGCATGAACGCATGGTCGTGCTGGCGATGCTCTCAATAGTCGATGTGTTATTGAAACTCGGTGTTGCGGTTGTTTTATCAACGGTGGGTGCCGACAAGCTGATAACATACGCAACGCTAATGCTGGGAACACAGCTGATCATGCAGGCATGCTATTGCATCTATTGTTTCATCCAATTCAAAGAGGTTCAAACCGGAATACGATGGAATAAAGGGTTGTTTAAGGACATGACATCATTCGCCGGATGGAGCATGTTTGGAGATTCAGCGGTGCTGCTATTTACTCAGGGGATAAACATCCTCCTGAATGTCTTCTTTGGAGCAACAGTCAACGCGGCCAGAGGAATAGCAGTACAGGTACAAGGCATCCTTTATCGTTTCGTTTTCGGATTTCAGACTGCGCTGAATCCCCAGATTACCAAAAGCTATGCCGCCAACGAGATTGGATATATGCATAAACTGATCTACGCAAGCTCCAAATACTCTTTTTTCCTCTTGCTATTGCTATCCATGCCAGTATTCTTGTGTACCGGGCCTATTCTAACCTGGTGGCTAAAAATAGTACCTGAACACACTGTCAGCTTTGTGAGGATCATGGTGTTGATCGCATTAGTTGACAGCTTAGCCAACCCGTTGGTATTCGCCGCAAAGGCCACGGGCAAAATCAAGATATATCAGTCTGTGCTGGGCAGCCTGCTGTTAATGGTAGTGCCCTTAGGATATGTTGCTTTAAAGTTCGGTTTGCCACCAGAATCCGTATTCATTGTTCATTTGTTGATTGTTGTATGCGGACAAATGCTAAGAGTATGGCTTATCCGAGACATGATTCGCCTACCCTTAAGAGAATATTTCGACAGAGTGGTTTACCGGTGCGGAGCGGTAATGTTACTGGCTCCAATTCTTCCTTTTATCGCCTATCGCTTGATCGATGAATCCCTATTAGGGTTCATCGTTATCCTCTTCGCCTCGGGCATATCCATTATTATATGGGGATACTTTGTTGCCCTGGACAAGAACGAAAAACAGTATCTGGCCAACTCTATTCATCTGATTGTTAAAAGATATACCTAAAACCGCCGTCATGAAAAAGATCAATTTAATATACTGGGACGGAGATAATTTCGGAGATGCCTTGAGTCCGCTTTTGGTAGAGGAGCTTTCAGGTATCAGAACACGGCATAAGCTGTCGCCACTATCAATATACAACGTACGCTTATTACTCAAAAGACTTAGCCGCCTGGAGCTGTACCGCCTTCGGTCATTACTATTTCCCTGGCAGCCTACCCTCCTTTGTGTGGGATCGGTGATGAGCTGGGGGAAAAGAAGTTCGACAGTCTGGGGAGCCGGCTTTATGAATTATTCAGACAAATACGAGGGGGGCCGGACTTTGGCAGTCAGAGGAAAGCTGACGGACAAGAAGCTACAGAAAGATGGCTTTCCCGGATGTAGCGTTTACGGGGATCCTGCCTTGCTGTTACCCTTATGGATTACACCCAAAAAGGAGAAGCGACACAAGCTCGGCATTGTGCCGCATTGGCATGAGGTAGATTTTTTTAAAGAGCAATACGGATCAAATTACAAGATTATTGATTTACGCACCTGCGATATTGAAAAAGTAGTTGGTGAAATTACAGCCTGCGAGCATGTCCTCTCAACATCACTGCATGGTCTGATCGTGGCTCACGCGTACAATATTCCTTCTTTATGGATTAGGAAAGGTAACATTGATACTGATGGCTTCAAATTTCACGATTACTTCAGCGCCGTTGGTATCCAGAGTTATGATGGCTATACAGCTATCGACAAGATCCTTTCTAATGAAGCCAGCTGGCAAACGCTTTTCCTGGAAAACAGTGATAAGACATTAATGAACAATTCTCTGGAGAATATTCAGTCTGAGCTTCTTAAATGCACTCCTTTTCCTTTAAAAAGAAAATATCAAAAGTTCATCCTTTAAGCTGTAACTGTATGCCAAAGATATCATTTGTTTTGCCAGCATATAAAGCCAGATTTCTGGATCAGGCTATTGATAGCATCTTAGGACAATCGTATGCTGACTTTGAATTAATTATAGTGGATGATGCCTCTCCTGAAAACCTGAGAGAGATAGTAAACCCATATAATGACAGTCGTATTCGATACTTCCGCAATACTGAGAATATCGGTGGGCGAAATTTGGTAGAACAATGGAACCACAGTATCCAATATGCGCAAGGGGAATACATTGTCCTTGCAGCCGACGATGATACCTATCATCCGCGGTTCCTTGAAAAATGCTTACTGCTGGCAGAAAAATATCCCGACGTGCAACTTATCAGATCACGCGTTGAACATATTGACGAGGAGAACAAAACTATTGGCATTGATGGCATCCTACCTGAGTATTGCAGTAAATATCAGTTTCTGTATTACTGGGTTCAGGCTACCGCGTTCACCTGCATTGGCAATTATATGTTTAAGGCAGCGGCCTTGTTGCGGAAAGGGTTCATTGACTTTCCTTTCGGATATGGCGCTGATGTTGCATCGACAATTATGATGGGCGAAAAAGGAGTGGCAAATACCGAAGAGATGTTATTTCGTTTTAGGAAATCAGAGATCCATTTATCAGGAAGCAAAAAACATTGGAAGCCCAGACTAAGAGCCACAACGATGCTCTATCGTTGGTTGATGAATCTTGGCTATAGTCAACCGGAAAACGGACTGGATGCGTTCTGCTATAGCCAGACAGGCGCTCAGACCTTATATACTAAATGCAAACATGATTATTATAATCAGGTAATCAGGCATCTGCCTTTTTCTCAAATTCTAAGCATCAGAGATTGCGAACTAATATCTAATACTGACAGGATTAGTATGTTTTTACGGTTTTGTGCAGATAAGCTACGGAGGTAAGTATGAGCAAGTCGACAGAGATCATTCCTTTGGTGATGGCATTTACGCCGAACTATTTTATCCCGGCAGCAGTATGTCTGAAATCCATTATGGATCATGCCAGCGACGTAAAACATCTGCATATCATTTGCCTGCTTACGGAGCCGATGTCGTTCCAGATGCAACAACAGTTACGTGAATTAGGCAATGGAAAAACACAGTATTCTTTCATTGATCTGAGAGGGAAACTCAGCGACGTTAACGTGCCTGAGAAATACACAATAGCCTCCTGCTACCGTTTGCTGCTACCTGACCTGCTACCGGCATATGAAAAAGTAATCTACATAGACTGCGACATGGTTGTACGTCAAGACCTTACTTCTCTTTTCCGGAATACAGACATGGGCGACCATTATCTGGCGGGAGTAATCGAGGCAATATTAGATTTCCAGAAGGCTCGTACCGTGGCAGCAGGATGCGATCCACGTAGATATATCAATTCGGGACTATTAATCATGAACCTCAAACAGCTTCGAAAGGATGGCATAGTTCCGCAATTTATCAAAGCCCTGAAAGCTGAAAATCTGGAGTTTCCGGATCAGGATGTACTAAACAAGGTATGTAAAGATAGAATTCTGGGCATTCCGCCAGTGTTTAACGCCATAAGAACATTTTTCCTTCCTCAATATAAGGGAACATTCTTAGAATTCTACAATGAAGAAATGTGGAATGAGGTGCAAACGCAGGGGAATGTACATTACACAGGCAGTAAGCCATGGGACACCTTTACTGTAAACTTCAATCTTTGGTGGGACTACTATGATCGTCTTCCGGCCAGCGTACGGAATGTTCAGCAGCTTAATAAGAATCGACACAGGCTTTCTCAGATATATAGAACCGCTACAGGTCGATTCCTGGTGGACGGGGCGCAATATTGTTATCGGAGACTTAAATACGGGAGGCAAATATGAAGCATGCCTATCTGATCATCGCGCACCATGAATTTGAGGTGTTACATCGTCTGGTCAAAGCGCTGGATGATGAACGTAATGATATATATATCCACTTTGACAGCAAAGTCAAGAGTCTGCCTGTGCTCAATACTGAACTTGCCCATCTGCATATCTTAAAAAAAAGGATAAATGTGAGATGGGGAGATATCTCGCAAATAGCCGTAGAAATCGCGCTTTTCCAGGAAGCGGCTCAAAATGGATCGTACACGTACTATCATCTTCTATCAGGGGTAGATATGCCTATAAGATCACAGGACTTCATTCACGACTTCTTCACACAACATTCGGGCTATGAGTTTATTGGCTTTAGCGAGTATGACAGTCGGGACGAAATTGACCGAAAGGTTAGGAGATATCACCTGTTCAGCGCTCACTTTAAAGGAGGAAATTTACTTCACACAGCGGTACGGGCATTGCTTTTACAACTCCAAATAATAACAGGAATTCTTCGCCACAAAAAAGTTGAGTTTAAGAAAGGTTCTAATTGGGTGAGTGTTACCGAGGCTTTCGTCCATTTCTTACTTACAAAGCGAGGAGAGATTATGCGCGATTACCAATACACCTATTGCGCAGATGAGATCTTTTTACAGACGCTTTGCTGGAACTCGGCATTTCGAAACAAACTATTCTCACTGGATAACGACGCACTGGGATGTATAAGAAGGATTAATTGGAAAGACAACAAGGTGCTGAATTGGGAATCTGATGACTTTAACACGATCATGGCTTCTGATGCGGTTTTTGCCCGCAAATTCAGCAGTTCTGATATTGCTCTTGTAGACAGAATACTTAATAAGGTCAGGAGGGATTATGAAGCGGTTAACTAGAGATCCGGAATTCTCCGCACTGGAGGTATTACGTTTTCCATTAATGATTCTGGTTGTATTTATTCATACAATCCCTTCTGAATTATATACTGTCAGACTTAACCTAACAGCCAACAATCTGTACCTGTTAGTTTCAGAATCAATTTCACACTATGTGGGAAGGACTGCCGTACCATGCTTCTTCCTTTTTTCGGGATACTTCTTCTTCCTGAAGATGAAGGACTATAACTTAACATCATATCTTAAACAGCTTTCCAAAAGATCAAAGACGCTCCTTTTGCCCTATCTGGCATGGAACTGCTTATTTATTGTCGCCGCTCTTTTAAAGAACACGCTCTTTCTTAAATTAAACATAGGAGAAGATGAAATTCTCAGGACCATAAATAACACCTCCATCTATCAGTTACTATGGGCGGGACCTATTCTCTTCCCTTTATGGTACCTCAGAGATCTGCTCTGTATGGTATTGCTTACTCCTGTCTTTTACATCGTATTTAGATATGCTAAGGCATGGGGACTGCTTCCATTCGCTCTTGCATACTTGCTAGTCTGGGAATCAGGAGTTCCGGGACTAGGAGCTGTGTCATTACTTTTCTTCGGTATAGGCGCGTATATGGGTCTTTACAAATTCGACATCGTAAGCACGTGTTCAACCCTCTCGTCTTACCTGATTTTGCCGGCGATAGCCCTCCTGATCGCGGCATTAGCTGCCCGTAGCATCCACCAAACCGAGTATCTGATAAGAGCTTTCGTAGTTCTTGGAGTACCTCTATGGATTAGTCTTGGTGCTTACTTAATAAAATGCGGCAAGCTTAGCCGACATCTGCTTACGCTTTCTCAAACGGTATTTTTCATATACGCTCTTCACGAATTATATATAATCAATTGGTTGAAGGGAGCTTTCTCAAGATTGCCAATAGACCATATAGCGGCAAAATGGATCTCGTATTTCTCAATTCCTACCATATGTCTTCTGATTTGCCTTTGCATGTACAGACTATTGAGAAATTACTTTCCCGGCATACTGGCTATACTATCGGGCGGACGTGTTACACATCAAATAGAAAACAGACAATGAAAAAATTGACTAATCCACTGGTTTCTGTTATTATTCCGGTTTATAACGCTGGGAGCACGCTTTCCATTGCCTTAAATTCTCTGGCCAGACAAACCTATACAAACCTTGAGATCGTGGTGGTAAATGACGCAAGTACAGACAATAGCGAAGACCTGATAAAGTACTTTACAGGCATCTTCGAAAAGCGGGGAATAGCAGCGAAAGCTTTAAATCACTCGCAGAATCAGGGTGTATCGACATCGCGGAATACTGGACTGGAGAGTGCTTCTGGCGATTACATAGGCTATCTTGATGCCGACGATTGGATGGAACCAAACGCTATTGAGCTTATGGTCAATGAGGCTATACAGAAAGATGCCGATATCGTAGGATGCAACTGGCTCTTATCCTTTGAACAAAAGGAACGTAAAATGAGCCAGCCATCTTTTGCCAGTCCTCAGGAAGCTATTCAAAAGATAATAAACGGAACGTTACGTTGGAACCTGTGGCTCTTCCTTGTCCGGAGAAGCCTTTACCTGAATAGCAATATACGCTTCATTCCGGGTATGAACATTGGAGAAGATTTAAGAGTTATGGTTAAACTGCTTTTAGAGGCGTCTCGGGTGTGTTATATCGATAAAGCGCTATACCATTACGGACAATCGAATCTCCAGTCACTAACAAAAACCTTCTCCTGCGAGCACATTCGACAAATAACGGCGAACGTGAAAGACGTTGAAGAAAATGTACGCAAAAGCAGTATAGCTTCAGAAATCAAAGAAAGCCTTCCTTTTCTTAAGCAGCACATCAAATTGCCATTGCTCATCTCTGACCACGAAGAGATGTATCGGACATGGCTAAAATGGTTTCCGGAAGTTAACCGGATTGTAATGTCTAACGGCGCATTACCATTGCGAAACAGAATATTACAGTGGCTGGCAGTAAAGGAACAGTTTTGGGCCATCAAGCTATACTATCGGGGCGTGGTACGCTTGGTATACGGAAAAATTTACAAATGATCGGGCTATGTTATATTTATTGACAGGACTTTGTGCCAGCATGTTTTACTTCTCGTTCGGCTTTACTTTTTTGCCTTCAGGCATTAATACCAAAGTAATATTGGCCATATTGGGCGGTTTAATGGCCATATATCATGCGGTACAGAACAAAGAGATAAAAGTAGATCGCATATTATTGGGAGCGTTCGCATTCGCGATCGCATTCTCTCTTATATGTTTTATATCAGCAGATTACAACCACACAACCGACACCTCATATGCCACATATTTCGTAAGCTTTATTGTATGGATATTTGCAGCATACGCAGTATGCACAATGATCCGGGGAATCCATGGTGAGGTTAATTTGTTAATATTAACGAGTTACCTAGCTGCAATATCTGCCGGACAATGTATCCTGGCATTGCTAATCAACACATTCCCGGCTTTACAACACCTCGTAGATAGCTATATAAATCAGGGTCAGGAGTTCCTACAGGAAACACAACGTCTGTATGGCATAGGAGCATCATTAGATAACGCTGGAGTTCGATTTTCAATCGTGTTGATTATGATAGCAGCCATCCTCGCACAGGAAGAATCGATCTTAAGCAGATCATGGAAAATTACGCTCTTCCTTAGCGCATTTTTTCTCATTGGTGTAATTGGCAATATGATCTCCAGAACCACATCTATTGGAGTTGGGATTGCTCTTCTCTATTTCATGTGGAATACAGGAATATTAAGAATGATTATCAGTCCCATCTATTTCCGGTTTCATTTATTATTCGTTCTAATACTGGTGTCTGCATCATTGATTACCGCTTACTTCTATAACTCAAATCAAATATTTCACGACCAGATAAGGTTTGCTTTTGAGGGTTTCTTCAACTGGGTGGAACAGGGAGAATGGAGAACGGATTCGACAGATAAACTCAACAGAAATATGTGGATCTGGCCCGATAACATAAATGTCTGGCTTATCGGAACAGGATTATTTGCTGACTGGGTATTTGGGACAGACATCGGATACTGCCGGTTCATCATGTATTGCGGATTAACAGGATTTGCAGTTTTTGCTCTATTCTTTATCTATAACGCGGCAGTATTTGCCAAAATCTACAAGTCTTATCGAGGCATGTTCTTTTCGCTCATGGTGCTCTCTTTTATTATTTGGATTAAGGTTTCAACAGACATATTTCTGACCTACGCCCTGTTCTACTGCATGGATATGTTCAGAAGCAACACTTTTTTAAGCTTTCAAAATGAAAATCGTCTATTGTATACTCGGCACGTATAATTCCGGAGGAATGGAACGGGTTTTGGCCAACAAAGCAAATTTTCTTGCGAAGCAAGGACATAAAGTAGTCGTTGTGACTACCGATCAGCAGGGCCGTAAACCCTACTTTGAGTTAGACAGCAGAATCTCGCAGGTCGACCTTGACATCAACTATACCGACATCATTAACAAAGGTATCCTTGATAAAGCGTGGGCTTATTTTTTTAAACGCAGAGCCCACAAACAAAGGCTGATGGATTGGCTGAATTATCTAAAGGCTGATATTGTAATTTCCATGTTCGATCATGATGCCTCATTCCTTCATACCATTAAGGATGGTAGTAAAAAGGTTTTAGAGGTTCATTTTTCACGTTATAAAAAGTTGCAATACGACTGCCGTGGCTTAATGGGCTGGATAAACAGAATACGCTCAGCAAACGATATGATAATCGCGCGTCGTTATGATCGGTTTATTGTATTGACAGAAGAAGACCGTTCACACTGGGGAAATTTACCCAACATGGTCGTCATTCCTAACGCAAACAGCTTCGTTCCCGAGGGTACCGCAGAGCTTCAGGCAAAACAGGTAGTTGCCGTTGGTCGCTACGGACACCAAAAAGCATACGACCAACTTATACAGGCCTGGAAATATGTATCGGAAATACACCCCGACTGGAGCCTGAAGATCTTTGGACAAGGATCAAAACTTATCTTCCAGAACCTCGTGGAGAAACTGGGACTACAATGCTGCGTGCATCTCCGCGACGCGGTAAAAAATATAGAAGCAGAATATTTCAATAGCTCGGTCATGGTGATGACTTCGCGCTATGAGGGTTTGCCTATGGCCCTGCTGGAAGCTCAGGCATGCGGCTTGCCTTTAGTTTCATATTCATGCAAATGCGGGCCCCGTGATATCATTCATGATGGCAGAAACGGATTCCTGGTTAACGAGGGAGATATAACAACCCTGGCAGACAGACTCATAAAACTATTGGGAAACTCCAAATTAAGGCAAAATATGGGTAGTGAGTCACGTCGGCTATCCGCCAACTTTAGCGAGGATGTGATTATGGAACAGTGGCTGAACCTATTTGAAAAACTTATCAAAGAACGCCCATGAAGACGATTGTAATCTCAGCTGTAAATCTCAATGCGGGCGGCACGTTAAAGATCCTTACCGATTGTTTGAAGTCTCTGTCGGAAATGAGGCAGAACGACTATCGGGTGGTTGCCATCGTCTACAAGAAAGAGCTCGCGCATTTTCCGGGAATAGAATACATAGAAACTCAATGGCCAAAAAAACGTTGGCTGTATCGTCTTTGGTATGAATATGTTTCCCTGAAGAATATCTCCCGGGCTCTCGGTCCTGTATATCTATGGCTATCCCTTCATGACACCACGCCAAATGTAGTAGCGGAAAGAAGAGCCGTATATTGTCATAATCCCTTTCCTTTTCATCAATGGAAGTTGAAAGAATGGTTTCTCTCGCCCCGAATAGTATTGCTGGCAATATTCTCGAAGTTCATTTACCAGAAAAATTTAAAAAAGAATAATATGGTAATCGTTCAACAACAATGGATTAGAGATGCATTTAAGGGGATGTTTAACTTAAGTGCAGACAAGATCATTGTTGCATTGCCACAGATGGCGGATCAGGAATATACGGTTAAGCGATCATCAACACACCATCGGACTACCTATTCATTTCTTTTTCCTGCCTGGGCTAATAGTCACAAAAACTTCGAGTGTTTGTGCAAGGCTACGGCATTACTTGAGGCCAGGAATATATTCAATTTTAAAGTCTACCTGACAATATCAAAAGGCCAGAACAGATATTCCGAGTGGTTATATAAAAATTGGGGCAAAGCTAGTAGCGCATTGCATTTTATAGGTTTCCAATCCCGAAAGTCCTTATTCGATTACTATCAGGAGGTCGACTGCCTGGTCTATCCATCTAAAGTTGAAACCTGGGGCTTACCAATTTCTGAATTTGCAACCTTTGGAAAACCAATGTTGCTGGCCGATCTACCATATTCGTACGAAACTGCTGCCGGCAGTGAACAGGTAGCTTTCTTCAATCCCGACAATCACGAGGATCTCGCAAATCTTATGATGCGCCTGATCGAGCGTGATCGATCATTTCTAAACCCCGTACCCTCGCAACAACATGATGTCCCTGTCGCCCGATCATGGGATAATCTGTTCGGCATGCTCTTAAAATCTTAAACTAAATATAGGAGGATCATCAAATGAAAGTACTTCAAATCGGCAAATTTTATCCCATAAGGGGAGGCGTAGAAAAAGTCATGTATGATCTTATGTTCGGACTGGCAGGCAGGCATGTCCAATGCGATATGCTTTGCGCAACCACGGATCACCACCCCGCGGGTATTCTCTCCTTCGGAGATTACTCAAGATTGATCGCGATGCACACAGAGATCAAGCTAGCTGCCACCACTATTGCTCCTGGTATGATAGCAAAATTACGGCAGATAGCTGCGCAATATGATATCATACACATTCACCATCCTGACCCGATGGCATGCCTTACGCTCTTCTTATCCGGCTATCAGGGGAAAGTTGTACTTCACTGGCATAGCGACATCCTCAAGCAGAAACTTCTGCTCAAATTCTACAGCATGCTTCAGGATTGGTTAATCCAACGGGCCGACCTTATCGTCGGCACGTCGCCGGTCTATGTGCAGGACTCTCCATTCCTCAACAAAATGCAACATAAAATAGACTATATACCTATTGGTGTAGATAAAGTAACTCCCGATGCACTAAAAGTTGAACAAATAAAAGAAAAATATAAAAATAAAAAGCTTATATTCTCCCTTGGTCGCCTGGTGAAATACAAAGGATATGAATATCTCATTAGAGCAGCGCAACACCTAAATGAAGACTATCAAATCGTCATCGGCGGACAAGGACCTCTGTATGACGAGCTGCGTCTATTGAAAAAACAACTAGACGTAGAAAACCGAGTGGAGCTTCTGGGATTTCTGCCTGATGAGGAACTAGCGGCATACTATGGGGCATGTGACGTATTCTGCCTGAGCTCTATCTTAAAAACAGAAGCTTTTGCTATTGTGCAAATAGAAGCTATGTCCTGCGCAAAACCGATAATATCAACACGCATCCCTTCATCGGGCGTAAGCTGGGTGAATGCTGATGGATATTCCGGACTGGTGGTCGATGTCGAGGATCCAATGGCTATAGCTCAGGCAATCCGTACGGTCACTCAAAATAAGGACACTTACGAACATCTCTCGGCCGGAAGCTTTAACCGATATGAGTCTCTTTTCACCCGAGACAAAATGGTGAACAAGTGTCTTGATATCTACGAACGGGTTCTGAGTAATCGCAAAGCAGGATGAAGAATACGACAACAATAATTACGCTGCCTAATGAGCTTGTTTTTGACGTGGTAAATGATGCTTTAAGTCGCGGAAAGCTTAGCATCATCAGAGTCAAAGGGGGCAGTATGTATCCCTTTCTTAATGACGGAGATACAGTTCTGTTAAAGCCCTTTTCCCTGACAGATCTTAAGCGCGGAATTATTGTGCTAGCTAAGATAAACGGAAAGATGATATTACACCGCCTGATAACATATACAAAAGAACGAGTGTTACTCAGTGGCGATGCTAACCTTGGTACTAACGAAGAAGCACGCTATACTGACCTAATTGCGAGCGCGGTGTGTGTTTATCGCGGTGAGAAAACGATACAATTAAATAAACGCTGGCCTTGTTATCTTGGTCTGGCTTGGTATCGCGCCAGACCTTATCGTCGGATACTACTTAAACTATTAAACTAAAATTATTGCAGAGCATTATGAAACTAAAAGAAGATTTAGTACTGAGAAATATTGGCAAAGACCATATTATCGTAGTACCGGAAACTGACCGTCTCGACATGTCCAGAGTTTATACCTTGAACGAGGCGGCAGCCTGGCTTTGGGAGCAACTGAAAGATCGGCATTTCAGTATAAATATGGTTGCCGACATGTTGTATGAACAATATGAAGTATCTCTGGAACAGGCGCAAAAGGATGCCATCGCTCTGATAGAGACCTTTAAGAAAAATGGACTGCTAAGCCTAAAATAATGTCAAATTCAAAGTTACATACAGCACTGCTAAGCATGCTTCGTCTGGCACTATGGGAAGGAAATAAGCTGGAACAGTTTCCTTCCCTTTCGCCGAAGGATTGGCAAGAGCTGTATTGCTTTGCCAAACATCACACAATTGAAGGAATTATTTACGATAGCTTCCAGCATTTACCAGAGGAATTAGTCCCTCCTCACCATCTATTAATAAAGTGGAGTGTGAGAATGGAACAGATAGAACGGCATAATAAAAATGTTAATCTATGTATCAAAGAACAGCGGGAGATTTTTAACAAGGAAGGAATATCCCCTCTGCTATTGAAGGGTCAAAGTATTGCGGCCTGCTACCCTATTCCCGACCACAGGATTGCCGGCGACATCGACTGGTATTTCGAAGGTCATGATTACCAAAAAGCAAACGAATTATTTAAACACCGCGCGGAGAAGATCTACAAGATTGAGAAGTTCAGTATAGCGTATCCCTGGAAAGGAATTGTCACCGAACATCACAAACATATGTTTGACTTACATAATCCACTATCTTTCAAATTCCTGGAGACCTTACGAAAGAAGGCATTAGAAAACCCATTCTACAGTTTCGTAGACGGAAACTTGATAGTAACACTTCCGCCCATGCTAATGATTTTGCAAGTAAACGCACACATTCTTAAACATCTCCTTTCCTTCGGCATTGGCATCAGACATCTCTGTGATGCGGCAAGGGTGTATGATGCCTTCCACTCACAAATAAATGGTGAAGAGCTTCGACATATCTATAGCAGACTGGGAATTATTGACTGGATTCATTTGTTACACGCCGTGCTCATAAAATTTATTGGATTACCTGCGTCATCCTTACCTTTTGAATTACCCCATACAACAAATGCTGATTGGATGTGGGAGAACATTTGGAGAGCTGGCAACTTCGGATTCTTCGATACTCGTTTTCAAAACCGCATAGCCCAAGGCGCGAACAAACGCTCGCAATCGGCTCGCAGAGTTTGCTCTAATCTGTTTGCATACCTGAAGTTTGCACCAATGGAAGTGCTCAGCTTTCCCCTGGTACAGCTTTATTCAAAATTCGCGGGGAGATAGATTATGAGCTTCAATTTGTCATATCAGCTAAAATGGACGTGGAAGCTTGCGGCAGGAAGACCAGCAGCATTAGCGTCATTTTTTATCCTCGAGCTCCTGGCCATCATCCTCTCTCTGTTATTCGTGTTATGGTCCAAGCGAGCCGTAGATTTAGCGACTCAATCTCCGGGGTCGGATCTGACGAAAGTGCTTATTCTGGTAGTAACGAGCATCCTCCTGGCATTAATAATACGTGCCTTCTCCGGCTGGCAAAACGAGCGCTTGCGCCTCAGCCTGGAATTAAAACTACAGCAACAGGTTATTCACGCGCAAATGATGTCAGATTGGCAAGGCCTCAAACAATGGCACTCCGGAGATATTCAATTACGCGTACATTCAGACTGCAGGGAGGTAGCCACCATGGTAGGAAACTCGGCTATCTCGTTTCTGCTGACAGCAATAAAATTAATAGCCTCATTTTCCTTTCTGTGGATACTGGATCCAATGCTTGCGCTAATCCTCTTAGCTATTACGCCCTTTCTTACCATATCAAAAATATACTTCCGGAAAATGAGACGGCTTAACAATCAGGTGAAACAGTCGGAAAGCGATTTCGGAAATATCCTGCAAGAGAATATCCGGAACCGCATGTTGATCAGAGCTATGGATCTTCTCAGAAACAGAGCACATAAATTAGATCTATTCCACCAGCTAGGTTATCAACTGAAGCAGCAACAACTGACCCTTTCGGCTCTAACTCAAGGAAGCATGAATATGGCGGCCAACATCGGCTACCTTCTGGCGTTTACCTGGGGTTTGCAACGTCTGAACACCGGACAGATCAGCTTCGGTACTATGACGGCTTTCCTGCAGCTCGTTGCCAGAATCCAGACTCCATTTATAGCTCTCATAGGCTTTGTTCCCTCATTTATACGTTTTGGCACATCGCTGGAAAGAGTTGTAGCGCTTCTTACAGAGAAACGAGAACGACATACCTTGCCCCATAGAATGCAACGCCTCGTAGCTGTAGGCACGGATAACCTTTCTTTCAGCTATGACAACAATACGGTCATCAACAACCTGACAATAAATATAGGCGTAGGAACACCTACCGCCATTATCGGTGCTAGTGGCAAAGGAAAAACCACACTCCTGCGCCTGCTCCTGGGATTGTTACAACCCACAAGCGGATCTGCATGGGTAGAGGATGTTCATGGTCGCCATCCATTAACCGCGGCACACCGTATAAACTTCGCGTATGTACCACAAGGCAACTCGCTCTTTAGCGGCACCGTCAGAGACAACATGTTTATTAATGACGATGACGACACTGAAGAGCGAATAAAAAAAGCACTGTCACTGGCATGTGCCGATTTTGTTTATGCATTACCCGATGGCCTGGATACTTTCATAGGAGAGGCAGGATATGGTTTGTCCGAAGGACAAGCTCAACGTATTGCTATTGCGCGGGCCATGTTGCGGGAATGCGATATTTTGCTGCTTGACGAAATAACGTCTGCTCTAGATTCTGACACCTCGAAACTACTGACTGAAAGATTACTTAATGCCTCTGAAAACAAAATATGCCTGTTCATGACGCATGACCTTCAACTAGCCAGATCTTGTAAACAAACAATATATATCGCTTGATGAGACGATTAAAACACACATCATTTTGTATCGCCGGACTGGTCCTTACGATATCACATCCCGAAGCGTTTGCTCTGCCGGATGCATTGCCATCATTTCATCCTTTCTTAATGGATGTTGATGAAAAAATCCCATCGGCTTGCTCCATTACGCTGTTGTATGCAACACCCTGCGTTCTCGATGACTCTGCCACCCTATTAAGTGATATCTCCCCCGAATGGGCTGAACAATTTCATCTTTACAAACAACATTCACGTTATATCGCTATTCTTAAAACCAACTCATCTGATAACATATGGCAGATGGAAAGTGATCTCAATTTCGGTCGCTCCGTCATCTACATGCAGAACAACGATCAGTTCGTGCCGGCAATACTCTCGTGGCTGGTTATGGTAATATTTGGACAAGCTTGTCTGTCGCACCGCACAATTCTGATCCATGCATCTGTAATAAAGTGCGGGCAAAATGCTTACGCCTTTTTAGGTAAAAGTGGCACGGGCAAAAGTACCCACAGCAAACTTTGGCTCGACTATATTGAAAACACAGAACTTGTTAATGATGATAATCCGGCGCTACGCATAGAGGACGGCCAAAGTTATATTTACGGCACTCCCTGGAGCGGCAAAACCGCATGCTATAAAAACATCAAGATTAGGCTTCAGGCATTTGTACGCCTTAAACAGGCTTCTTCGAATAGTTTCTTTTTGCAGAATAATAGCGCTGCCTTTATGAGTGTTCTTCCCAGCTGTACAGCGCTCCGCTGGGATCAAAATCTTTTTATGTTGATGACGGAAACTCTCGCCACTATCATAGAAAAAACTGCTGTCAATGAACTCAATTGTTTACCTAATCAGGAGGCTGCAATTCTCTGCTTCCGCAAGCTAAATAACATCGCATGAAAAACTGTTTTATTATCTATGTTATGAGCCTTATACTGCTGCTATGCTCATGTGTCACAACCAAAAAAGTAGTCTACCTCGAAGATATGCGTCCCGACACCACATATTCTGCCGCTGACAGTCCGCCCTTGAAGGTTCAAAAGAGCGATCGTATAAGTATCATCGTCAGCGCCAAAACCCCGGAACTGGCCGCGCCCTTTAATCAGGCTACAACTAACTATTCGATAAGCGAACAGGGCAATATCGCTACGGGCAATGGGAACAATGCTGAGACAGGCGGATATCTTATTAACGACCGTGGAGAAATCGATTTTCCTGTATTAGGAACTTTAACTGTAGCCGGTATGACAATCAACCAGATTAAGGATCTTATAAAACAGCGATTAATCAACGATAAGCTGATAAATGAGCCTATTGTTAGAGTGGAACTATTGAACTTAAAGATAAATATGCTCGGAGAGGTAAACAGCGTTGGAATGCTCACTGTTCCGGATGGCAACATAACGCTTCTTGAAGCCATCTCCAGAGCGGGAGGACTAACGGTGAACGCGGCTTCCAACAGAATCATAGTCATTCGGCAGGAAGATGGCAAGCGCAGAATGATGGTTAATGACATCAAATCGAGGGAAATTTTCAACGCTCCTTCATATCATCTCAGGCAGAATGACATTGTATATATTGAACCTAAAGACGCAGTGCCGACACCTAAAACATTAAACAATTGGCGCTATATAGGCACCGGCATCGGTCTTCTGGCTACCATATTTGCTATTCTCAACTTCGTTAAATAATCCTATGGAGAACTTGTATAAGATAAACCCCCTGCTAAAGGCTAAAGAAGAGAAATCCTTTAACCTCCTGGATGCCCTGAAATACCTTGCCTTTCAGTGGAAGTGGTTTGCATTGTCGATCCTCGTATTTGGCGGATACTATCTCTATCAATACAGTAAAACGCCTTTCATGTACGCGCAGTCAGAAACTGTTATGATAAAGACCCCGGTAAACACGCCAACAACGGCTCGTATTACTAAAACAAACGCTGCCTTTAATTCTGTAAGCGTGGCAGGGGAGATTCTGCAGTTACGCTCAAAAGAGCTGATGCGGCAAACGATTCGGCGTATAAAAGCTGATATTAGCTATACCGAACGCCGGGGACTTCGCGAGTATGAACTCTATAAACAATCGCCCATACAGGTGACATTCCTTGAACAGCTAAGCAATGAAGGTCTTAGTTTTACTGTTACCCCTATCGATATTAAACATGTTACTATTAAAACCCTGAGCAACACCGGGGAAAACACGTCAATAAACGTTTCTCTAAACAAAGAAGTGAAGTTGCCCTTTGGGCGACTGATTGTAAGGCCTGGCATAAACTACAGCTCAAGTGAATTCGGAAAGGACATTCAGGTAACAAAATATCCATTGAATGAAATGGCAGGGTATTTCCTGGCAAATCTTAAGATTACTCAAATGGAAGATGATGCCTCCCTGCTTCAAATAACGGTACAGGACAGAACACCACAACGCGCCGCCGATCTGATTACCACCTTAATCTCGGTATACAATGAGATATCTCTTGAAGATAAAAATCAAATCGCTATTTATACAGCAAACTTTATAAGAGAGCGCTTAGCTGTAATTGAGAGCGAGCTTGGCTCTGTAGAATCAAACATTGAACAGCTTAGAACCTCAAACCAAGGGGTAGATATCGGCACTGCCGGAGAGATGTATATGTCGGATAGCCGGCAGTATCAGACAGAAAGAACGAAAATTGAAACAGATCAAAAACTGGCGGGAATGATGCGTCGTTATCTTACCGATGAGTCTAAACGTAATGAATTGATACCTAACAACACAGGCTTGGTCGAGGCAAATGTTGAGTCACAAATCGTTGAATACAATACCACATTATTAAGACGTAATCGCCTGATCGAAGGCAGCAGCGTTGCTAATCCTGTAGTAAAGGACATTGATAAAGCGCTTCAATCAATGCGTGACAATATTTATCGAGCTGTCGATAACGCTATTTCCGCCTTGGATATTAAGATCAAAAATCTACAATCTAAAGAGTATCTGATGCAAGGAAAGGCCATGCAGATACCTAAAAAACAACGGCTCATGCTTTCCGTGGAGCGCCAGCAAAAGGTAAAAGAAGAGCTATACCTTTACCTACTTAACAAAAGAGAGGAGAATGCGCTGAATCAGGCAATGACCGATGACAACGTAAACATCATTGATCCTGCTTCCGGTTCTACCAACCCTGTTTATCCCATCTTTCTAACAAAGATGTTGCTGGGTATCGGTATTGGCGTCGCTATTCCAATGCTGATTTTATTGCTTAACCTGATGCTTGATACGGGAATTCGCCGTCGTAGAGACATTGAAGAAGCGATATCAGTACCGTTCTTAGGCGAAATTCCATACACGAAAAGACGTAGAGAAGGACAAATTCTTGTGGAGGAGAAAGGCAGAGACGCCATTTCTGAAGCCTTCCGTATTCTCCGCACCAATATTAGTTTCATGGCTGCAGGCAAAATACAACAGGTAATAACTTTTACATCTTTTGATATAGCCGCGGGCAAAACATTTACTGCCATGAACCTGGCAACAAGTTTCAAATTCCTGAACAAAAAGATTTTAATGCTTGATCTTGACCTTCGTAAGGGAACCTTGAGCGATAGAGCAAGAGCTCACTCTGGCTTAGGGGTCACCCATTTCTTAGCCGATCCAATGGTATCTGTTAATGATATTATATATAAGAACGCTGTTAATGGCTCCATAGACCTCATTCCGATCGGAGTAGTAGCTCCCAATCCCGTCGAATTACTGTTAAGTCCCAGATTGGATGAACTGATATCAACATTAAAAGAAACATATGATTACATCATCGTCGACAATGTACCGGTAAATCTCGTTGCCGACGCGTCCATTGTAAATAGAATATCGGAACTTACAATTTTTGTAATTAGAGCAGGGAAAATGGATCGTAGGCAGCTCCCGGATATACAAAGTCTGTACGAGCAGGGACGACTCTCCAATATGGCAGTGCTCCTTAACGGAATACGCATGAATCAGGATGGATATAGTTACAGCTACGGCTATGGCTACGGTGACGAAGAGGCTGGGGGCTTCTGGCATCGTCTGTTTAAAAAGGACTAATATATTTTGCACTATAAAGCGGGTCATAAAACTCGCTTTATAGTTATTCAATTGGCCAGTCCGGCTTCAACTATCGTAGATTTATTATATTTTCCGGGCGCTTATTTCAGGCGCTATCTCCTCCCCTCTTCTTAATTCAGGGTACTCGTCATAATTAAGTTGCTCCGGCGATTTCCCTACCCATTCACTTTTTTTTCCCTTAAAGCTTATTGTGCGTTTTTCCGGATCGATGATCATTGTGGTATACAACGCATCTTTATATGGGCAGAACATCCTGACATAGGGATAACGCTGAGCGATCTCCTCTGAGTACGTCGGGTGGCTATACTTATCTCCTAACCAAAAATACGATGCCGAATTGATATGCAAATAATTGATACCCCCGACGGTCAGCAAACTATTAATATGAGAGTGACCATTGATGGCCATCAGTACTTTATGCTTGTAAGTTGTAAGTAACTTCTGAACGTCCTCCGCGTTGTCAACGGCCATGGCACCGGCAAGAGGTTGATGACAAACAATAATAACAGGACTATTACTACTTTCTAACCGGGCTTTCAACCAGGCAAACTGAGTCTCACCGATATAAGAGGGGTATCCCCCTTTATGTTTGGGTGAGCCCTTTTCATTGCCATTTAAAACGACAAATTCTATCCCGTTAACATTATACGAATAGTAAGGAGTCGACCTCCTCCACAGATCCGTAACCTGCTTTACCGTATGTCCTCCATCAGTGTCATGATTTCCCAAAACATGAAGACAATGCTTATGCGCCGAATTAAATCGTTCATAGATCTCAGCGTTGGAATCCTTGGGAACCGCGAAATCACCCATTTGCATTATCGCATGCGGACGAGTACTCTTCATCTCATTAAGAAACACATCCAGACGAGCGCTGCTGTCTGGCATTAGATCATGATGAAGATCCGTGATAATACCAACCCGAGTTTTAGCGCTAACATTATTAAAAAAAGCACTCGCTTGGGGTGATATGCTAATTACCAAGCCCCCCACCATTCCTGCACGTAAAAATTCGCGACGATTCATACTGTAATGATTTAAGGAAATAAACAAAGTTTAAAATTAATAAACATTATTCAATATAAGTAATCTTTAAAAACAACTCGCATTGAAAAGCAATCTCTTATAATCAACACGATGACACATTAAAGATGCTCTCATTTAACCTTTTTATAGAGGTGGCGCCAGGGCATACCTCTTAGATTTACAACTAGGGATGCAGCGTTAGAGCTAAGCGTCACTTATCATCGTTGTACAAGATAATGTTAGGCGAGGATACTGATAACCAAAGACACTTTCTAGCAATGTGGGCTTTTCTGATACTTAAATAAGAGGGTAATCATGATTAATGATATACCCTCTTCTCATAATTTAGAACAAAAAATTAATACACGAAGAGTCTTAACCTTCCAATTACGTGCCTAAAGATCGAGTCCGCCAGCCTGGATATTTGTATGCAGGATTGGCAAACATTTAATCAATTGCAGAGCTCAGCGTTTCTGATTTCATATCACCAAAAACAGGCGAGCTGTTAAGCTGAGCCTTTATGGAGCAACACTTATTTTAAGAGTCCACTCCCGAACCGTCCCATCTGCCGAGGTAACTTTATACTTGAATGTCCCTGCAGAGAAGTCGCTTATTACACCCGCGACAGGCGCATTATTGAGGGGTTCTATAAGTTTAGCAAAGTGGGAGAATCTAATACCTATCTTAGTAAGGTCAGTACCCTTTACAGCCACTATGGTTATTGTCGCATTGGTTTTATCTACAAAATTACTTGCTGTAGACACGCTTGTATTCTGGTAACCAATGACCTCTTCATTATAACCAAGTTGATTTTTGACTTCGGTATATTTGAATAGTACCGCCTGATTTATAACGGCCTGATCTCCCCACACGGTGTCGTCGAGTTCGACGCTGGGTTTCATACATGAAGAAGCAATAATCAAAATGCCAAGCATTGAAAAAAATGATCTTATACTAAGTTTCATATTATAATATTTTAATATTTATTATTGATTCCAGCCCGGATTCTGATCAAGTGTTGCACCAAAGGCCTCATACAATTTCTTCTGTTGTAGCGGAATAGCGCTTAAATAGTCTCGTGACGGCTCGATAAATAAGCCTCGCCCACCCTCTCTGAAATCAGCAACTCTGAACCAGGGATTAATTCTCCCGTCAGAGAATGCGGAAACAGTTCCGGATACGCCATTATTTACCAGCCTGAATTCGTTTTTCAGATATCCGTCTTTCCTTATCTGACTGTAAAGAGCCGCGTTAGTTCCATTATCTAATGCGAGCTGTTCCGGCGTTCGCATATAGTAATTAAGGATTTCAGATAACAGAGCTCCTTTAGGCTGATAGCCATTTATAGCTTTCTCATAAACTGCCCATCTTTTCAAGTCATTTAATCTAAAGCCCTCAAGTGCAAATTCCACGCTACGTTCTCTTCTGATTTCATTTACAATTGCTGGCTCGGCCCGGTCAAAACCCAGATCCTCACGATAGGTAAACCCAGCGAATGAACTCATAGTCATCGGAATCATTCCAACACGATCCCTGATAACATTCACTGTCTTATCCAGATCTGCTTGCGAGATAGTTCCCAGAATAGCCTTAGCTTCAGCCAGAGACAATAAGCATTCTTCATAACGCATCAGGATATCATCGGTTTCTCCTTTTGTAGCTTCCTGAGCGAAAATGGCCCCTTTAAAGTTTCTGTAACCGGTAGAAGTAAATCCTTCGGTATAAGGAGCCTGTGTTGCAATCAGTGGATAGCGGAACGGATTACCATCCCCGCCACGGCCGGCAAGCTGATTTTGAGGTCCACGATCTGGAGTCCATACAGTCTGCTTAAACCGTGGATCTAAGGTATTTCCCAACCCATCTAAAACATCAGTTTGAACTTGTTGCGATCCATCTTTTTTAAGATACATATCTACCAAATGATCCGTGATAGATGGGCCCCAGTCCTGAATCTTAAAGAAGAAATTATGACTAAATGATAGCTTAGAGGCATCGTAAACCTTATAAAGAATCACGCCGTCAATATTGGAGGCATCTTTCTGTGAAAACAACTGATTGAAGGCCATGGCCTTATCGCCCCCCATGGTAAAAATACGATTTCCACGGCGCTCCATTAATCGGTTTACTGCCGGCTCTACCATGTTTAAAAATTCTAAACCATCCTTTCCGGGCATAGCAAATGGAGTTCTCTTTTTGTTATGATAATATTCCCATGTACCCTCGTAAAGAGCTACCCTTGCTTTCAGCGCAATCGCAGCGTCTTTAGTAACACGACCCGCAATAGCTCCTTCGCCCTCACCTTTCCAATACATCTTCTCGATGGCAAGGTCCAGATCCGCGATAATCTGCTTGGCAACGTCGTAACGTGAGAATCGGTTTTTGTATAACTCATCAGTCTGTTGCTCGGTCACCAACTGGGTAATTAACGGCACGCCTCCAAAGGACTTCAATAAATTAAAATAATCCCAGGCACGAAAAAAATATCCCTCGCCAACGTAGTGCTCTGCGGCAGGGGTCTTCTCCGCATTTAACGCTGCGTAATGCAAAAAGTAATTGTCATTTCTAATAGCGGTATAGCCATTATCCCAGGTACTATTTGTCTCAGCAGGCACCGACGACGCCGTCCAGCGATACAAACTCGATGTAACGGTTGTTTGAATGATCATCATATCGGTATTAGCGTCCAAGGCAACATTACTGTTTCCTCCGGATACCGTACCGGTTCCGCCCTGAGTGTTGTACTGAGGAGCCAGTCGGGAGTAAAAGCTATTTACGAAAATCTGCAATTGTGAGGCGGTCTTGAAGAAATTTGTAGCATCGATAGCGTCAATAGGTTTTCTGTCTAGAAAATCTTTTGAGCAGGCGCTGAACAAAGCTATCAGACCTAAAAGCCAGCACTTCCAGATCTTTATTTTTTTTAAATACTTCATAATAAATAATGGAATTATTAATCTTTTGTGTTTCTGTCCCAAATGTTACAGGCTAATATTTATACCGAATGAATAATATCTAAGAGGAGGAAAACTATTAGCATTCGTTCCGAAAAGTCCCGGAACACCTCTGCTTAAAAAGTCCGGATCATATTTGATATATGATTTGTTGTAAATAAATCCGAGATTCTCTCCACTGAAATAAACATTTACTTTTTTCAATCCCGCCTTCTGAATTAAATTTTTAGGTAAGTCATATCCCAGAGTTATATTTCTGATACGAAGGTGTGCCAGGTTCAGAGAATATCTGTCAGTAGCTGTTCTTCCTGTATTAAATGCTGGAAAAAATGCTCCTGTATTATCTGGGCTCCAATAGCCAAGTTTTGTGCTCTCTTCAAATGCCGGCGTGTAGAAATAAGCGATACCTCCGTTACCTGCGCTTGTTCCCCATACCCACTCTGAACTATTAAATACATTCCATTTCATTACCCCTTCCAAAACAGCGGAGAACGTAATGTTATTCCATGATAATGTTGGCATAATAGAATATGACCCGCGGGGATAATTAAAACCATTGGCTACGAGATCACCGCGACTATACCAGAAACCACCGTCGCCGGAGTTGATATAACCGTCACCGTTTAAATCCTGATACATTTGATAACCCGGATAATTGTATTCTCCGCTTAAAGTGCCCTTGTTCAAGTCATTTGTATTCTGTGCGATTCCTGCAGACTTATATACAAAGTTCTGACCAAACTTCTCTCCCGGTGTCCATACTCCACTGGTTACGCCGGTAGTGTTAGCATTATATTTTGTAACATATCCTATATAGTCGCTGACATTAAAGCGAATACCATAAAGTAAAGGTTTAGACCCCAAATTTACCCGGTCGTTCCAACCTATACTAAACTCCCAGCCTCTGGTTTGCGACTCTGAATTATTTTGTGCGGGAGCTGAAGTTCCAAGTGTTGACGGCAAGGGATTAGTTGGACCCATTTGGTCGATAATAGTACGCTGATACCAATCGTAAACGATATTTAAGCGGTTACGCAGTGCAGTGATATCAATACCAACGTCCAGCACTGTTGGCTTTGCCCACGTAAGATCTGAGGTCACCAAACCCGGCGCTGATGCAGCCACTACATAATTACCTCCAAGAAGTGTTGTCTTATTTAAACCAACACTTAAAGTAGGCAGATAAGTATAATAATTGCTTGCGCCCACAGAAGCTAAATCACCTGAACTTGACCAGGACACCCTGGGCTTTAATTCTGTGATGTAATCATTAACCGGGAAGAACGACTCCTTAGCAATATTCCACGCTCCCGAGGCTGAAGGGAAAAAGCCCCATCGCGCATTCGGAGCAAAGCGGGAACTGGCATCCGCCCTGCCGGTTACCTTTAAAAGGTATTTCTGCTTGTAATCATAGGTCATCACCCCGTAATATCCGAGCGTCGCCCATTCATACATATAATCCCGCGCATCCGGATTATTTGCTGACGCACTAAGTGCTTCAATTACATCCTGCGAAAATAAATCTGTTTTACTACCCGTCAGACTTTGATATTTGTTTTCCTCAGTCTGCATACCCACTTGAATCAGAAAGTTGTGATCCTCGGCGAAGGTGCGTTGGTATTGAGCATTTAAGCGTGCAAATTGATAACTTTGATTTCCAACACTCTTTGTTATACTATTCACGTTGGCAGAGCGGTTATTTTGAATTTTCGTACCATCTGGCAACTCGGTGTATACAATCTTGTCAACCTTTGAATAGTCATTGTTGCTCGATCTCCATGTATAATCACCATTTATCTCGAGATGCTTTAAAGGACGGAGAGTAGCCCCTCCTGTAATCACGGTTTCATTTCGACCATTCTTGATAAGGCCGCCTTCTCCCATAATACCTGCAGCCCCAAGAATCCAGGAATATGCATTTCCTGAAGGGGTACGTAATGGCGTTGCAAAATATTGCATCATGCTACCGATAATATCACCATAGTTAGAAACCGTGTTGCCACTTCCTCCATCTACAGCAGAGCCGGCTCTGTAATTAGGGCCCTGGCTTTGCTGACGCACATAGTTAATGTCCGTACGTAAATCTAACCACGCCGCCGCCTTGTAGCTAATCTTATTATTAAAGTTGTAGCGCTTGTTAAAATTAAAATCGCCTTTAAACAGACCGTTTGTATTGTTATATCCAACGCTTGAAAAGTATTGTACCTTTTCTGTGCCGCCACTCAGATTCAGATTATGCTGCGAGCTGACCTGAGTTTTATCAAAGTAACTGTCGAACAATTTATTCGTAGCAAAAGACTGCTCACGTGTCCAGTTTTTAAAACCTAAGTTGGTAGTGGGAAACTGCCCGTTCTCAATATATTGCTGCGCCTTATCGCCAAACTGAGCTCGCAGGTCATCAAACACTGGATTATTCCAGTCTTTTTTAAGCCATGCTTCCATCCGGGCAATAGTTATTGCATCCATACCGTCCACACCGCTACCATTAGGCTGTCCATTCTTCTGCGCAATATTTATATAGCGGGCCCAATCCGGAGAATTAGGCTGGGTGGGAGTAAGAACCAACTGCCCTATCTTAACATTCCCTGAATAGTTTACGGCCATTTTTCCAGCCTTTCCTGTCTTCGTGGTGATCAACAATACTCCATATGGGGCCCGGGAACCATAAACGGCAGACGACGCTCCGTCTTTAAGCAGGGAGATACTTTCTACGTCATTAGGGTTCACATCCTGTATTGGCCGCTCCACTCCATCTATCAAGATCAATGGAGACGCGCTGCTATTAATAGAAGTAAATCCACGTAGATTAATCGTAGGGTTAGATTCCGGAGAACCTCCCGGCATTCGTATATTAAGACCCGGTGCCATACCGACCAATCCGTCTGTCACAGTCCTTAACGGCCTGTTTTCCAGATCCGCTCCGGATATTGTACCTACGGCATCCGTTAAACTCGTCCGCTTAACTTTACCATAGGCGGTAACTACCACTTCCTGAAGATCGTTCAGCGTTGGCTCAAGAATAACCTGCACATTTGACTGATTTCCTACGCTTAGTTCAAAACTATCAAAGCCAGTATAGGAAAATTTAAGTACAGCCCTCTCTGCTGCTACGCGTATCGTAAAATTACCCTTGCTGTCAGTAGAGGTGGCATTCTTTGTACCCTTTTCCAGAACATTTGCTCCTGCAATAGGTCTCCCATCAACGCCCTTTACGACGCCGCTGATTATTTTGACTTGCCGAATGGTAACTGTCTTGCTGTAAACCTCTTGAGGAAAGCTCCCTGAAACATAACTGAGCAGCAGCGCCGCACAGATATGTTTTCCCCAAGATCCCCGATAAAAGCGTTTTTTCATGTTTGATTTCTTAGATGCTTAGTTGTGTTGAGTTGATTTCCACGAAATAGGTGATTTGATAATTTGCATAGCTCTGATGGCAAAGCTTCCAATAGTAAAATTTCTCCATAGTTTTTTTATACTAAACAAAGTTTACAAAACGATTTGTTATTAATGTTAAGTTTAAATTAACAAATGTTTAGCATTTATATAAACACAGCGCAGTGATAAGCTTACTAATGAAAATTCTGGAATATTCTTTTGGCTCAATAAGTTAGATGTCTGGAAGCACAAGCATGTCTCTTAAATTAGGAATAAGATTAAAGATAGCGAATGGGAACGCATTAAATATAGGTTCGTCATTTATAAGCAAACAGCGAAACCATCGGAGGATTGACATCGAATGATTTTGTCCAAGATCTGAGAAATTTAGATCTATAAATGGGGGGAGTATTTGCGCGGTTCCGTCTGCCCGTGCTAAAAGCACATCCTTGACTGCCCGGGCGATACGACCATTGCTGTCGTCAAACGGGTGTATTGTCACAAACCGTAGATCGGCCATCCATGCTTTCAATAAGGCATCCATATATTATTCACCGCAAGAACACGGATAATAATATGTTCTCTCAATCATTCTTTCATTAAATGCGGGCGGCTCTATCAGCCATACATCACAACATGACGAACGACTACTCGCACCTGATTCAAATTCATCAAACGCTTTCCTTTAAAAAGCTTCAGCTGACAGGTCCGGCTTCCAATAAAACATCCAAAGAGAACGCTTCTTTGAAATTGCTCACAGGCGATATGAGAACGGACCAATGACCACTCCCTTCAACCCGAGCTTCACAGAAGAGGAAACGCTATTTATCGCCGAGGCAATGCCTAATTCTTAATATCAGATGCTTTTACACATATATTTCCAAGACTCATGCTCCGGCAGAAGAGGTAACCCATAAAATAAGCGGCAGTTTTCGAGCCGTGATCAAATAAATTATTTACTTAGTCCGCAGTTTTGGAAATCAAGATTGCAGATATAGGGAGTAAGCGGAGGCTATTTGGTTCGATCTTTCCAGAAAAAGTGTGTTTTGACGGAACCAGACATCGAACCGCTCGGAACAACGAGGCACTCGCGCTTATCCTGTTGATAAACAGCGAAATACATAAAAACAAAAAGGGGAAAGACTCATTAAATTTGAATCTTTCCCCTTTGGTAGTCCATAGGGGAATCGAACNNGACCTTCGGGTTATGAGCCCGACGAGCTACCAACTGCTCCACCCCGCACTTTCTTTATTTTCCCAATTCTTTAAGGATATTTCCTCGTTGTTTGGGACTGCAAAGATACGACTTGTTTTTAATATTCAAAATTTAATTTTAAAAAAATCTATTTTCAATATTTTCCGTCAACCTTGCGCCTCCCGGAATTGGACTGCAAAGATATATTTCGTTTCTTTGTACTCCAAATATTTTTTCAAATTATTAAATGACACATAAAGCAGGCTTCGTAAGTATCGTTGGTAAACCCAATGCGGGAAAATCTACATTGATGAATGCGCTCGTTGGTGAGAAGATGTCAATCATTACTCCCAAAGCTCAAACCACAAGACACCGCATTCTCGGGATTGTCAATGAAGACACTTATCAGATCGTGTTCTCTGATACTCCCGGAGTAATAAAACCAAACTACGGACTGCAGGAAAGTATGATGGGCATGGTAAACGACTCGCTGGTCGATGCTGACATCATTTTATTCGTTACCGACATTAACGAGCGTTATGACGAAAGCGACATCGTGGGCAAGCTGCAAAATCACGCTTCCCCCATCGCTGTGGTTGTTAATAAGATTGACACTTCCAGTCAGGAAGAGGTACTTGCCAAAATTCAGTATTGGCAGGATCTACTCAAACCAAAGGCCATATTTGCGGCTTCGGCAAAGCTTGGACACAACGTCGAATCCATAAATCACTTCATCCTCGAAAACCTGCCGGAGCACCCTGCATACTATGATAAAGACGCACTGACAGACCGCACGGAGCGCTTCTTCGTATCTGAAATTATCAGAGAAAAGGTTTTTAAGTTGTACGAAAAAGAAATTCCGTACAGTACTGAAATCATCATCACCGCTTTTAAAGAAGAGCCTACCATCAACCGCATAAGTGCCGAAATTATCGTTGAGCGCGACTCACAGAAGAATATCCTCATCGGTAAGGCTGGCGAAATGCTCAAAAAGGTTGGCACATACGCACGAAAGGACATTGAAGAGTTTCTTCAAAAGAAAGTCTTCCTGGAGATGTTCGTAAAGGTCATTCCCGACTGGCGTAACAGGAAAAATTATCTCAAGAAATTCGGGTACGAAGACTAGTCAGCAAACGAAGGTCTCCGCACAAGCATTCATAACAAAACAATACTTAAATCAGGTACTTAAGAAAAATACCGTAATTTTGCGGCGGTATAGCAACACCTGAAGGAGCTTAGGCGACATTGTAAATACATGTTACCGATAAGCTTCATTTATAACAAAATACTTTCAGAATAACATTATGAGTAATATAGTAGCGATAGTAGGTCGTCCGAACGTAGGGAAATCAACCCTATATAATCGTCTGACTGAAACACGAAAAGCCATTGTTGACGACTTTAGCGGAGTAACACGCGACCGTCACTACGGCATGGCCGAGTGGGTGGGAAAACCTTTTACCGTTATCGACACCGGTGGTTACGTAGCCCATTCTGAAGATCTTTTTGAGGTTGCTATACGCGAACAAGTACTCATCGCCATCGAAGAAGCGACAGTGATCCTCTTCATGGTGGATGTTACCACAGGACCAACAGATCTTGATGACAGCATTGCCGATCTGCTAAGACGAGGTAAAAAACCCGTGTTTGTTGTAGCAAACAAAGTGGACAACGTGCCGCTCAGCATGGAAACGCATATCTTCTACAGCTTCGGCCTCGGCGAGATACATGGTATTTCATCCATGTCCGGATCAGGTACGGGCGAATTGCTTGACGAAGTAGTTAAACATTTCGAAGAAGTGGAAGCGGATGACTCGAAGCTTCCTAAATACGCTATTGTTGGTCGCCCTAACGTAGGCAAATCGTCACTCATCAACGCCCTTATCGGCGAGCAACGCAATATCGTTACGCCGATTGCCGGTACCACGCGTGACTCGATTCACATCCATTACAATCAATATGGTCACGATTTCATGCTTATTGATACCGCCGGATTACGTAAAAAGACTAAGGTAAAAGAGAATATCGAGTTCTACTCCGTAATGCGTACTATCAAAGCATTGGAAGAAGCAGATGTTACTATCCTGATGATCGACGCCGTAGAAGGTTTAGAATCTCAGGACATCAACATCTTCCACCTCGCTGAGAAGAACAAAAAAGGGGTGCTTATATTGGTAAATAAATGGGATCTTATTGAAAAGAATAACAAGACTACCAAAGTATTCGAAGAACAGATAAAACAGAAGATCGCTCCGTTTTCGGATGTGCCTATCATTTTCACCTCGGTGACAGAAAAGCAACGTATATTTAAAGCACTGGAAGCGGCGTCCAAAGTTTACGAAAACAAGAATAAAAAGGTGCCTACCTCCAAATTAAATGAGGTCATGCTCCCTATCATTGAGGCCTTCCCTCCTCCATCAACAAAAGGTAAATACATTAAAATCAAATATATCACGCAGCTAAACGGATCATCGCCCATATTCGCGTTTTTCTGTAACCTGCCTCAATACATCAAGGAACCGTACAAACGCTTTCTTGAAAACAAGCTTAGAGAACATTTTGACTTTTCAGGTGTTCCCATTCAGATATTCTTCAGACAGAAATAATAATTTATATGAAGCCTCTGATAGCATTCTCCATAATCGCAATCGCATTAGCGTCCTGCACAAGCAAACAGCAGCGACAGGACGAGCATGATTCTACCGAGATGGAACACATTGCAGATTCTATGATGAACGATACGCTCGGGATTGATAGTCTCTCCAAGGCGCTCCCGCTACAGGATTCTTCATTATACAAAAAGCCGGAAGGCGAACTTCACAAATAAAAATTGCGCCTCCTTTCAATGGAGGCGCAATTCCCTACATCATAAATCCTTTTAAATACCCGAATAACCCGCCGACGGGTACTCCGCTAGTCCACCTACATCCGTCCCCGGATTGGAAAATAACCCACAGATTATAGTTTAAAATTTAAACTATAAGTACAAACACTGCCTTTTTCAAACCCAAACCAACAACAAACAACTCACATTCAACAAATTACAAGAAAACCATACACTTGTTAAAAAAATTTCCTATTTCTTTATATGCCTTCCCTGCCCCCGTTTATCACCGGCAGGGACTCAGCTACCTATCTGATTCGAGTCTGATTCGAGTCTGACTCGGAACAGACAGCACTGGTCATCGACATTTCATGGGCATTTCATCGACANNTGTCGATGAAATGTCGATCACCACTCGAGCGTCTCTCGAGTCTGTCCCGAGTCTGTCTCGGAACAGGTGGGACGCAAGGGGGGAAAAGAGAGGGTTGGGTGTGTAACATGAGGAGGCGTCGTGCGGGAACTTGGAGGTGACATATTGCGACATAATAAGACATCGCTACCTCCCAGTTGTCAGCCAGAATCCTGATGCGGGGAACAAAGGCTTTGTTGCGAAGCATTGTCTCGTCCAACGAAGAGGTAAGTAACTGCAGGATATGGCCTTGACGTGCGAAAAACATTGTTTCATCTTTGTTCTGTCAGCGCTGCGGACCGGTACCCATTGCAGCGTGACTGACAACTCCGAGGTCGACGGGAGGATTCAGTCGGCAGGGATAAAATCTTAAAGATTATGGCAAGAATGCTAAGAGGAGCACAAGGTGGTTACGCAGCGAAGACCGTCAAGGTAGAACAGGGGACATCAGCAACGAGAGTTCAGTGTTCCCAGATTTACGAAAAGCAAACCGTCGCGATGGACGGGTAGCAATTTTTTTGACGATGGTTCGGCCTGGAGGACGCCGGGCGACAATGCTTAGACATGGCGAAATCAGGGAAGACATTCATCTGTCTCAAACTAACAAAGATCGGCACAACAGAAGAGCTCTGACTGAGTGGGTAAATGATCATTGAGAATGCCTGCAAGCGACAGCATTTTGAATATCGCTTTTTTTAAATCTTAACTCAAGCAAGCGGGCGACATAGTGTTTGGCATTCGCTGCCTAGCACAAGAGCTATCTATCCTGCTTCCTGTCTGCGTGATCTCCACCCCCCTGACACCTGCTAAGGTTTCATATAAAACATATTCACTATGGATGGCGCAACACTTCCAGAGAGCGGGCGATGGCCTCGTCTTCCGAATTCAGGACCTGAAAATATCCCCTATCGCCAAAGTAATAACGGGCATATAGGGCTTTCATCTCCCGGTTTATATGCTTACGCGCTCGCTGCCAACTATCGCCAGCATAACGCATACCACTATTGTTGGCAAAGGCTGTAAAGTTAGCCATCTGAGGTGCAGCAATCTGAAAGTCTTTTACAACCTCTTCTATCGATTGTGGAGCCCGTTTTTGAGCCATCACATTATAAATATAATCCGCAATGACGCCCTTCGAGAAAAGATCAAAATAAAGGTCGTTATAACTTGTAGAATCTAAAGGCACATAAATATCGGGCATAATACCACCGCCGCCATAAATTACACGCCCCGAGGCAGTACGGTAAAGCTTCTTCAAACTGAATAAGGTATCGATGTTATGCTCTCTGGCGTTCAGCTCACCGTTGTTGAGACGATCTGTGATCTCATGATAGTAGGCTTCAGAGCCCTTCTGATAGCTTTTCTGAATAGACCTGCCCGAAGGGGTATAATAGCGCGCAACAGTAAGATTCAGTGCCGAGCCGTCGCCAAAGTTGAACTGTTCCTGCACAAGTCCCTTACCAAAGGAACGTCTTCCGACAATAACACCTCTATCCAGATCCTGAACAGCTCCCGCCAACACTTCACTTGCCGATGCTGTATTCTCATCGATGAGTACTACAAGCTTCCCTTTTTCAAAGATACCGTTGCCTGATGAAAAATAATCTGTACGCGGTTCATGCGCACCCCGGGTATAGACGATCAGCTTCTTAGGACCCAAAAACTGATCACACAAACCAGTTGCAGCACTTAAATAGCCGCCTCCGTTTTCGCGCAGATCCAGGATCAGGCTTTGCAGGCCTCGTTTCTGAAGCATCTTCAGCGAGTCGACAAAATCATCTTTCGTTCTGGCTCCAAACCGGCTCACTCTGATATAGCCAATATTCTGTTCGACCATATAGGCAATATCCACAGAATTTACCTGTACCCGCGAACGTTTCACAGGGAACACTTCAATGCCGGGTAAACTGCGACGGGCAATAGTAAGCTTCACCTGGGTACCTTCCCTACCCCGAATCATGTCTAATATCTTGCGACTGGTAATCCCTACGCCGGCGATATTATAACCATCCACCCGCACTATCTTATCACCGGGCTTCAGTCCCGATTCCGCTGAAGGACCATTCGGATTTACTCCCGTAATCATTAACGTATCCCGGATCATTTGATACTCTACGCCAATACCTGTATAGTTACCTTCAAGATTTTCTGTCTGTTCCTGCGCATCGCGAGGGGGGAGATAGGAGGAATGAGGATCAAGTTCTTTCAAGACGCCGGTAATCGTCTTTTCCTGAATTGAATCTATATTAAGAGAATCGACATAACTATTGCTGATAAGGTCAAATATCCTCAACATCTTGTCTTCCCTTCCCTCCTTAAAAAAAGGAAAAAAGCTCCCGTTTCGCGAATTTCCACCTTCCTCCAAAAATTTCGGACCCAGGGCCATTCCCAAAATCAACGTCGCGGCATAACCTGCCGCAACCAATATGTTTTTACGAGTAGACAAAGTATGTGTATTTATAGTTCCCTCAAGCGTATCTCTTCTTCGTTGCAGACATCTTCCCGGCTGCTGCTGAAATAGAACAACAGCCCTAAGTTAATTATTATGACCACCGTTTACACGGGCCACACACGTAACAATTTTAACACAGCAATGTAAATCAGGTTTGTTCCGCCGTACTTTAATAATGATTAACTATCTTTTGGATAGCATCCTTTCCGGAAATATTACCTTCAGAGTCGATAATAAGTGAGCGCTCCTTGGAGCAAAAATACGACATTTTTCAGGTCATAAAAATAACAATACTCACATTTCAGGCATCATTTATCCACCGCTTCAGCCCCTTAAAACAATATTGAATACTAGTACATTATTATTTGACAGCTATATTTGAGAACTAAAATTGAAGACATGCACGAGATAGAACCATTTTATCGATGGCGAGACGACTATGTTGCCGCTGAAGACGAGAAGTCTCCTTTTTTCGAAACAGAATACAGCGAGTTTGAATATGATAAGAAGATTTACAATTATTACATTCATCCTCAGTGGGACACCTTCGGTTCGCAAACACTGTACTTAAAGGTACTATACGCTGACTACGAGCTTGGTTATACAATTATCGAGTTCATCGGCGAATGGAACGACGCTATCTACAATGACATCATGTTACTCAAACGTGAGGTCATCGAACTTATGGCCGGTGAGGGAATAAACAAGTATATTCTGATTGGTGAGAATGTGTTGAACTTTCACGCCTCCGATGATCTGTATTATGAAGAATGGTTTCAGGATGTCGAGGATGGCTGGATTGCCGCACTGAATTTCAGAGACCATGTCATCGACGAGTTCAAAAATAGCAACATCGACTATTATATAAATTTCGGAGGACAACTGAACGATATGACCTGGCGCAACCTTAAGCCGATACAGGTATTTCACAAAGTTCAGGAACAGTTGAGTCACCGCTTAAACTAAGCTGTAAATATCGGGAAAGCCAGGCCAGGGGCATTGGTTTTTGTAACAAAGGACGGCAGCGGCAATCATCCTCAGCGCAATTCCATCTCATTATGATGCAAAATTTTATATTTGCATCGCCCGGTAAGCAGATATACCGGGCAAATACAGTCCTTTAAAAATAAAAAAATGGATAACAACTCTTTAGATTACCAATACCACAACGTGGTACAGCTTGAGGATGCCGTAAACACGAAAAGATTCATGGCGAATGTTTTTGCATGGATGTTTCTGGCACTGGCAATATCAGGAGCCTTTGCTTATTATTTCGCCAATGATCCGGCACTGCTAAGCATGCTTGTCGACTATTCGACAAACAAAATCTCGACCTTTGGAATGGTTGTCATCTTTGCACCTCTGGCATTTGTCCTGGTGATGAACTTTGGTCTTCAGAAAATATCATTTCCTATACTTACAGTGCTCTATATTGCCTACTCAGCGCTCATGGGCATCAGTCTAAGCTTTGTGCTGCTCGCTTACACAGCATCTTCCGTTGTTGGAGTTTTCATTACGTGCTCGGCGGTATTCGGGGTTATGGCTGTCGCAGGATATATCACACATCAGGATCTCACCTCATTCGGTTCATTGATGATGATGGGTCTTGTCGGCATTATCATTGCTTCAGTAGTAAATATGTTTGTAGCAAGTGCCATGCTTGATAAAATTATCAGCTATGTGGGTGTAGCGGTATTTGTGGGACTCACAGCCTATAAGGTGCAGCAGTTAAAAAATATGGGCAATGAAGTTGAATTCCGTTCAGAGAATGGACGCAAGCTTGCTCTTATGGGAGCCATGTCGTTATATATTACCTTTATCAATCTGTTCCTGTCGCTATTAAGACTTTTCGGCAGCAGAAAATAGACAACAAGCATAAAGGGTTTATTGCAAAAGTGACGATTGCTTTTACAATAAACCCTTTATGATGTTCGTCCAGCTAACTAAGAACCAACCTTCCGTGCCTTAGCGCGAGTATCTCTCCAGGACATACTTACCACAAAAGAAATAGCATACTACCATAAGTTGACAGAGTACCTATTGCAAATCAGCTAACAATTTTGCAAATTTGCTCTGCTTATTGAGAAAGACAGAGGGAATAGACCCTGCGAAGTCTTAGCAACCTGTGCTTACAAGGTGCTAAATTCTATTCTTTACATCGTGCCAGAAGCGTAAAGAGAAGATAAGTTCAACATTGAATCCAAAGGATTTCAGAAATAAGCAGAAGCAGCATACGCAATAAAATGCTTCCTGTTATACAGGCGGGTATTGCCCATAAAGCCGTAAATCAGGCAATCGATGATATTATTTTGCGATGTGGTGCCTGAGAATTTAACATTTACAGTAAATGGATATTAGGAAAGAGCTTGAGAAGAGAATTCTGATTATTGACGGGGCAATGGGAACGATGATCCAGCGTTACCAATTAACAGAAGAAGATTTCCGTGGTGAGAGGTTCAAGAATCATCCCTGCGATGTTAAGGGCAACAATGACCTCCTCAACCTGACACGTCCCGACGTCATCAAGGCCATTCATGCTGAATACCTGAGCGCCGGTGCAGATATCATCGAAACAAATACGTTTAGTACACAGCGTATCTCGATGGCCGATTATCAAATGGAACACCTTTCCTACGAAATGAGCTATGAAGGCGCCCGTATTGCTAAAGAAGTAGCCCTGGAATTCAGCAAGAAGGATCCTTCCAGACCTCGCTTTGTCGCTGGCGCGGTAGGTCCCACCAATCGTACCGCCTCCATGTCGCCGGATGTAAACGATCCGGGATACAGGGCAGTGACCTTTGACGACCTCGTGGCCGCGTATGACGAACAAGTGCGCGGGCTCGTGGATGGAGGAGCGGATGTGCTGCTTGTTGAAACGATCTTCGACACGCTAAACGCCAAGGCTGCGATCTATGCTATCAAAGAATACGAAAAGAAGATTGGTCGTAAACTTGAGATCATGATCTCGGGCACCATTACCGATGCCAGCGGAAGGACACTTTCAGGTCAGACTGTCGAAGCGTTCCTCAACTCGTTACGCCATGCCGACCTCCTCAGTATAGGTCTTAATTGTGCCCTGGGAGCCAAAGAAATGCGGCCTCACATTGCCGAGCTGGCGGCTAAAGCACCGTGCTATGTATCCGCATATCCCAACGCCGGACTTCCCAATGAGTTTGGTGCCTACGATGAACAACCACATCAAACGGCGCATCTTGTAGAGGACTTTCTTCAGTCGGGATTCATAAACATCGTAGGGGGCTGCTGCGGTACAACGCCTGAACATATTGCTTGTATCGCCGCCAAAGCGGCAAAGTATCCGGTACGACGCATACCAATAATGGAGAGCTACTTACGGCTCAGCGGCCTGGAGCCAGTGACGGTAACCCCGGAAACGAATTTTATCAATGTGGGAGAAAGAACCAATATCACCGGTTCTCCGAAGTTTTCCAAGCTTATCCTCAGCGGTGATTACGAGTCAGCGCTTTCCGTTGCTCGTCAACAGGTTGAAGGTGGAGCGCAAGTGATTGACGTGAACATGGATGAAGGGATGCTTGACTCAGAAGCGGCGATGACCCGATTCCTCAACCTGATAGCCTCAGAACCCGATATTGCCAAACTCCCGATCATGGTCGACTCGTCCAAGTGGACGGTCATCGAAGCAGGTTTAAAATGCTTGCAGGGTAAGGGAATTGTAAATTCAATCTCGCTGAAAGAGGGCGAAGAACTTTTTAAGGCACATGCCGCGCAGATCATGCAGTTTGGTGCTGCCGTGGTTGTAATGGCTTTTGATGAATATGGCCAGGCAGATAATTATGAGCGACGCGTAGAAATATGTAAGCGTTCTTACGATATACTGGTAGACGAGGTTGGGTTTCCTGCCGAAGACATCATCTTCGACCCTAATATTCTCACCGTCGCTACCGGACTTGATGAACATAACAACTATGCGGTAGATTTCATTAATGCTACCCGTTGGATAAAAGAAAACCTACCACTGGCAAAGGTCAGCGGTGGTGTTTCAAACATCAGCTTTTCCTTTAGAGGAAATAATACTGTACGCGAAGCGATGCATTCCGCATTTCTTTATCATGCCATAAAAGCGGGCATGGACATGGGTATCGTCAACGCCGGTATGCTGGAGGTTTACGAACAAATCCCCGCCGAGCTACTCGAACGTGTAGAGGATGTGCTCCTGAACCGGAGAACTGACGCCACCGAACGACTGGTAGAGTTTGCGGAAACGGTAAAGGCGAAAGGTAAAGAGGCGGTAAAAGATGAGGAATGGCGTAAAGCTCCGGTGGAAAAACGCCTGTCTCACGCGTTGGTAAAAGGAATTATTGAATATCTTGATGCCGACGTTGAAGAAGCGCGCCAACAATACCCGCGTCCGCTACAGGTGATTGAAGGCCCTCTGATGGACGGTATGAATATTGTCGGCGATCTGTTCGGAGAAGGCAAGATGTTCCTCCCTCAGGTGGTAAAATCAGCCCGGGTGATGAAGAAGGCAGTAGCATACCTCTTGCCTTTCATTGAAGCTGAGAAGCTTGAAAACCCTGATGCGGCAGGTGGCAGTTCCGCGGGAAAGATCCTTCTGGCGACGGTAAAGGGCGATGTTCACGATATCGGCAAAAATATTGTGGGCGTGGTACTCGCATGTAATAACTTCGAAGTTATTGATATGGGCGTTATGGTGCCGGCGCAAAATATTATACAGCGCGCACGAGAAGAAAAGGTAGATATTATCGGCCTTAGCGGCCTTATCACCCCATCGCTTGACGAGATGGTGCATTTCGCCAAGGAAATGGAGCGCGAAGGCTTTACCATGCCGCTGTTGGTGGGTGGTGCTACAACCTCACGTATTCATGCCGCGGTAAAGATCGCGCCTAATTATTCAGGACCGGCAATACATGTGCTTGATGCATCCCGCAGTGTTACGGTGTGCAGCAACCTTATGAATGCCGAGGCCCGTGGCTCGTATATTCAAGGGGTGAAAGAAGAATATGATAAGGCAAGGGAAGCGCATCTCAACAAACGTTCCGACAAACGCTACAAGAGCATTGAGGATGCCCGTAACTCCAAATTTAAAATCAACTTGGATGAGGTTGTCAGGTCCGCTCCCACATTTACGGGAGTCAAGAATTTTGATGATTTTCCACTCACCGAGCTTCTCCCATATATTGACTGGACACCTTTCTTCCATACCTGGGAGCTTAAGGGCAGCTATCCGAAAATCTTTGATGATAAGCAAGTGGGATCAGAGGCCCGTAAGCTTTTTGATGATGCACAGGAACTCCTGCAGCGCATTGTCAACGAGAAGCTTCTTACGGCCAGGGCGGTAATAGGCTTTTGGCCGGCATATTCTGAGGGCGACGACATCGTCATTGACGCCGGCAACGGCAAGCAGGAGGTAATTTATACCCTCAGACAGCAAACCGAAAAAACCGCAGGACAGCCATATTATGCTCTGGCTGATTTTATAGCGCCGAAAGATTCAGGAATAAGCGACTATTTTGGTGGATTTGCCGTAACCACAGGCATTGGCTGCGATGAATTGGTGGCTGAGTTTGAGAAAAACCACGATGACTATAATAGCATCATGGCTAAAGCGCTTGCCGACAGGCTTGCGGAAGCTTTCGCTGAAAAGATGCACGAGCTTGTGCGCCGCGAATACTGGGGGTACAGCAATGACGAGCAGCTCAGCAACGATGACCTGATAGACGAAAAATACCAGGGCATACGTCCCGCTCCCGGCTATCCGGCATGTCCAGATCATCAGGAGAAAACAACGCTTTTCAAACTTCTTAACGCCGAGGAAAACGCAGGTATCATATTAACTGAGAACCTTGCTATGCACCCCGCGGCCGCTGTAAGCGGATTCTATTTCTCGCACCCTGAATCCCGATACTTCGGTTTGGGTAAGATCACGCGTGATCAGGTTGTGGATTACGCGGAGCGGAGGAACGAACCTGTAGAACTCGTTGAAAAGTGGCTGGGACCTAACCTGGCCTATTAAGTTATTATATTATATACTGCATATAGAATCATGAAAATAATCGATCATATTGCCAAAGCACAGGGTAAGACCCTATTTTCTTTCGAATTACTCCCCCCGGTTAAGGGGCAAAGTATACAACAGATTTACCAGGCAATAGATCCTCTTATGGAATTTAATCCTCCATTTATCGACGTCACTTACCTGCGCGAAGATTATATCTACAGGCAGCACGAGAGCGGATTGCTACAAAAACTTGCGTATCGCAAGCGACCCAGCACCGTAGCTACCTGCGCGGCAATCATGAACCGCTACAAAGTAGATGCTGTGCCGCACCTTATTTGTGGGGGCTTCGATAAAGAGGAAACAGAAAACGCCTTGATAGACCTGCAGTTTCTGGGGATAGATAATGTGTTGGCCTTACGGGGCGATGCCCGCAAAAGCGACAGCTCCTTTATTCCTTCCCCGGGTGGTCATGCCTACGCATCTGATCTGGTAAAGCAAATCGCGGATCTTAACAACGGCAAATACCTCCATTCAGATATCGACAATCCTATAAATACTGATTTTTGTATCGGCGTGGCAGGATATCCTGAAAAACATTTCGAGTCGCCCAATATGGAAACCGACTTCCGATACCTGAAACTTAAGGTGGATATGGGAGCCAAGTTTATCGTTACTCAGATGTTCTTTGACAATACCCGTTATAAAGCGTTCGTTGATAAATGTCGTGCTAATGGCATCAACGTGCCCATCATTCCGGGATTAAAGCCGCTTACAAGCAGCAAGCAACTAATAAGCCTCCCGAAAACATTCCATCTTGATATTCCGCTGGAACTAAGCGAGGCTGTACAGGCATGTAAAAGCGAAAAAGACGTGAAAGAACTTGGCATAGAGTGGATGATACAACAATGTCGAGAACTAAAGGCCATGGGAGCACCCGTATTACATTTCTACACTATGGGAAATCCAGAACCGACAAAAAGAATTGCCAGCGCTTTATTCTAGCCTGCAACAGATCATTACCGGAGCCTAAAGTGTTCCGGTAATGGTTAATCAACAAGCCTCCTTACCGCCTCTCCTTTCGAACAACGAAGTTTTCCATTCGAGCATCATCCGAGCATACATCAACATGTTATGCTCTTTTGCTGCAGTTCATTTCATACTATGAAAATATCTGGATTTTCGACGAACAGGCGTCGTGATATTAGAAGGGTGCCAACGTACGGGCACCCTAATGAGAAGCAATTGAGAAATCGGCTACGCTATTAATTAAGCGTCCAATAAGTATTTTTTAAAGGTATCATATTCCGCATTGAGCGTATCCACCTGTTTCAGCTTTGAGCTAAGATCATTTACCTGATCCGGAATTTCTATGGCTGCCGCCAAACGCTCATCGTAGATGTCCGGAAATTTGCAAGGATGCGCTGTGGATAAGAAAACCGCGAAGCTTTGCTCATCCTGAGCCTCCCGTCGATAGTCTTCGATAGCACGCCAGGCGATAGCGGTATGAGGACAAACGATATATTGGTATCTCTGATAAACAGCATCAACAGCGTCACGCGTTTGTTCATCGGTATAACTTTGGCTCCAAACCATCTTTTTAAGCAACTCGCGATCACCGGCGAAAAGCGACATGATACGCACCCAGTTACTGGGGTTACCCACATCCATAGCATTTGAAAGCGTAGCCACCGACTTCCTGGCGTTAAACACTCCTGAATTAATATACTCAGGTACCGTGTCGTTGATATTTGTCGCCGCAATAAAGCGTGTTACAGGGAGCCCCATCTTCCAGGCAAGTAAGCCAGCACCGATATTTCCAAAATTACCGCTAGGCACAGAAAAAACTACTTGCTTAATCCCCTGACGCTTCAGCTGCGCATAAGCATAGAAATAATAGAAGGTTTGCGGAAGCAGACGGGCGATGTTGATTGAATTGGCAGAAGTGAGACGAAAACGTTCATTAAGCTCCGTATCAGCAAAGGCCTGTTTTACCAGAGCCTGGCAATCGTCAAAGCTTCCATCAATTTCCAATGCGCGGATGTTCTGACCATTAGTAGTCAGCTGAAGTTCCTGAATAGGACTAACTTTTCCTTTAGGGAAAAGTATGGTTACCTGCGTATTAGGAACACCCAGGAAACCGAGGGCTACCGCTCCCCCGGTATCTCCTGAAGTGGCAACTAATACATTCAGGGTCTTCTCCCCTTCCTGCATAAAATATCCCATGACACGGCTCATGAAGCGGGCTCCAAAATCTTTAAAGGCCAGGGACGGTCCATGAAAGAGTTCGAGTACGCCCGTATGTTCATCAAGCAATTGCACAGGTGCATCAAAACTGATAGCATCATCAACGATAAGCTTAAGATCCTCGGCAGGAATAGCGCCCTTGAGGAAAGCTTCGGCTACAGTAAACGCAATATCTTTTAAGGTATATTGATCAATATTTTCTAAAAAACCAGCAGGCAATTCCGGGATTTCCTCCGGCATATAAAGGCCCTTGTCTAAAGGCATACTGTTAAACACGGCCTCTTTAAAACCGACCTTGTGGCCGGGGTTATTTGTACTATAAAATCGTTGTTCCATATCAGGAGATGTAATGTTAGGATATCTTCTTTAATCAAATAGCCCGAAGCTTAGTCGAGCACGCGGGGACCTTCAGCATTGATAGTAGACACATAGGCCAGGCTATCGATACCGAGACTTCGCAAATGCTGTTGCTTCAGGGAGGCAATCTTTTCCGCAGTCTCGCGATCGCGCACGAAAGAAAAAACCGAAGGACCCGAGCCACTGATGCCGAAGCTTACGGCACCGGCATCCATCGCCAATGCGCGCATATCTTCGAATCCCGGAATGAGGATAGAACGCACAGGCTCTACCAGAATATCTTTCATGCTGCGTCCTATCAGGTCAATATCCTTGAGGAATAATCCGGACACAAGTCCGGCGACATTCCCCCATTGCGTAACAGCATCCTTCAGCATCACTTTGGTACGGATCATCTGGCGCGCGTCGCGGGTAGGTACATCTACATGGGGAAACACCACGGTACAGTATAATGATTCAGGATATGGAAGTCTGACGATGTCCAGCGGATCATAGCTGCGAATAAGTACAAAGCCACCAAGCAGCGCGGGAGCCACATTGTCGGCATGCCCCGTTCCGCAGGCAAGCTCTTCACCTTTCATTGCGAAAGGCACAAGATCCATCTGCGAAAGCGGACTGTCAAGCATCTTGTTGACGGCGAACAGTCCAGCCACCGTGCTTGCCGAGCTTGAGCCAAGACCGCTGCCAATCGGCATCTTCTTGTGCAGCTCGATTTCGAAACCTAAGTCTTCACGACCAACATGATGCAGAAAATGCTGCACGCTGGCGCTCACTGTGTTCTTTGCAGGATCAAGAGGCAGACGTCCTTCATCGCCAGTAATTTTTGTTATGACAACACCCGGTTGATCACGACGGCGCATGATCACCTCGTCACCCGGCGCGTCTACGGCGAATCCAAGGACATCAAACCCGCAGACAACGTTCGCTACCGTTGCCGGAGCAAACACTTTTATAGAATCTTTCATCAATTTCTTAAACTTAACTTCCAACATTCACCACATCCGCAAATACCCCGGCAGCGGTTACTTCGGCACCAGCCCCAGGACCTTTCACCACCAACGGACGCTCTTTATAGCGCTCGGTAGTGAAGGAAATGATATTGTCGCTACCAGAAAGCATATAGAAAGGATGGCTTTCATCCAGCATTTCCAGGGTTATCGAGACCTTTCCATTCTCCAGCTTACCCACGTAGCGTAATACCTTACCTTCGGCTTCGGCTTTCTGCTTCAGGGCCTCAAAATAAGCGTCGTTTGCTTTGAGCTGCTCATAGAACGCCGGCACTGAATCTGCTTGCAAACATTCTGCGGGAAGCATATTTTCAACAAACACATCTTGCGGTTCCAAGGGATAACCTGCGTCACGGGCGAGGATTAACATCTTACGCATGAAATCGGTACCGCTGAGGTCATCCCGCGGATCAGGTTCAGTATATCCTTTTTCCTGAGCCTCCTTAACCACATCGTGGAAGCTCGCGTCGCCTTTAAAGTTGTTGAAGATGAAGGAAATTGTTCCTGATAAAATCGCCTCGATTCGAATTACACGGTCGCCGCTCATCATCAGATCTTTCAGCGTACGAATGATGGGTAATCCGGCTCCCACGTTAGTTTCATAATAGAAATCGACACCATGACGCATAGCAAGGTCCTTGAAATGGCGATACTGCTCATACGAAGAGGAATTTCCGATCTTGTTACATGTTACTACCGAAATATTGGCTTTGAATACTGAAGCGTAACGAGCAATGGGAACCACACTTGCCGTATTATCCACGAATACTGCATTCGGGAGATTCATTTCGCGCATTCTTGCGATGAAAATATCAAGATCGGCAAGCTCCTGTGATGCGTCCAATGTGTCTTTCCAGCACTTCAGGTCCAGTCCATTCTCATCAAATACCATCTTACGGGTATTGCAGATCCCTATAACTTTTACGACAATGCCGTTTTGTGTTTGTAAGAACTCGCTGTTCTCGCGAAGTTGCCTAAACAGCGTAGCGCTTATATTTCCGGTGCCCAGACAAAAAACGTTCAGTGTCTTCTTAAGATCTGTAAAATAGGCATCATGCACCGCGTTAAGCGCCTTTGCCAGATCAGGTCGTGAGATAATCACGGAGATATTGAATTCAGAGGATCCTTGCGCTATGGCTCTAACGTTAACGCCATTACGCCCCAGCGACTGGAAAAGCATCCCTGAAATACCGGGCGTTTCACGCATATTCTCGCCTACAATCGCAAGAATGGAGAGTCCGTTTTCTATTTCAGGCACCTCAAGCTTACGAGCCTGCAGCTCTAACTCAAACTCTTGTAAGATAAGCGCTCTGGCTCGCAGAGCCTCCGACGGATTTACCGCGAAGGTGATGCTATGCTCGGAAGAGGATTGAGTAATGAGGATAATGTTTATCTTTTCACGAGCCAATAGCGAGAAGAGACGTCCGCTGAAGCCAGCTTTTCCAACCATCCCGCTACCCTCAAGATTGATAATGCTAATGTCGTTGATAGAGGATATCCCCTTTATAGGATGACCATTCGCATGGCTTTCATGACTGATGATCGTGCCCGGGAATGAAGGCTCAAAAGTATTCCTGATAACGATAGGAATTTTCTTCATGAATGCCGGAATCATCGTTGGCGGATAGATGACCTTCGCCCCAAAGTATGACAGCTCCATAGCTTCGGTATACGAAAGTTCCTTCAGCGAAAAGGCTTTTTTCACCATTCTGGGGTCAGCCGTCATCATGCCGTTGACGTCTGTCCATATCTGTATTTCCGAAGCATTCAGAGCAGCACCGAAAAGTGCCGCGGTATAGTCGCTGCCGCCACGCCCTAAGGTCGTTACCCGTCCATCATCATTAGAGGCAATAAAACCGGTAACAAACAGAAGACAATCGGCATGTTCGGTGTAATAGCTGCGTATAAGCAATTCGGAGAGCTCTGCATTTACCTTAGCCTGCCCGAAGCTGCTATCCGTTTTAATAATCTCAGCGGCATTTACATATGCAGTCTTACCCAGCGACTGCTCTGCTATGCGACTTAAAAGAAATGCGGAACATCGTTCGCCATAGCTTAACACAAGATCCAGAGTACGCGCGGTAAGTTCGCGTAGACTCGCGATACCCTGAAGAATATCATCGAGCTCATTGAACAAGATCTTGAGACGCGTGAATACCGGATTCTGCAAATGCACGCTGAGCAGAGACCTAACGACATCGAAGTGTCGGTTCTCAAGCTCCGCGAGGTGAGCCCCGAAGTCTTCACCTGCCGCAGCACGCTGTGCCATGGTATGCAGCAAATTCGTCACCCCGCTCATTGCTGAAAGCACCACTACAGGCTTATCATGCTCTTGGTTCTCCGCTCCCAGGATCTCCAGTAATGTTTTAATGCTGCCGACGGTACCTACGGATGTACCCCCAAACTTTAAGATTTTCATAGTCTTTATCAAAAAAAAAGCCTTCCCCGTTTCGGAGGAAGGCGCTTATGTTTCTTTTATACTCTTCAGTTTATTCCATGAGCGATCTTCCTCCTGAGCTACTAATCCCGGTGGTAATAATAATCGTTGTAATAATGGATTTAACTGTTGTTTTCATCTTTTATCTTCCACAAGATAAGGCTTTAATTTTAAAAATGAAATATTTATCCCAATTTCTTAAATTATTTTCAATCAATGAACACTTGGTTTGTCAGGCGTGAAAGTATAATGATAGCATTTAAGTGCAGCAGCCGGGACGACAGGCCAACGAAGTAATTTTCATACCTTTGCAGGATATCTAGAATTTTCATGTATGCGAGGAACAGTAATTAAGTCAACAGGCAGTTGGTATCAGGTAATAGATGATACAGGCACACGCGTTGTAAACTGTCGCATAAAAGGAAAGTTCAGAACCAAGGGATTAAAAACAACGAACCCCATAGCTGTAGGGGATGTTGTAGTAATTGAGATGGAACCCGAGCTGGAAACGGGAGTAATTACAGGTTTAGAGGACAGGAGGAACTACATTATCCGCAAGTCAGTTAACCTCTCCAAACAAGCACAGATCCTTGCGGCCAATCTGGATCAGGCCCTACTCATGGTAACGCTTGCATCGCCGCGCACCTCGTTAGGCTTCATCGATCGTTTTCTGGTGACTGCCGAAGCTTACGATATTCCGGCAGGGCTAATCTTCAACAAGCTTGATCTTTTTAGCGATGAGGGTCTGGAGATTCTTGCCGAGTATGAAGCCATATATACCGATCTGGGCTATCCATGTTACCGCATATCAGCGCTGGAGCGAACAAACCTTGACGAATTACAAGAGGAGCTAAAGGATAAGGTAACGCTGGTATCAGGTCATTCGGGGGCCGGCAAATCAACATTTATCAACGCCCTGATTCCTGGAATGGCACTACGTACAGGAGAGATCTCTGAATGGAGCGACAAAGGGCAGCATACTACAACTTTTGCAGAGATGCATCGCCTGCCTCTTGGCGGATCAATTATTGACACTCCCGGAATCCGGGAACTGGGGGTAATAGACATTGGTAAAGAAGAACTGGGTCACTTTTTCCCGGAGTTCAGACAACGTCTGAACACCTGTCGCTTTAACAATTGCCGACATATCAATGAACCAGGCTGCGCGATTATAGAGGCCGTAGAAGAAGGAGAAATAGCTCCCAGCAGATATGAGAGCTACCTAAGCATCTACAGCGGCTCGGATACGCGCAGTTAAGCGCCGAGAATCTGCTCGATCTGCTTTAGCTCATCATCACTGAAGCTAATCTTACTTAAACTTCCTACAGAATCATCAATCTGCGAGATCTTGCTGGCCCCAATTAATACCGAGCTTACACGGCTATCTTTCAGGAGCCATGCCAAGGCCATTTGCGCCAAAGATTGCCCCCGCTCGCAAGCTATAGTATTCAGCCTTTTTATTTTCTCGATCTTTTCCGGCGATATATGTTCAGCCTTCAGGAATATACCGCTGGTAGCCACACGTGAGTCGGCAGGAATGCCCTGAAGATATTTGTCGGTGAGAAGACCCTGCGCCAAAGGCGAAAAGGGAATGCAGCCTATCCCTTCGGCATCCAGCAAACTGAGCAGATCTTGTTCCACCCAACGCTCAAACATCGAATAACGGGGCTGATGAATAATAACCGGAGTTTTCAGCTCGCGCAGGATCGCGATAGCGGCAGTAGCTTCAGGTGTTCGATAATTTGAGAGCCCCACATAGAGCGCCTTACCCTGCCTGACAATCTGATCCAACGCCAGCATTGTTTCCTCCAGCGGTGTTTCAGGATCCGGACGATGATGATAGAAAATATCAACGTAGTCGATCTGCATCCGTTTAAGACTCTGGTCAATACTGGATATCAGATATTTTCTGGACCCCCAATCACCGTACGGACCATCCCACATGGTATATCCCGCTTTCGATGAAATGATCAGTTCATCACGATAAGAGGCAAGGTTGTTTTTAAGTATCTTTCCAAAGTTACATTCGGCCGATCCCGGAGGAGGACCGTAATTATTTGCCAGATCGAAATGTGTTATACCTCGATCGAAGGCTCGCAGAATAAGCGCTGTACTATTGGAAAAATCATTAACATCGCCAAAGTTGTGCCACAAACCGAGCGACAGTGCAGATAGCTTCAAACCGCTTCGTCCGCAACGACGATACTGCATTGTAGCATAGCGATCAGCAGAGGGGTTATAATTCATGATAATCAGGTTTTATAATTTCAAGAATAAGTTTTTATTATGAATTTTTATTAAACTGCCACGATTTTTCAACCACCTAATAAAAACTATTTAATGAGAGCGGTAATACAGAGGGTAAAGGAAGCGCAATGCGTTGTCGAAGAAAAACTGACAGGAAAGATAGCTCAGGGACTGATGATACTATTGGGCGTAGAAGAAAGCGACAGCGATGAAGACATGCTGTGGCTGGCACAGAAGATAGTGAATATGCGCATCTTCGCGGATGAAAACATGCTTATGAACAAATCATTGCTGGATATTGATGGAAATATCCTCCTCGTATCGCAGTTTACCTTATTTGCTCAAACGAAAAAAGGAAACCGCCCTGGTTTTACCAAAGCCGCTAGACCAGCGATAGCGATACCCATATATGAGAAAATGATCGCGGAGCTGGATAAGCTGACCGGCAAGAAGACCGCCACCGGTATTTTCGGAGCCGATATGCAAATTCAGCTGACCAACGACGGTCCGGTAACAATAATAATGGATACGAATAATAAAGATCTTTTTTGATATGAAGATACAAGAAGCGCAGGCATTGGTAGACCAATGGATAAAAACAACTGGAATACGCTACTTTAATGAGTTAACCAATACGGCAATACTCATGGAAGAGGTTGGCGAAGTGGCACGTATTATGGCACGACAATACGGAGAGCAGTCCTTTAAAAAATCGGATACGGAAGTTAATCTTGCGGACGAGATGGCTGACGTGCTGTTTGTATTAATTTGTCTGGCCAATCAGACGGGTATAGATCTTACGGAGGCTTTGACAAAGAATCTTGACAAGAAGAGCATCCGGGATGCCGAGCGGCATAAGAATAATGAAAAGCTTCGCTAAGCGCTCCGACCTTTCTGAAAAAAGGGCTGACTCATATGATGGTCAGCCCCGGTTATTATAGCTTTACGAGCTTATCGCCATCAAGGACGGGGATCGCTGTAGTGAGGTCGACATTGAGGCAGAAATCAATATCTTTCTCTATGCCTAGTTTCTTTAAACGCTCGCTATGAGAGCTCTTCTTCATATAGCCGCGTAAATCGCCTTTCGCTTGCGACCACAGATCGAGCGCTGCAAGGGAAGCGTCGTCAGGGATATATCCTGCCGACTGAAGCTTATCAACTACTGCACCGGCAAAGATGGTATCTTCCAGATTAAATTTATTTTTCCAGCCCGCACATACCAAAAGTATATGTTGTTCCTGCTCTGCCAGCCACTTGCTGAGGGCTGTGAGATTGAAAAATGAGCCTATAACAATTTTCTCTGCAGAGCGGGAAAGCTGAATAGCGTGGGTTCCATTTGTGGTTGTAAGAACAATCGTTTTGCCGGCAACCTTTTCAGCGGTATAAGCAAATGGTGAATTACCGAAGTCGAAGCCTGCTACAACTTCTCCGTCTCGCTCTGCAGCTAGCAGACACTCGCTACCGTGATAGGCCGCGCACTCCTCGACCTTCGACACCGGAATAATTGCGGTAGCCCCATTTTCTATTCCGTAGCAAATAGACGAAGTAGCTCGAAATATATCGATCACTACGGCAATAGTATTTTCCGTATTATACAAGGGCAACAATGCCGGGGTAAAGCAAACCTCAATTTTGTATTTCGAGGCCGCGGGCAACTGAACAACTTTCAAATCGTAAAAATTAAATAAATGGCACTTTAACCACCTGTGCTTTAACGGCCGAATTTCTGATCTTTATAAAGATTTCTGTTCCAGGTTTAGCGAAAGCTGTAGCGACATATCCCATGCCGATAGGTTTTTGCAGAGATGGCGATTGAGTACCGGAAGTTACCTTTCCGATGATAGTACCCTCAGCATCAGCGATCTCATAATCATGACGAGGAATACCACGCTCAAGAAGCTCGAAACCCACCAATTTGCGACTAACACCTGCAGCTTTCTGCTCTGCCAACGCTGCTGAATTTACAAAATCTTTGGTAAACTTAGTAATCCAGCCCAGGCCTGCTTCGAGCGGTGAGGTGCTGTCGTCAATATCGTTCCCATACAGACAAAATCCTTTCTCCAAACGCAGGGTATCTCTGGCTCCGAGACCAATAGGCTTAATATTTTCTTCAGCACCTGCCTCAAAAATGGCACTCCATATATGCTGCGCGTCTTTATTGGGAAAGTAGATCTCAAAACCTCCAGCACCCGTATATCCGGTAGCGGAAATAATAACATCATCAATACCTGCAAACGTTCCTTTAGTAAAAGAATAATATTCCATAGAAGCAAGATCTACCGAAGTAAGCTTTTGTAATACCTCTGTAGCTTTGGGTCCCTGAATGGCAAGTAAGGTAGTGTCATCCGAGATGTCAGACATCTCAACGCCGTACGTGTTGTATTTGCTTATCCAGTTCCAGTCCTTCTCCGTATTTGAAGCGTTAACGACAAGCATGTAAGTCTGCTCGTCCATTCTGTAGACCAGTAGATCATCGACAATGCCACCATCTTCATTAGGCAGGCAAGAGTATTGCACCTTACCGTCGAAAAGCTTAGAAGCGTCGTTAGACGTAACCTTCTGAATAAGATCAAGCGCCTTCTCCCCTTTTAAAATGAACTCCCCCATATGGCTTACATCAAATACGCCCACACCGTTTCTTACTATCGCATGTTCGGCATTGATGCCTTCGTACTGCACCGGCATATTATATCCGGCAAAGGGAACCATTTTAGCTCCTAAAGCTATATGAGTATCTGTTAATGCTGTATTTTTCATGAAGTTCAAGAATAAAGATCACCAAAAATACACTTTTTGCCAGAGTTATTTATCTGAAAAGCCGAGAATAAGGACGGCAATAAAGCACAATGCTTAAGACCGACCAACAGTGGCCCGTAATTTAGAGCGTAAGACTTAGCTGGGGATCCGTAACGCGAAACGACTTACGATGATAGGGGCTCATCCCATGTTGGAGAATGGCATTTCGATGTTTTATAGTGGGATAACCTTTATTGCTGCACCATCCATATTCAGGATGTTGCAGGGCAAGATTATTCATATAATCATCGCGATAGGTTTTTGCGAGAATAGATGCTGCGGCAATAGAGAAGAACTTTCCGTCGCCTTTAACGATGCAGGCATGAGGAAGCTCCTGATATTTCTTAAACCGGTTACCATCAATTAGCACATAGCCGGGACGTGTTTGTAAAAGATCTAACGCCCGGTGCATTGCCAGAAATGAGGCGTTCAGAATATTGATGCGATCAATCTCTTCGTGATCCACGTAAGCTACCGCGTATGCCAGCGCTTCAGTTTGTATCATCTCGCGAAGCAGATATCTGTCGGTCTCGCACAACTGCTTTGAATCATTAAGAAGTGGGTGATGAAAGTCGCGCTTCAATATTACCGCCGCGGCGAATACTGGTCCCGCAAGACAGCCTCGTCCGGCCTCGTCACATCCCGCTTCTATAAAATCTTCCTGATAGTAGGCTTTCAACATAACTTTTAATATTAACGCACCAGACGATCCTTCCAGACGTATTTTCCTGAGTTTCCAACAACGCCAATATAGATCATGTATATAATATGAACTATAGATAATAAAGGTAGGTAATTTATAAGCTCTTTACGTCGCGCAAACTTCACCACCGGCAGTAGAAAGGCGAACTCTCCGAACATCTTGACAAGGAGCGAGTAAACGAATACCTGCCATAAGGAGGGCTCTATAAATGTACCTAATGCTGAGATAAGAAGCATGAGGTTAAACAGCCATATTGTAACTCCAAGAGCAACGATGCTTTTGTTTTTATACCGCGTACTCTTCGACGCCCAGCGTTTACGCTGACTGATGAAGCCGCGGAGCGTACTTTTTGCGGTGGTAAATACAACGGCATCGTATGACTTACAGAAGCCCACACCATCAGGATATTGGTCAACGACCTTATGAAGCAAGAGCTCATCGTCACCAGAGGCAAGGTCATCTATTCCCTTAAAACCTCCCAGCTCAAGAAAAACATCCCTCCGGTATGCCAGATTAGCACCATTGCAGGTCGAAGGAATTTTATTGCCTATGGAAGAAGCGCCTAAACCAATAAGATATAGAAACTCCAGCGTTTGCAGGCGCTCGAAAAAGCTATTTTCCTGATGATATATCACTGGCGATGAGATCATCTTAGGTTTATTGATCTCATAATAGCTGATAATTGTACTTAGCCAGCTCTTTGACATGCGGCAGTCGGCGTCAGTGGTGATGATCAACTCGCTTCTTGAACGCTCTATTCCCTCAGCAATGGCTTTTTTCTTATAAGAATTAAGTGGCTCTTTTTCATTTAAGCGAATAAGCGTTACGCCCTGATCAGCGTATCCCGCGATAATCTCAGAGGTGCGATCAGAAGAGTGGTCATCGATAACGATCAGCTCAAATAAACCGGACGGGTAATCCTGAGCCTGGATGTCGTCAATCGTATCGCCAATATTGGCTTCTTCATTACGCGCGGCAATAAGTACCGTGACGGTAGTATGGAAGGATTCGGCTTTCTTATGGAAGGGCCGGATAATAAGCCAGCCTCTTCTGAAGAAGAGCACTACGAAGAGATATATCAGTGTTAAACCGCCGGTAAGAAAATTAATTACGAATAGTGCCAAAGAAGTTAAGTTTAAATACGAATACAGAACCCAACATAGCAGGGATAATAAGATTGATAAACCAGATATAAGCTGTTGATGCCATAACTGCAACTTCCTGCTGGGTGATAAAACTAAAAAAATATGTCGCTGTCATCGTCCTTACTCCCACATCAAGCAAGTCGAGCGACGGCAATGCCGACTGAATAAAAAACAATATAAAGATCATCATCAACATCGGAAACACGGGTAATGTTGGGATAAGGAGATTAATTATTAAAAAATACTGCGAAGTAAAGACAATAAACCGAGCCAGACAAAAATTAAACACCAATAAAAGATCCTTTTTTTGATAAACAGCCAGTAGCATGAAGAACTTCCGGAAGCGCTTTAGAAAACGGATACGATGAAGCAAGCGGGCAAGGATCTTTATATTGAAGTAGAAAAGAAGGAAAAATGTCGCGTAGGCAAGTGCGAATATTCCCGCAGCAATTAACATCCAGTTATCAATGGACAGAAAGCGAGCGATAAACCAGTACACTGCGAGTACTCCCAAAACATTCGTTATTACCATCTGGCCCACAGCTCCTATACCCATAGCAACCACACCCAGAATGCGGCGGCGCGGACTAAGAAAGAACACCCTTCCCCCGTATTCTCCTATGCGGTTGGGCGTAAATACAGCCCAGGTGAGACCGCAAAACACCGATTCTATAGCACGCCAGGTACTTACTTTCTCGATCTTGCGCACCAGAAATTTCCATTTGAAAGCTTCCAGCAGCCAGTTAACGAGCATAAGCACAATGGTAAGCGTGAGCGTGAACAGCACTTGGGTCTGCGATAATTGTCGTATCAACAAACTAAAGTTCTGAAGATTACGATTATCATTTAACTTACTGAATATAAAAAAGGCGGCAATGACGATTACGCTCAATTTTATAAGAATACTCAATGCTTTCTTAGTACCGGATTTCAATTTATAGGTTTTTGAAACTTAAATGTTTCATGTTCCAAAACTAAAAAATTCTTTATTCTTATCTATAGGAATTGCGGAACGCGCAGATATATCGCGTCAGGGGAGGGACAAAAGCAGAAAATCCCACGAGAAAAATCACCCGTGAGATCACTGAATACTAAAAATATCGTTTCTAATTAATTTCTTCGATCTTCATCCGCCGGATGAGGGCTATCCTTAGCATCTTTAAATTCTTTCACACCCTTTCCCAGTCCTCTCATGAGCTCTGGAATTTTCTTACCCCCAAATAACAGTAAAATCACTACGAGAATGATAATAATTTCGGGAGCACCAAGCCCGGCTACCAATAAAACACTATTTAACATAACTAAGAATTTATCGTTGATTGTTCTTTATTTGTGTTGACATCTTCAGACTTATCGAACTGAGCCGCATATGAGGGGCTCGGCACACTTGGCTTATCAACATCCAGATCATCATTAATGGAGTCTATGTTTCGTTGAAACTCTCTCTTCACACCATCGGAAGCATCTTTAAACTCCCTCATTCCTCTACCTAATCCCCTTGCCAATTCCGGAAGCTTATTACCTCCGAAGAGGAGCAAGATCGCGAATAATATCACCAACAATTCCGGGGTTCCTATACCAAACATAAACCAGTCTTTTTGAGTCCATAATTAGCGCTATGGGATCAGTACAAAAATAAAATATGTCACCCCAAAACGATTCTCTCACAAATATATAACTTGGAAACGTCAATAGCCTCAAATTATTGTAATTAAATCAATAGTTATCAATTAGCAAGCCAGCTTTCAGGGTTAAGTGGGGTAGCCGCTTTGCGCACTTCAAAGTGCAACTGCGTGGTACCATCTACGGGATCTGTAATAACACTACCAATTACCTGTTTGGTACTTACTTTCTGACCTTTCGCCACGCTTACAGAGCGTAAATTTGAATAGACAGTAAAGTACTCTCCATGGCGTATCAAGACTGCATACTGACCTCCAATATTGTATACCGACCGAACTTCACCTGAGAACACCGCGCGCACCGAGGCACCTTCGCCGGTTTTAATATCAACACCATTATTTTCTACGGTAACATTTACCCCATACCCGTGATTTCCGAAGCGCTCGACGATGGTTCCTGAGGCTACCGGCCATGGCAGGCGTCCGCGATTGCTGAGGAAGTCAGATGATAACTTCGCAGCCTCCGGAGTAGCGGCAAGTACGCTCGTGCCTCTGTCATTATCGCTTTTATCGACAGCCTCACCCCGCTTAGCGGCTGCAGCACGTGCGGCAGCGGCGCGCGCAGCGGCAGCACGTCGTTCCTCTTCAAGCTCTCTGTTAATGGCGGTCTGAATAGCACGATTCAATCTTGCAGCCTCACGCTGCTTTTGTAATACCTGCGCACGGAGTTCCTTCTCCTGTTTGCTCAAGCGACTTAACTGTACCGATTGATTGCTTTTTTCCTTGCCCAGCGTAGATTTCTCTTTCTCCTGATCGTTCAAAAGAGCACCCTTCTCCTGCTTGTTATGATCGAGCTCTACGATCTTGCGTCCCAGAGCCTTTTTTGTTCCTTCAATATAGTGAGCTTGCTTCTGCCGATATTCAGCGAACTGCTGCAAGTATTTTAAGCGTTTATAGGCCTGATTAAAATCTGAAGAAGCGAAAATAAACATCAGCTTATTATAAGCACTTTGGTTGCGGAAGGCAAATAATACCATCGCGGCGTACTCTTTCTTAAGCTTACTTAACTGTCCTTGCAGCGAGCGGACGTTGTTGGTGTTATCCGCGATCTGATTATCCAAAAGCCGAACTTCTGAGTTAATAGTACGGATCTTTTCTTCGCGAAGTCGTATTTGCGCATTCAGCGCGTTGATCTGCTTGAGAGAAAGCTTCTTACTGCTTGCTACTTTATTCTGCGACTGTCTAAGTAGTTCAATTTCCTTGGTTAGCGCCTCTCTGCGCCTTTTTAAATCAACACTACTTTGAGCAAAAACAGTTCCTGTAACTAAAAGAAAAAGAAAACACAGTGATAGCCTTACAAAACTCATGGCCACAAACTTAGGGAAAATTATCTTATAATATCGTACCTCTTCGGTATGCTGAAAGGAAATTCCATCTCCTGGTTAAGCACAATACCGCTATATTCAAGATCGATCTTCACCGGCTTATTTTGCACGGCAGAGTTCAAACTTACCGATGCAGGAATCTTCATAGAACCCAGCGTTTGAAAGTTCCTGTAGGCAGCCTTCACAGCTTGCGCCGAATCCTCATCGCGAATAGTGTTCTCAACCAGCTTATTTTCGTTATTGAACAACAATGAATAGAGCAACGCTCCGGAGCTTCCTTTAACAAGATTTTGTCCGTTAATATTTTCCATGCTATCCTCAGCTTTGGGAGTTCCCGGAAGCACATTGCCAATTAACAGACTCTGCAGAGTACCGAAATTTATCTGTCGATTGGCATATCTGTATATGAAAGAAAAAGGTTTGTTGAGATAAACCCCCTGAATACGATTAATGACCTGAATGCTGTCGGGAGTAATCAGCGCGCGCGCAACCTCCAGTCCCGCGATAGCCGTAATTGACACCCATATCTTCTCATCATGTTTAATGCGCAGGTTCATACTGACGTCATTACTGTTACCCCCGATGTTTAACGAGGCCCTGGCCTTCGCTGATAAGGTATTAAACGTTACACTTGTGGTCTTAAAGTTATTAATGGCCACATGACTCAGGCTTGCAGGTTTAGCCTCTGCATTTACAACAACAGGTACGGTAGTATGAGAGCTCAGTTTCTTTTTGCTGCTGCATGCTGAAGCAAATAGAGCAAGCACAATAACCGCCTTATTCAAAATATCTTTTCTCATTTATCTTTCTGTCTAACATTTCTGATTTCAACCCTCTATCCCGCGCATTCTTCCACTGCTCTAACGCTTTATTCTGCATGCCAAGATGGTATAGAATATCGCCATAATGTTCATACTGCACGGCACTACCGGCGTTAACCTTGATGGCTTTCTCTATCCAGACCTTCGCATCTTCATACTTCTTCAGACGAAATAATACCCAGGCATAAGTATCTTGCAAAGAAGCAACGTCAGGCTGTAATTCATTGGCCTTGCGTGCCATTTCCTCAGCCTTCTCCAAATGCTGCTTTCTTTGAGACAGGTAATATGCGAAATTGTTTAAAGTAAGAACATTCGCGGGATTAATTCTTAAGGCATTTTCAAAAGCCACATCTGACTCATCGAACTTCTTCAGGCTATTTAACGTATTTCCCAATAGCGAATACATTTCAGAATCGTTGATCATCTTCTTTGGATTTAGGTTCAGCGCCTTCACAACATAATTTTCTGTTGACAAATAATCTTTTTTCAAAGAAAATCCGAGAGCCGTCATGAAGTATAAATCCGGATCTTCCGGGAACAGCGCAATTGCCCGCAGTCCGTCTTTCACCAGAAGCTCAGCCTGTGCGGTAGAAGCTTCCAGTTGCAGCAGCTGCATCCATACCAGATAAACAGAGGTGTTATATTCCAAAGCTTTATGATAAGAATCTATCGCCGCGGCAGCATCATTCAGCTGAACAAAAATATCGCCCTGCACAGCATGAGCCTTCGGATCAAGCGGATGCGTGTGTACCAAAGTCGCCGCCAACGCTTTCATGCGTACTGCGACAGCGGGATCCTTGAGCTTGGGCAGGCTCATCAGCAGGATTCTGATCTTGAGATCTATAGAAAAGTCAGGTCTGGAAAAAGCAACAAGCATTTGCTGCTGTGCTTTATCATGATTGTTAACGGCCTCGTAATAGTCTGACAACAGGAGTGATATAAGCACATTATCAGGATCCAGTTTCTCTGCCGACTTAAGAACTTTCAGACATTTAGCATGGTCGCCATTGCGTAAATATTGCTCAGCGAGATCAAGGTAATTTGCAACCTCCGAAGGAGCCTTGCGAATTTCTTCTTTAAAAAAGGCCACTTTCCCGGCAGGACTTTCCTGCAGAAACTTCAAACGCTGACGTGCCTCCTGCAATTGCTGCGAGTCTCCGAAACGCTGCTGAACCTCCGCATATATCGAGTCTGCCCGCTCGGGCATCTTCGCCAGCGACAAGGCCAGTGCCTGATCAAAATAATAGTCCTGATTTCCCGGTTCAAGGCGCACAAGATTTTGCAGAATCAACGGTAGCAGGCTCCGCTGATCAGCCTTTCTGGCGATTTCAGCATACAATAGCCAATACCATTTATTGTCTCTGGAAATCTCCAGCGCTTTTGTGATCAATTGCTCCGCTTCGTTATGATGAGCGGTAACAAGATATATTCCAGCGAGCTCATACATAGCAGCGTCGCAGGCAGGATCAGCCTTTAATATTTTTGTAAAAAGCTGTGTGGCGCGGTCAATATTTCCTGTCGTCTTTTGTTCCAGCGCTTCAAAGAAATCACGCCTCTGCATGGTCTGCGGAGCGTGACCTCCCCCTTGCTGTGCCAGCAACCATAGCGGCAAGAATATAAAGATTAACAGGAACAGTCTCCGCGCCATATTTTAAACTCCTGTATGTCCGTAACCTCCGGCGCCTCTGCTAGTATCGCTCAGCTCCACGCTTTCCTGCCAAATAGCCTGCTCGTGACGAGCGATCACTATCTGAGCAATTCTGTCGCCGTTATTAACTTTAAAAGGTTCGCTGGATAAGTTCACTAATAAGATTTTAATCTCGCCTCTGTAATCCGCATCTATCGTTCCTGGGGTATTTAACACCGTGATCCCACTTTTTAATGCTAATCCGCTACGCGGGCGAATCTGTGCTTCGTATCCTACGGGTAACTCAATAAATAGTCCCGTGCCAACAAGCTTACGCTCAAGCGGAGCGATAGTTATTTCTTCTTCGAGAAAGGCGCGTACATCCATACCAGCGGCATGTTCTGTTTCGTACGCCGGCAATGCATTGGCCGATTTGTTTATTACTTTAATAGTCATTTCGTTTTTATTTAATTCGTATCCCAGGCTCTTCATCGCTCATCATAAAGCGCAAAACTTACGCGCTTTTCTTAAATGATCTCAAGATCTGCCGCACATCCTTACGCTCAAGCCAAAGGGTAATCAGCAGGAATGCTACAAACATAATATTTCCGACAATGATATTCCTGTCGAACACGACGAAAGAAAGATACACAATTACAATGGCCATGATGAGGTATGCCAATGCCTTCTTCACGTTATATGGTATACGATAATGCTTCTGCCCCAGAAAGAACGACAATAACATCATTGAGGTGTAAGCAAGAAGTGATACCCATGCCGAAGCCATAAAGCTATAGCGCGGAATAAAAATTATATTTAATACAATGGTTAATAATGCCCCAATACCTGAAATATAAAGGCCATAGCGTGTTTGATCAGACAGCTTGTACCATATTGAAAGATTCATATAGATCCCAAGACTTACATATCCGAACAGCAGTATCGGAACAACGTTTAATCCCGACCAGTATAACTGACGTTGCACCGGATCATTGGCACGGATAAAATATTTTAGCAGGTCAATATTGGCAATCAGCCCAACAAAGATCACCGACATTACGATGATAAAGTAATGCATTACCCGCGCGTATACCTCTCCCGAGTTTTTATTCTTGGCGTAAGAAAAGAAGAAAGGCTCAGCGCCCAATCTGAAAGCCTGAATAAAGAGGCTCATGAAAATCGCGATCTTACAACAAGCGGCATAAATGCCCACTTGCTGATTACTGATTTCTGAAGGCAAGAGCTTATCAAGGAAAAGCTTATCGGAGTTTTCGTTAATGATAAACGACAGATTGGCAATGAGAATAGGAAAACTGTAGAAAAACATCTCCGAGATCAGGTTGGTATTAATATCGAAGGTAAGATCCAAAAGCTCAGGGCTCAACAGCAGTAACGTCAAAGCGCTTGCGGCCAGATTAGAGATGAAAACATATCCTACCCAGGCTGGTCGATACCATGATTCAAAAAAATGATGCAGGGGCAGCTCATGTTTAATGATCCAGGGAATAACAAAAAGAAAAAAAAGATTCAGCCCCACAAAGAAAAAAATGTTCACCAACTTGATCACTCCGTAACGAAGAGGCTGCCCATTAGCCCGTATACGGGCAAACGGAATTACGGAAAAAGCATCCAGACATAAAATGCCGATGAAAAGCTGAATAAAGGTTTCATAATCCTCCACCGTAGCCACGTGAGGATTATGCATCCACGCAGCAATATATGGAGAAGCTCCAAAACCTAAAATTGCGAAAAGAACCGTAACAACAGCAACAGTAAAAAAAGTATTGCTGTAGACACTGTTCTTACTTTCATATTTGTTGAGAAACCTGAAAAAGGTGGTTTCCATACCAAAAGAAAGTACGGCATTGAGGATAGAGGCCCAACTGTACAGGTTGGTGAATATGCCGTAAATGCGAGCGGGATAAATTCCTACATATATGGGTGTAAGAATAAAATTCAGGAAGCGCGACAAAACAGTACTTATTCCATAGAAGGCTGTTTGGCCGGCAAATTTCTTTAATGTTGACACGCTATGCTGATTGAATGTTCAAGAGCTGAACATGGGTAACCTAAAGCTCCCACGTGCTCCTGTGTATTTTTATCCATTGATTTTGCCGGAACGGCGGAAGACCTCAAAATTTTTGAAATCTTTAAGCTCGCCTTCTTCAGAAACAACATGCTCGACCGCTGCACCTTCAGGACCTTCGGCACACCAGGTGAGAAATTCACCCAACGAAAAGTCGTCGCCTTCAGCCTCGGCATATACCGAACCATCAGCATTGTTCTTAATAAAGCCGCGCACCGACAGTTGATCTGCCACAGCCTTTGTGCTCATTCTGAATCCTACTCGCTGAACCTTGCCGGTAATCGTTATATTTAAATGCTTCATTTTCTTTACAAATGTAAATGAAATGAGCACAAGAGTATATTCAAAAGCTAAAAAGCTTTTTGATCACCCTCAAGAAAACAGTTTATACGGAGCTACATCACACAATTCTTTTTACCGTAGATGAAGCACTGAGTTTATGATCTTCTACATTGGTTATCAGGTTGAGTCCCGGCTTCTTGCCAACTTCAAGGCTACCATATACATCATCTATCCTAAGAAAACGAGCACCATTAATCGTTGCCCATTGCACCAGTTCTCGTAAACTTATATCGGAGAACGCTTGCTGTATATGCTTCATCTCGGAGAGGATGCAAAGTTTATCGTTTGACGCTAAACTATCTGTACCAAGAGTAAGGTTAAAACCTGTTCGTGGAAAAATGTCTATCTGAGGAAGGCGCCCTTCGATGTAAAGGTTAGCCCCCGGACAAAAACAAAAACTCACCTCGTGCCCCGTCCGCTTAAGAAAATAAATATCGCGCATCTTGGTATAAGTATTATGCACCAATAACACGGGAGAGGTTTTGGGAATATTAATTATAAATGTCTGAAGCGAGTCTCGACCATGCGCATTAAAGGCCCTTGCATCAATATTAAATTGATTGTAAAAATCAACAAAGCCGCCTGTTTTATAACGGAAAAAGTTATTCTCATCGGAACACTCCTGATTATGCACTGAAAGCAGTGCCTTTTCATAACGATCCATTCTCCCGATTAGCTTAAAAAGATCCTTTGATACCGAGTAAGGGGCATGGGGAACTATTGAGGCTGGCAAGGGGCTAAACTCCTGACAAAGGTCAGCCCCCAAACGGTATATATCGGCAGCTTTTGAAGCGTCAGCACCCATAACCTCAACAAAAGTATGATAGTAAATCTTACTTTTCTGCTTAACATCCTTTGATCCTGCGTGGTTAGAAATATCACCGACAGCGACAATTCCATTCCGATACATCTCCAAATCAGCAAGTAACATCCGCTCGTACGCCAGATCCTGATTATAATGCTTCCTCTCTCCGATCATAGCCTTAATAAATTCTATAAGACCCGTATGTTGAGGAACCCTGTCTTTCAGATAGGATAGCTCCAGGTGACAGTGTGTGTTTACAAAGCCGGGCACCAGTATACCAGACATATGTTTAACTGAACGTTGTCCCGTTTCTAATTCCTCTTTACGATGTATACCCAAAATAACCTTGTCTTCCATCGCGACAATTCCATTTTCTATAGGGTCTCCGACCCCGGTATATACATAATCGGCGGAGTAGTATTTTATCATAACATGGCGGATTAACTTAGTGTTTATTATCCCTCGAATTTACATATTCTGCATTAAAAACATAATCTCCGCCTCCTTGCAAATGCCAAATTTCATCATGCCCATGTAAGCCGGCCACCTAATCAGGCCACCAAGCTGGGGGGGGCTTGTACCTACCTGCTTCGAGACTGACTCGGGACTGCTTCGTACCAGACAGCACTGGTCATCGACATTTCATGGGCATTTCATCGACATGTCATGGGCAATAGTCGATGAGATGCCCATGAAATGCCCATAACTTGTCGATGAAATGTCGATCACCACT
>DKIV01000010.1 GCA_002454425.1 Sphingobacteriaceae bacterium UBA6709
TACAGATCCCGAAGGCTACGCGGGGTACTGTCCCGCGAACGGAAACACCACCCGAACCTTTCAAGCTGGGGCGCCGGAAGATGGATTGATCTTAGAATATACGCTTTTAATTAATACATGCATCGCCTGGATCCGGGAGGCTTGTCCTGAAGTTCTGTGAGTGAGATTTGTTATGGGCTGACCTTACAGCTTCGTCGTAGCTATTAAAGTCGGGTTGATATGGAAGTATACTATTGGAAGCAACAGCGCATGTTAATGATTAAATGTTATAATGTTAATACATAGTCGCTTGTATCTTAAGTAGATAGTGCTTAACTTTATCTTTATTCATTCTACCTACTTGCTGATCAATAGCTATACGCTCGTTCTTCTGATAATTTTCTAATTTTTCTATTGCCATATTGCGAATATCGAAACTGCGGAATGTGTTTATAATCATTTTGCCTTATGATAGCAGTCATGATGCGATAGATTTATTGCATGTACATTTGTATTGTAAGATTAATAAAGCAAACGTTCCCGCAAACGATTGCGATGTGAAATGTATGAGGTGCGGAAGCTTTTTACAACACCGGTCATAAGGAAGCTTGCCGCTTAAAAATGAAGAAAAAATGAAAGCAACAAATCCAACAAATTCTACCGAAGCAGAAAAATTGCTTCAGAAGATCGCAAAGATCAAAGAAGCTCAGAAGTTGTATTCAACCTACACACAGGAGCAGGTTGACGAAATTTTCAGACAAGCGGCAATCGCGGCAAACAATGCGAGAATTCAGCTTGCAAAAATGGCCGTAGAGGAAACTGGCATGGGGCTGATAGAAGACAAGGTGATAAAGAATCACTTCGCGTCCGAGTATATATATAACCAATATAAGAATGAGAAGACTTGCGGCATTATTGAAAGTGACGAAGCCTTCGGAATAACTAAGATCGCGGAGCCAATTGGTGTGATTGCGGCGGTAGTACCTACGACAAATCCAACATCAACAGCGATCTTTAAGGCGCTAATCGCGCTAAAAACAAGAAACGGAATTATCTTTTCACCGCATCCACGTGCCAAAAAGTCAACCATTGCCGCAGCGAAGATCGTTCTTGACGCAGCAGTAAAGGCCGGTGCACCGGAAGGTATCGTTGGATGGATTGATGAGCCATCAGTAGAGTTATCACAAATTGTTATGGCCAGCGCGGATCTGATCCTGGCAACAGGAGGTCCGGGAATGGTTAAGGCAGCATATTCATCAGGAAAACCGGCAATCGGTGTTGGCGCGGGAAATACGCCTGCGATCATCGATGAGACCGCTCACCTGAAGATGGCCGTAAACTCTGTATTGTTGTCCAAGACTTTCGATAATGGTATGATCTGCGCGTCAGAGCAGAGTGTAATCGTTATTGACTCTGTATACGAAACAGTAAAGAAAGAATTTGAAGAACGCGGCGCTTATCTCCTGAAGAAAGATGAAGTAAGCAAAGTCGGCGCTATCTTATTGATGAACGGCGTGTTAAACGCGAACATCGTAGGACAGTCAGCTTTCAAGATCGCCGCGTTAGCGGGAGTGAAGGTTCCGGAAAATGCAAAAGTGCTTATCGGTGAAGTAGAATCAGTAGAGCATGAAGAGCCGTTTTCACATGAGAAGCTTTCTCCTGTATTGGCGATGTATCGTGCCAAGAACTTTGATGAAGCTCTTGTTAAGGCTAAACGCCTGGTAGAGCTTGGGGGCTTTGGTCACACGTCTGTACTGTACACCGATGCCGTGAAATCACAGGATCGCGTAAATCAGTTCGGTGCGGCGATGAAGACCGGAAGAACCATTATCAATATGCCTTCTTCTCAGGGTGCTATCGGTGATATCTTCAACTTTAAGCTGTCCCCTTCATTAACTCTTGGTTGCGGAAGCTGGGGCGGTAACTCTGTGTCAGAAAACGTTGGTGTGAAACACCTGTTAAATATTAAAAGTGTTGCTAATAGAAGAGAAAATATGTTATGGTTCCGCATGCCGGAGAAGGTGTACTTTAAGTACGGCTGTTTACCAGTAGCATTGCGTGAACTTAAAGATCTTGGTAAGAAAAGAGCGTTCATCGTTACTGATAAGGTGCTTTATGAATTAGGATTCATCGAGCCTGTTACAAAAGTTCTTGACGAGCTTCACATTGAGCATACTGTATTTTTCGATGTTGCTCCGGATCCAACACTGGAAATTGCCAGAAGAGGTGCCGCGGAGATGAAGAGCTTCGAGCCTGATACTGTTATTGCGCTGGGTGGTGGTTCGCCAATGGACGCTGCCAAGATCATGTGGGTATTGTATGAGCATCCGAACGAAAGATTTGAGGACCTGGCAATGCGCTTCATGGATATCCGTAAGCGTGTATATTCCTTCCCTAAAATGGGCGAGAAGGCAATGTTTGTAGCGGTGCCTACCTCTGCGGGTACAGGATCAGAAGTAACACCATTCGCGGTAATTACCGACGAGAAAACAGATATCAAATATCCGCTGGCGGATTATGAACTTACTCCGGACATGGCTATCGTAGATGCTGAGTTGATGATGAAGATGCCTAAGGGCCTTACCTCAGCTTCAGGTATCGACGCGCTGACTCACGCTTTGGAAGCATACGTTTCTGTATTGGCATCAGAGTTTACCAATGGCTTGTGTTTGGAAGCGATACGTTTGATCTTCAAATATCTTCCTGACGCATACAACGAAGGAACTACCAACATCAAGGCAAGAGAGAAGATGGCACATGCTTCATCTATCGCGGGTATGGCTTTTGCTAATGCTTTCCTTGGAATTTGTCACTCGCTGGCGCATAAGTTGGGAGCTACCCACCACGTGCCACACGGAGTTGCCAATGGTATGTTGATTACCGATGTTATCAGATTCAACGCTGTTGACAATCCTCGTAAACAGGCTGCTTTCCCTCAATATAAATATCCAAACGCTCTTTGGAGATACGCTAGAATTGCCGACTACTTACAGCTAGGTGGCAGCAGCGATGCTGAAAAAGTTGAATTGTTAATTAAAGCAATCAATGAGCTGAAAGCTAAGGTGGGCATCCCTGCCTCTATCAGAGAGTATGGTATTGATGAAAAAGTGTTCTACGCAAGTTTAGATACCATGTCTGAACAGGCCTTCGACGATCAGTGTACAGGAGCTAACCCTCGTTATCCGCTGATAAGTGAGATGAAGGAACTTTATATCAAATCTTACGAAGGCAGCAAAAAGAAAGAGCCTAAAAAGGAGCTCGAGCAAGCCCAAACTGTTGAAGCATAATATATAGCTTTAGTATTTTAAACGAAAGTAAAAGGATCTCCTAACCAGAGATCCTTTTTTTTGAACATGTTCCACATGAAACAACAGTCAGCGTAGCCATAGAGCGATGTTTCCTATGGAGGGGCTATAAATACAGGTCAGGGAACCCTAGCTTGCTTTGTGCGCTATTGGTTTTTTTTTAACTTTGGTGCCTTGCGAGGAAAGCTGTGTATAATGGCACTGTGAAATATTAGCAAGAGTAATAAATTAAAATATTGAATCATGAGTAAAGCGATCATAAAAACCGAAAAAGGAGATCTTACCGTAGAATTCTATGATAAGGATGCTCCGAATACCGTAGCGAACTTTTTGAAACTGGCAAAAGAAGGATTCTATGATGGAGTAACGTTTCACCGTGTGATCCCTAATTTTGTTATTCAGGGAGGCGATCCAACAGGTACAGGTGCCGGAGGTTCGGGTACACGTATTAAGTGTGAACTTGATGGTGACAATCAGTATCACGATCGCGGTGTATTATCTATGGCTCATGCGGGCAGAGATACAGGAAGCTCACAGTTCTTCATCTGCCATAGTCGTCAGAATACGGCTCACCTCGACCGTCACCATACTTGCTTTGGTAAGGTTGTTGAAAATGTTGACGTGGTTGATGATATCCGTCAGGGCGATAAGATTCTGGGTATTGACGTAATTGAAGGTTAGTTATGAATTTAAGAGGTATAGTTTCCGTATCGGGAAAACCGGGATTATTTAAAGTTGTAGGGCAGAACAAGTCGGGATTTATCCTGGAAAGCCTTGATGAGAAAAAGACTAAAGTTGTTGCTAATCTATCTACATCAAAGTTAGCTTCTCTCGAAGACATTACCATCTTCGGTGAAGATGAGGATCTTAAATTGGTGGATGTATTTGAGACAATGAAGTCTTTGGAGTCTATTCCTGATGCAAAAGCTGATGGAAAGACCTTACGCACCTTCTTCACGGAGGTAGCGCCATCGCATGATGTTGACCGTGTATATTCTTCAGATATTAAGAAGATTATTTCCTGGTTCAATATTATTAAGGAGCTTCCTTTGTTTGAAGAAGCAGCACCTGAGCCGCTGAATGCAGCAGCAGAGGAAAATGCCGCTGGCTAAACATAAAAAAAGGAGCTTCCGATAAAGAAGCTCCTTTTTTGCTGGCAATGATCTTATATCATGCCGAATTCCCGCGCCAGCAGCTCGTACGATTTCAGTCTGTCGGCAAAGCTGTGCGTGATGGTGACTAACATCAGCTCATCTGTTGTGTATGCCTCGGCAAGAGCAAGGAGCTTGCTTTTTACCCTCTCCGGTGTGCCCGTAATGAAACGCTTTCTGTTGAAATGAATGCGATGAAGCTCAGCTTCAGAATAATCAATATCCTTTACGTATTCGAAAGGTACAATGCCGGAAGATACTCCTCGTTCAATTTGTAGCATCTGATAGTCCATAACCTGCTGCAATTCTTCGGCTTTCTCCTGTGTTTCGGCGCACAAAACAAATATTCCAACATTCACCTGCGGTTCAGGCAGCGCTGTTGAGGCTTTAAATTCCGAGCGATACATGGCTACAGCGTCCTCGCCGCCTACGGGATTAATAAAATGAGCAAAAGCTAGTCCCATACCAAAGTGCGCGGCAAAGATGCCGCTTTGACCACTGGAGCTGAGCAGCCACATGTCGGGAGTTGTTCCGGACAGCGGAATTGCCTGCACACTGGGAAAGCGTTTTTCATAATCGTTATCCTGATCAAAATAATGCTGCAGGTCTATCAGTTGCTGAATGAAATCCTGCTCATTGAAGTTGTTGGAAGGATTTAGCAACGTTGCCGCAAGGCGGTCGCCGCCGGGAGCTCTGCCTATTCCCAGATCAATACGTCCGGGATAAAGGGATTCTAGTGTACGGAAGTTCTCGGCCACCTTCAGGCTGCTATGGTTGGGAAGCATAATGCCTCCGGAGCCGAAGCGTAAGCGACTGGTATTGGCTGCCAAATGGGCGATGAGAATTTCGGGAGCAGCGCCGGCAAGGCTGGCGGTATTATGATGTTCGGATACCCAATAGCGGTAATATCCCCACTTTTCAGCGTGTTGGGCTAATGTAAGCGACTCCTTTAAGGCATCGCTAGCCGTTCCATGCATGCGCACGGGCGATTGGTCCAGGATGCTAAGTTTTATCTTTTCCATATTGCAATAGGATAAAAACAAATATGTGTCAAAATAGTGGAAGCGTCGAGGTCTTGATTTGAATATTGCATATTGCTGACTGCGGGGCTTTGCAATGCGTTTATTTTTGTTTTAAAGCCGAATGGGGTTATAAAATTTGATTTTATTGGCTTTTTCCTGAATGTTTATGGAAGTGTACATTCAATAATGCTCGATTTTGAAAACTTTTGCTTAAGATATTAACATGCCCAAACTATTTACGCCCTTACAGCTCCGTGATGTGGAACTAAAAAACCGACTGGTATTGTCGCCTATGTGCCAATATTCCGCGGAAGATGGACTTGCCAACGATTGGCATCTGGTACATCTGGGAAGTCGCGCCGTAGGCGGTGCGGGGCTGATCATCTTTGAAGCCACCGCCGTATGTGCCGAAGGAAGGATTAGTGCTCAGGATTTAGGCTTGTGGGACGAGAGTCAGATAGCGCCATTGAAGCGTATCGTCGATTTTATTCATGCTCAAGGAAGCGTAGCGGGAGTGCAGCTGGCACATGCTGGTCGTAAGGCCTCTAAGACTGCTCCCTGGGCAGGAGATATACAGACCGATAGTGAGGAGGGGGGATGGCAAACTGTTTCCGCATCACCTGAACCGTTTAATGAGGGCGACACCGTTCCTCATGAGCTGAGCGAATGCGATATCCAGGGCCTCATTGTCGACTTCAGGAATGCGGCTTTGCGCGCTTTAGATGCCGGTTTTAAGGTTGTTGAGATTCATGCGGCCCACGGATATCTTATCCACCAGTTTTTATCGCCTTTAAGTAATAAGAGAACTGACGAATATGGTGGCAGTTTTGCCAATCGCATCCGCTTGCTTTTGGAGATCGTTAATGCTGTGCGCGATGTATGGCCTCATAACTTGCCGCTTTTCGTGCGTATTTCTGCGTCTGACTGGGTAGAGGGAGGATGGAGCATCGAAGATTCGGTACTCCTCTCGCAGAAGCTGAAGCAATCCCGCAGAGTGGACCTCATCGATTGTTCCAGCGGTGGCATTGTCCCCGGGGTACATATTCCGGCGGGACCAGGCTATCAGGTAGGTTTTGCGGCGGAGATAAAGAAGCAAGCAAATATTCTTACCGGGGCAGTAGGTATCATTACTTCCGCTGAGGCAGCGGAAGAGGTGCTCGAGCAGGCACAGGCAGATCTTGTCTTTCTTGGTCGCGAGATGCTGCGGGATCCCTATTTCCCAATGCACGCCGCCCGAGCCCTCAAACATGATCTCGTATGGCCTCAGCAATATGAGCGCGCCAAACGAGCTTTATAGAGCTTGGACACCCGGGCTGTTAGATGAATATAAATAAAAGCCATTGCGGTTTACAATGGCTTTTCCCGAATAAATTATCCCTATCTACTGCTTATTTATTGTCTCGTGCTTTCAATAGGCGCTCGTGAAGGGCTTCCTTATCCGCGTGCTATTTTTAAGTTCTATTACCGTTTCGATTAATTTGTCTGGTGGGTCGAAAGGACATTGATGTAAGCCACTGCGGTTACTTGAATAAGCCACGTAATTATTTTGGATAGTATAAATAGCGGTCTCCTCCTCAAAATTCCTGATTGCCTCCTACGGCACCTTCAATAAATCTTCTGTTATGTGGGCAACTAAATTAGTTGTCTGTTTATTCGGGAATCTGTTTTAACAGCTCGGCCAGTTCCGCATCTGTTAAATTAGACTTTTCAGATTTATCGTAAATGCTTAGCAAATAAACAGCGTCATCGTCGATAACCAAATTTGTGATCACCCTGGCACCGCCGGATTTGCCCTTTCCTTTTGAGGCAATGGCCAACTTGATTTTATAACACCTGTTTCCTAAAGATGTGCCCTGCTCGGGGTTGTTCTCTAAGGAATCGATAAGGTCAAATATATTCCTTTTTTAAAGAGGGGTATTTCTTTACCAACCTTTTAAGCTGCTTATCAAAGGGGCGTAAGGTATAGACATTAAAGCTCATTGATCAAATCCCTTGCAGGACGGGCTTTAAGTTTACCCTGACGTACTAACTTAAGGTCTTCAGCCGCTTCTTTAATCTCGTCAACTAATACAGCGTTTTCATCGGAAAGTGGTTTTGCATCTACAAAAGACAGGCTGCTCAATAACTCCATTACAAAAGCGGCCTTACTGTCCTGAATGTCTAATATTACTTTCATGATTCGTCTTTAAAGAGTTAATAAACAAAGATAACCATATCTTTTCAAACATAAAAGCAAACCATCTGGATCGAGCTTCCGTCTGAAATAGCATTTAAAACATACGATAAAATGTCTAAAAAAGCGACTAAAAATTAATATATCCGTTGTGATTAGAGCAAAAGTAGCTAGATGAAAATAAGGAGGAATTAATTTGTGCAGGTTGTTGATAAGCTATAAAAACTATACTTCTAGCTGATCGACTAAAAGGGAGAATGTCAGTAGCAGTCGGATGATTATATATAGGTGGCGAAATTTGATCTGCTATCGGATCAGGAACTACCGCATGCCCATATCAAGTGCCTCGTTACTTTTTAAGAGATATTAGCTTCAATTGATCGAACGATATTCCAACGGTGTTTGACCGACTTGTTTTTTGAATAGCCTGGCAAAATGCTGTGGGTATTTGAAGCCAAGGTCAGCAGCTATTTGGCTGATGCTTTTACTCTTGTCGAACAGTAGCTCTTTGGCCATATTAACGAGCTTCAACTGTATGTATTCCTGGGCGGCCTTACCTGTTTCTTTCTTTATCAGATCTCCAAAATAATTAGGTGAAAGATTTAGTTGCTCTGCACACCAGGAAACTCCCGGTAAGCCAATTGTCTGGGGCTTATCCGTTGTAAAGTATTCATTTAATAGTTCTTCGAATCTTTCAACTACTCCGCGTAGGATATGATCACGCATTATGAACTGCCGCTCATAGAAACGAACGCTGTAATCCAGAAACAATTCGATGTTAGAAACGATAAGCCGTTTACTGTGTTTGTCGACGCCACGGTCCAGTTCGTAATTTATTTTAGCGAAGCAATCCAGCACGATCTGCCTTTCCTTTTCTGATAGATGTAACGCTTCGCTCGATTGGTATCCGAAATAAGTGAATTCGCTCATTCGTCTGCCCAGACTGGTGCCGTGTATCAGGTCAGGATGAAAGGCAAGTACATACCCTTTGGGTTGATATATCTCAGGGTTATTAATACCTGCAACTTGTCCGGGCGCCATAAACACTAAGGTTCCTTCTTGATAGTCATAAGTTGCACGTCCATATACCAGGTCTCCGCATTTTACCTCCTTCAGGAATACAATGTAAAACCCAAAATGCATCTTTTTTCCAGATCTGGGGGCAGCCTTTGAGATATCAACGACGCTAACCAAGGGGTGTCTGGTTTCATTATTATTGAAAGCATTGTATTCACTTATCGTTTCAAAACTTGTGATCTCGTCCATGGCTTGCTCGTTTTATTCTTCGAATGTACATGATTATCAGCTCCAACGTTAGTTTTGTAAACACAATCAGTAATAATGGTCTGAAGTCCTGTAATCTGTATCCTAATTGGAAAGTTTAAACGCCTGAACTTTGTATTATAAAAAAATATGAAGACCGTAACATTAAATAATGGAATAGAAATGCCGCTTCTCGGATTCGGCGTTTTTCAGGTAACAGATCCGGCAGAATGCGAACGTAGCGTCCTGGATGCTATAGAAACCGGGTATCGTCTTATTGATACAGCCGAATCATATATGAACGAAGATGCAGTGGGGAATGCCATTAAGAAAAGTGGTGTCGCGCGTGATGAGCTCTTTATTACAACCAAGCTTTTTATTAAATCAAATGGCTATGCCGAAACTAGAAAGTCATTTGAGCGCTCATTGAAGAAATTGCAATTGGATTATCTCGATCTGTACCTGATTCATCAGCCGTTCGGCGATGTTTACGGCGAATGGCGTGCTATGGAAGAATTGTATAAAGAAGGAAAGATTCGCGCTATAGGCGTAAGCAATTTTCAACTTGATAGGTTGATTGATCTTATTATCCATAATGAGATCGTTCCGGCGGTAAACCAAGTGGAGACGCATCCATTTCATCAGCAACATCAGGCACAGCAATTCATGATCGATAACAAGGTGCAAATTGAATCATGGGGACCATTTGCTGAAGGAAAAAACGACTTGTTTAAAAACGAACTATTAAAAGGCATTGGCGAAAAGTACAATAAATCTATCGCCCAAGTGGTATTATGCTGGCTGACCCAACGAGGCATTGTCGCTATACCAAAGTCTGTGAAAAAGGAGCGCATGGCAGAAAACCTGAACATCTTCGATTTTGAACTGACTGACGAAGAAATGGCATTGATCAAAACGCTTGACAGCGCCACCAGCGCATTCTTTGACCACCGAGATCCGGCTATGGTAAAATGGCTTGGCGAACGCAAGATAAATAACGAGTAACCACAACAACAACAACAATACCATGAAAAATAAGCAATTAGGAGATAACGGACTAGAAGTGTCTGCCTTAGGTTTAGGCTGTATGGGAACCATGACCTCGTCGAGTTCTTGGAAAGAATTGCCGCTGAAAAAAGTACCATGTCTGGCGAGATAACGTTAGCATGGCTCTTAGCAGTAAATCCTTGAATTGTGTCCATTCACGGGAACAAACTACACCGCTTAAAGGAACGTCTGGGAGCTGCCAAAATCGAATCAGGCGGTCATGTCCAGAGCGAAATCCCGACAGCTATCGAAATACAGTGCAACGGGCTATTCAGAATATTCACAAAAAATAATCAAACACTAAAACCAAACTTATGAAAAAGACGAATCAAGAAAGTATCGGGCGCCGTGACCTGCTAAAGACAGGTTTAGGTTTGGCTGGTCTATCTCTAATACCTGGAGCTGCAATGGCAACGGTAATAACGAAACCTGAGTCAAGCGCTAAAGAGCGTTCAGGCTTCCGAAAATTAGGCAGTAAGCTGCAAGTTTCGAGCATCGGCCTTGGTGTACAAAATATGGCCCGAACATACCAGACCACTATTCCCTCTCGATCTGAGATGATTCGTATTCTTCAAAAAGCGTATGATAGCGGATTGACTTTATTTGATACGGCTGAGGCCTACGGACCTTTTGAATGTGAACGAATTTTAGGTGAAGCGGTAGCCTCTTTCAGAAATAAGATAGTGATAGAGACGAAATATGGATGGAACATTGATCAGAACACTGGGCAACGATTGCCGGGATTGAACAGTAAGCCTGATCATATCAAGCTGGTAGTAGAAGGAATGCTGAAACGCCTGCGTACTGACCGTATCGATATGTTGTATCAACATCGGGTTGACCCGGAGGTGCCTATCGAGGATGTAGTGGGCGCAATACAAGACCTGATTGTGCAAGGTAAAGTGCTGCATTATGGCTTGTCAGAACCTGGAGTGCAGACTGTGCGGCGAGCGCATGCTATTCACCCTATCACGGCGATACAAAATGAGTACTCATTATTATGGCGTGGACCGGAAAAAGCCATTCTCCCGCTTTGTGAGGAGTTGGGTATAGGCTTTGTTTGCTGGAGTCCCTTAGGCGTAGGCTTTCTTACAGGGGCTATTGATGCAAATACACGTTTTGCTCCTGGCGACATACGCGCGGTCGAAGGTAGATTTAACCCTGAAAATCTATCTAAAAATCTGACACTAATAGAGATACTCAAATCCTGGGCCCTACGAAAGCAGGCGACACCCGGACAGATCTCACTGGCTTGGTTATTACACAAAAAGCCTTGGATTGTACCTATACCCGGCACCACACAAATGCCACATATGTTGGAGAACATAGGTGCCAGTAAAGTGAAATTCACAAATGAAGAGTACATGGAGTTGAATACACAACTCGATGCCATTACCATATATGGGGAAAGGCTACCCGCAGCCGTGCAGGCGTTTTCAGATGTAGAAGCTCCGGTTAGGACGTAGGACATTCCAGTCTTGTAAAACTAAAAAGCAACCGTGGTTAAGAAGATACACGCTACGAAAAATAGAAAATCACCATCGCTATGAAATACCTGAAAATACTATACCTGGCCATCACTATTCTGGTTACCCTTATTTCGTCTTCCTGTTCAAAAGCTCAACGTGCAAACAGAAACGATGAGCTAACAAACCTAGGCACTGGCGGTCTAGTCGGTAAAAAAATACTGATAGTGTATCTTACCCGCACCAGAAACACTAAGGCGGTGGCAGAAATGATCCGACAGCAGGTGGGAGGAAAATTGCTTGCTCTAGAGTTAGTTACACCCTATCCTCAAAGCTACCAGGCGCACGTGGCCCAGGTGGCAAAAGAAAACGACGAGGGGTTTTTGCCGCTGCTAAAAACGAGGGTTGATAGTATCAGAACTTATGATGTAGTCTTTATTGGTTTCCCAACCTGGGGTATGCAGATGCCACCGCCTATGAAAAGCTTTTTGAAGCAGTATGACCTGAGCGGTAAAACTGTAGTACCGTTCAACACTAATGCCGGGTACGGTGTCGGCAGTGGTTTTCAAATGGTAAAGGAGCTGTGTCCTAAAAGTGCAGTTTTGGAAGGCTTTTCTGTACGCGGCGGTATAGAGCGAGATGGCGTACTGTTTGTGATGGACGGTGAAAAGGAAAAGCAGGTGCAAGCAGACGTGGATATCTGGTTGAAGCAGATTTTTAACGAAATAGAATTAAAAGTATCAAATCAACTTTAATCCTATTCATGGAAATAGCCGCGAGGAATTCTAATGCCCAAAAGGGGAGCATTTTTTAACATAATGCACCCCTTCTGGGTATTATAGGATTGATATGCTTAAGCTGTAGTTTTTACTCTGAAGGATCCCGCGGCATTATCTTCGTTTAGAAATGCAGAGGAGTAGCGGGTATTGTCGGGACCATTAATGTAAAGCATGGTTTTGCCTTTAATGGTATTGATGATTGTTGAGTTTAACTCAACAGGAACAGCCGGGCATCCATAGCTACGGCCCAGGCGGCCATGGTTCTTAATAAATTGTTCACTGACATAATCGGCTCCGTGCACAACTACTGCACGATTCAGCGCATTGGTGTTGTAGCCTTCGTCCATGCCATTCAGACGTAAGGATAAACCATGTTTTCCCTGGTAGGTTTCACTTGTGATATAGAAACCAAGGCTACTCTGATGTGATTCAGCTGTATTGCTGAAAGTTGTCGCAAGATTATCACCACTGCCTTGTCCGTGTGCTACCAGGGAGCTTAAAATCAATTTTTTATTGAACAAATCAACGATCCACAAACGCTTTTGGGTACTTGGCTTATTAAAGTCGACCACGGATATCAATCCTTTATCGATATTTACTTTACCTTGTTCCTTTAAGTTCAGATATCCTGTAATTGCCTTACGAAATACCAAAAAGTCTAATCCCGCTTCACGCAGACCAGCTTGTTCGTATAGCTCGTTAATGTAGCTAACGTATGCTTCGGCAGCGGTAAGTTTTTTGGTCTCGGGTGTTGTTTTCGGTGTTGAGGTGGCAGGATCAGCGTTAATATCGCCCTTTAATGACCAGCCTAGAATTAGAATACTTAAAGCAAGAAAAATGTACGCAGTACTTCTCAAAAATCTCTTCATCATATCTTTCTCTCCGTAAATGATTAATTAAAGCTTGGTTATCGCTTTGTTGTAGTACAAATATACGGAATTATATTTTGTTAATTACAAGATTATCAGTCTGTTTGTCATGTTAGGATAATAAAAAATGTATGTTGAAGTTATTTTTTCTTTGAGTACAGATGCTTGTCGTTAAAAGAAAAAGCGGCTTAGATATATGGATCCAAGCCGCTTTTTTATAATATTCTACCCTGAATAAAGGGTCGAAGACCATTACAGCAGGTTTTTCCAACTTACACGGCTTCCAATTATTTGTTCGAGCTGATCTGCAGGGACACGTTCCTGTTCCATGGAATCGCGGTGTCTGATAGTTACGGTATTGTCTTCCAGCGTTTGGTGATCAACAGTAATACAGAAAGGAGTTCCAATGGCGTCCTGACGGCGATAGCGCTTACCAATAGAATCTTTCTCCTCGTAAGTGAGGTTAAAGTCTAACTTGAGACGATCCATAATTTCGCGGGCCTTCTCAGGAAGTCCGTCCTTTTTAGTTAATGGCAGGATCGCGGCTTTTACAGGTGCCAGGCAAGGATGGAGCTTCAGCACTACGCGACTATCTTTTTTGTCGCCCTCGCTAAGATCCTGTTCTTCGTATGCATTTATTAATGTAAGAAGGAACATGCGGTCAAGACCGATAGAGGTCTCGATAACGTATGGCACGTAATTCTGATTGATTTCAGGATCGAAGTACTGAATCTTTTTACCTGAAAATTTCTGATGCTGACTAAGGTCAAAGTCGGTACGGCTGTGTATCCCTTCTACTTCTTTGAATCCGAATGGGAATTCGAACTCAATGTCTACGGCCGCGTTTGCATAGTGCGCAAGCTTTACGTGGTCGTGGTAGCGATATTTAACATCGGCGGTTCCAAGTGCTTTATGCCACTTAAGGCGGGTATCTTTCCAATATTCGTACCATTGCATTTCGGAACCCGGGCGAACGAAGAATTGCATTTCCATTTGTTCGAACTCACGCATACGCATGATGAACTGACGGGCGATCACTTCATTTCTAAAGGCTTTACCTATCTGTGCGATACCAAAAGGAATCTTCATGCGTCCGGTCTTTTGTACGTTCAGATAGTTTACGAAGATTCCCTGAGCCGTTTCCGGGCGTAGATATATTTGATCTGACTCTTCAGCGACAGCACCAATTTGTGTAGAGAACATGAGGTTGAACTGTCTTACGTCTGTCCAGTTGCGCGTGCCGGATACCGGGCATGCTATTTCGTGTTCAATAATAAGATCCTTGAGGCTGGCGAGGTTTTCAGACTTTAAGGCTTCGTCCATGGCAAGCTGGAGGGCTAATGCTTTTTCAGCCTTACCATCTTTCTCATATCGTGTGATTTTATCTTCAAGGAGCTGATCTGCCCGATATCTTTTCTTCGAATCCTTGTTGTCGATCATTGGATCATTGAAGCCATCGACGTGTCCGGAAGCTTTCCATGTCGTAGGATGCATGAAAATCGCCGCATCAATTCCAACAATATTCTCGTGCATCTGAACCATAGATTTCCACCAGTAGGTCTTGATGTTGTTTTTCAACTCAGAGCCATTCTGGCCGTAGTCGTAAACAGCACTTAGGCCATCGTAGATTTCGCTGGACTGGAAAACGAATCCATACTCCTTAGCATGGGAGATGACGTTTTTAAAAAGTTCGTCGTTGTTTTTACTCATGATAGTACAAATATATAATTCAATGTCAGCAAACCGCTAATTGCATATGTTTATTTAGCAAATTGCTTGGGTGTATTTGCTCGTGTTGCGGAATTTTTGCACCTTGCTTCACGGTTTTTATATCAGGATATTTAGTTTGTATCAGTATCATTTGACATGTACGGAGTTGAGTCCTGGATAAGATTTGAAAAAGCGACTAAGTTTTCCTCCTGATTGTTATCGGGTTTATGCATCTTAATTTCAACGAACGCCAGTGGGGCTTGTTGGAGTTCATTTTATTACCTTTACATATGGGGATACAAGTACAATCACTCAGCAAAGCTTACGGGAAGCAGTTGGCTATTGACAGCATTAGCTTTAGCGCCCGGCCGGGAGAGATACTAGGCTTTCTAGGGCCTAATGGCGCAGGAAAGTCTACGACAATGAAGATTCTTTCCTGTTTTCTTGCGCCTACATCGGGAACTGCTGTTGTTGATGGTATCGACGTATTAAGTTCTCCGCTACAGGTACGTCAACGGCTTGGATACCTTGCCGAAAATAATCCACTGTATGAAGATATGTACGTAAGGGAGTTTCTGAGTTTTATTGCTCAGGTGCATCGTGTTCCTTCACCACGGAGGCGCGTTGAAGAGCTTGTTGAAATGACAGGACTCGGCTTAGAGCAGCGCAAAAAGATCGGCGCTCTGTCGAAAGGCTACCGCCAGCGTGTGGGTATTGCTCAGGCAATTATTCATGATCCGGCGGTATTAATATTGGATGAACCTACCTCTGGTCTTGATCCAGCGCAGCTCGTAGAAATACGTAGCTTAATTAAGGAGTTGGGGCGGTCGAAGACTGTGGTATTGTCAACTCATATTATGCAGGAGGCTGCCATGCTTTGTGACCGCGCTGTAATTATAGATCGCGGTAAGATTGTCGCTGATGATACTTTGGAGAATCTATACATGCAGCATCCGGATAAATCGCTGGAGGAAATATTTATAAATCTGGTGCTCGATAAGCAGATGTCCCAATAATTAGGTATCGCTGGCGATGCTTAACATTAAGCGTGTTGTCAATTTCTAAGATTCACTACCACAACACGTGATTATGTTCTACATTCGTGGCATGCAACATCAACTGGATAACCTTATTTGGAATGCCTTGAACGCCGGGAGCCGCTCGCTTGCGCAGGGTAACGATGCCGTAAAGTTTTTTGATCCGGCGGTAGCGACCTTTGCAGGAATGCGAGATCCTGGTCCCGAAGCTCTTTCTGAGTTATGGAAGCTATGGAATACCGATAAGCCCGCGATTTTCATCAATCGGGAACAGTTTGAGGTAGGAAAACAATGGAAGCCCGTATTTGAAGGACTGATTTATCAGCTTGTCGCGCTAACCAGAAATACTGAGCCCTTGACGTCCGAGGGGATCAGCCTGAAAAAGTTGGGGGAGGAGAATATTCCGGCTATGCTAAGACTTACAGAGGCGACAAAGCCAGGGCCTTTCTTTGAGCGTACTATCGATTTTGGTAATTACTATGGTGTTTTCGAGGGCGGCGAACTTGCGGCCATGGGAGGATACCGTTTGCAACCTAAGGGCTTTACAGAAATATCGGCAGTATGCACAGACCCTGCGCATCTTGGAAAAGGATATGCTTCCGCTATCGTACGATTTCTTGCCGCATCAATTCATGAAGAGGGGAGTATCCCGTTTCTGCATGCCAGCTATGATAATCATCGGGCTCTGGGAGTTTATAAGCGACTGGGTTTTGAAGAACGCTGTTTGATGCACGTGCAGGTACTGGAGCGTTTGCCTTGATAGAGTTCAGGTTTGTCTAAAAACAAGAGGAGGGATTCAGCAACTGCTGAATCCCTCCTCTTGTTTTCTCGTTAGAGCTTCTCTCGTAGCGACTCTATGAGTCGGCCACCTTTGTAATAGTAACGCTGCCAGTAAGATTCGTTAAGATTACTAATCATAACGCCGCGACTACTTGACGCGTGAGCAAATTTGTTGTTTCCTAAGTAGACTCCTACATGAGAAATCGCTTTGCTCCGGATCTTGAAAAATACCAGGTCTCCTTCTTGAAGTTCGTCTTTGCTTACAGGATTTACCATGCTGAAAATGTTTCTTGAATTGTTTCCAATAACAGTGTTGAACACTTTCTCGTAAACCTCATAGGCAAAGCCGGAACAATCAATACCTTTCTTAGTGTCGCCACCAAGGCGGTAGGGAGTGCCAAGCCAATCGTATACAAACTGATACAATTTAACGTTTGACGTGGCAGAAGCAGCAACACCCATAATCTGGGAGAAGTACTCCTTGGCAAGGTTGTCAGGATCTTCAGTAGTTTTCTTTGCCGGTTGTGCTTGCAGCGAAGCACACGTGCATACAGAAAGTAGCATAGCTACAAGTACATTTTTCCCCATTCTAAAACTTCGTTTACAGTTAAAATTAAAGTACTAATAAACGCCCTCTTGCATTACCTTTTCATGCGAGCTTCGCAAAACTAATTAATTAATTCTCAATTGCAAGTTTTGTGTCTGGTTTTTAACATTTTTAACATTTTTTTGTAGTTTTTTTAGGCCATTAAATCGATTAATCAAAAGTGTGTGGGTTTAAATTCCTCACTTTGGTTGTTCTTTCATGTACGAAATTCTGGATATTGTTCGAGAAGAGCAAGAGGAAATAAAAAATATTTTTGCCTTTCTACTATTCTTTAGCTTGATTCTCAATGTTATGGAATTTGTACCTCCCAAAAACCGCCTGCCTGACAATGCTGATCATGAAAATAAGGCTTGACAGTATTGCTCCTGTCATTATATTTGTAGGCCAAAGCATATCGCTTTCGGGATGTAGCGTAGCCCGGTATCGCGCCAGCATGGGGTGCTGGAGGTCGTCGGTTCAAATCCGGCCATCCCGACGAGAAAAAGAGGACTTATGATTTAAAATCTAGGTCCTTTTTTATTTATCGTTACTACCGAATTACTACCGATGCTGTTACCTTTTTTTGATCTTGACCATGATGGGGCCGCCAAAGGGGTCGAAGTAAAATAGAGCTTGGTCTTTCTGAATTTTAGTTTCCAGCTTTTTGCCGTCTTGGTTTACAGCGATACGTCGAATATTATTCTGTTGAACGATGGCTGTCAATGGTTGCTGATACAGTTCTTTATCGAGAGAGCACGCGGGTGTGACGATGAATTCGTCCCTGCCCTGGCGGGTGGCCGTCAGGAGCGTAGAATCTCTTTCTTTGATGTAACTTGCTATTTCAGCGAATGTACCTACCCATATTCTGGACTCCTGCGTTTTTACGTGTTTCAAGTGTTGCCACAGGATGTCGGCTGATTTAAAATGGTCATAGCCATAAGTAATACCGTGCGTCATGGTTACGCCCCAATCTTTGTCTCTTAATAATTGATTTGTCCATGCGTCTAGATTTTCAATCGTTGATTTCCCGCCAACAGATCGTTGTTCGGTGCGTGTTCCCACACGATTTTTTGAGGCGAGAAGAACGCCTTCAACGGTTTTCGTATTATTGGGATAACAAAAACTTTTTGGGCGCAGTCCAATGTTTTTCAGAATGGCACTGTCATTTTTTTCAATATCTTCCTTGATCTCATGTAAGGAAAATTTTCTGAAATTTTTATGCTCCCAACCATGATTGGAGATCTCATGTCCATCATCTGCCATTTCTTTGAGGTTTTTCCATGACATCCTGGTGGTGTCCTTTATTACCTGTTCCTCTTTATTGATTTTGCTACCGTTTATCCAGAAAGTAGCTTTAAATTTCAACTTTTTCAACTGAGGATTGACTAACGTATAATGTTCTTTTAAGCCATCATCAAAGGTATAACTGATCGCACACTCTTTATTATCCTTAAATCTAGCGATCTGGAAGCGATTGTCCTTATTATTAATAAATGCCTGAATCTGATCACTGATTTGCTGCATTCCTTTGATGGAGGGATGTCCGCTCTTTTTGTCAATGTCGCGCAGTTCAATGCAGTCTACCTGGAAATGTTTGCAGATTACTTTTACAGATTCAATGATTTCTTCTTTTAGTTCAGAGTGCAGGAGGAAATAGATTTTAGCTTTAGGATAGACATTGCTGATATTCGAAAGCATATAGGCCATTGCGGGCCGGAACGTATAGAGAGTTTCCTTCGTCCATCCTTTGTATTGATACTCTCCGATAGGAACATTTGCCCAGCTATCATTTGTTGCTCCGAAGATGAAAATAATGTCAGGCTTTCCCAATTGATTCATACGGGCAATGAAAGAGCGGTCGCTGTAATCCTGATTGCGGTATCCTGTGTTGGATATCGTAGAACCGGAGAAGGAGTTGTTTACATCGAGTGTATATGAGTTTTTCTTTATGAAGAGATCCCACCAAGTCTGATCTACTGAGGTGACGTCAGTATTGTTTTTGGCAGATTTATAATACCATGTCTTATTAGAGTCGGGATTAAGGTACCCCTCAAAAGTCGAATATGAATCTCCAAGTATGGATACCTTTGTTTTATTTTGGGAGAAGCAAACCAAACCATTTAAGATCGATAGAATCAGGACGAAGTGAAATTTCTTCATAGCAGTAAGTTAGGAGTTATGTTGTTAGGTTTTATATGTTGCCCGCTGTTCCGTATACTATACGTGTGCTTAGAAAGCAAACGTGCAACGATCCAGGATGTTACGCTGCACAGACCATACAAACATATGTGTTGTTTCGCAGATTCAATCGGGAATGTATGTTTTTCTTTTCAAATTATTCTATCGTTATGGCAAGGTGATCGTGTGGGTTTCGGTAGTATAGGGAACTATCAGCAGTAATATCGATACCCAAATGTGCGAAGCAATGGACAATCGTTTATTCTTCATACCTCTTAGAAAATGAAAAATACGATCCCGGTAATTATAAATAAAGAATTATAGAAGAACGCCAGTATTTTGTAGACGTTCGCTATTATCTTTGACCTATGAAACCTATCCTAGCCATTTTTGAATATATTTTTTGCTTATGCATTTTGTTTGGAATTGTTGCCTGCGCCGGTTCTGGAAGAAATCGTTCGTCAGATGGTAGCGACCTTCCTCCTATAGATACAATTCTCGAGTATCCGAAGAAAACTGCCGCTATTTCGTCCTGGTTAGAGTTTAGTAACTTTTTCGGAGTTTATAGAGTGAAGCAACATATCTTTGCTATTGTTATAGCGCGAGAGCTGTTGGATGACCCCTTTGACGCACTGTTTAAGTCGCATGGTCTCTCAGATATTTTAAATGCGATTCCTGATACGGGCACGACGTTGTTTAAGAACCAAGAAATAACAGAAGCATTCTTGCCCAATGGCCCTGAAAAGTTGTTCCTCTATTGTCAGAGGGGTATGGTGAAGGGTATAGTAGATTCCGTTTGGTATTCGTATGGTGAGTGCGGCTCCTCAATTATATTGAAATTGCAGGCTATAGATACGCTTAGACTGGGAAAACCTCTAATTGCTAGTGTTAAGAAAATTGATATGACTTACGCGGCCTTGCCGGGTTTCGACAACAGACTTCGTAAATATCAGGAATGGCTGCGAACGAAAGTCGATTATCCGGATAATGCGCCAATGATACCATTTGCCTTTAATGAAAAATATGTTTTTACCTACAAAGATGACTTCAACTGGTTCGAAAAGTCTCGTAATACGCATGAGTTGAATAGTGCTGAAAGATTAATTTTTAGTGTAGGTGACACAGCTTTTCGTTGCCAGTGGCAAAGTAGCGTTGATCTGATCGGTATAGCTTGTATTTAGCCAGGGTAATTGCTCGTACTATTTATTGAGAGTTGTTTGGCGGAGAATTACATACTTGATATTCTTTCTGTCGAAGGTATAGCTTATATGAACATCCCCGTTAGATGTTTGAATAATTGCGGGATAACTATACTCTTCTTTGTCGCCGTCCTCTAACACGGCTATGTCCGTCCAGTCTACTCCGTTTTTTGAACTGGCCACACGTAGCTTACCTCGTCCGTTGAACCAATCTTTCCCAGGAATGTCCGGATTATACACTATAAGCTGCTCCCCATTTTTAAGGGTTACGGCGTCTGTGCCGGAGTTGGGGTTTAGAAGCGACGTGGGACTGAGGGGGGACCAGCTGATGCCTTCATCTGAGGACCATGATGTGATTACATGGCCTTGCTTACTTCGGCATAAAAGCTGAAGCCTTCCGTCAGCGTACGAGAGGATACTTGGTTGTATGACGTCAAACTTTCCAGCGGTATCCACCGGGATGGATATCCATGATTTGCCGCCATCCGTTGACCGTTCAATAAATACCTTCCACCTTCCGCTATGCTCTTCTATGCTCGAAGGCGAAAGTATCAGTCCCGGTTTGAGCGCTACAGGTTTATTCTTTATAGGCCCCAGAATACCGTCTTTAAGCTTTGTAGCTGCAGACCATGTTTTACCCTGATCTGTGGAATATTTAACCATACCCCACCATTCTCTTGGACTGGGGCCGACTTTGTAGAAAAGAGAGATCTTTCCGCTTTGTGCTTTAAAAAGAACAGGATTCCATGCGGCATATCTCAGGCTGTCGCTGATGACGCCATCAGCAACTTTTTTTGCTTTGGCTGGGAGTCGCGATAGTGATGCCATCCAGATCGAGACATCTTCTTCACTTTCCCTGGATCCCCCAAAGCAGGCTAGCAATACCTCTCCCTTGTTTACTTCCACAAGTGTTGACGCGTGGCAAGCCTTAAAAGGCGGATTAGAAAAGACCAGCTTTTCTTTCACCTTAATCCATGTATGCTGAGCCAGGGTCTGCTGAAGCGAACTGCAGAGAAGCAACGCTAAAAAGAGGATTCTTTTCATTCTTTAAAAGTTCTCCGATATTATTCGCATTTATAGTTCACTTTGTACTCAAATTTTCTCCAGATTCCTGTTGCCGTTTTATACATTTCTATTGCTGAGGTAACGTTGCCGGTTGCATCTTTTTGATATTCATATGTTATTTGTCCGTTCAGAGACTTGTCGGTCGATGATACCTTTACAGCTGTTATGGAAGTGTTCCTTATACCTCCCTGATGGGCGGCCATCTTGCCAAGAACATCCCGATAAATCTTTGACATGAAATGTGATTGGTAAGATACTAAGGCGAACATATCGAAGTAGATACTTCCAACAAGGAAATTGTTCTTAATGCTGTCCTGTCCAACTGATATTTCGTAAGTAGTTATTTTCTTGTCGGCTGTATCCTCAATCTTCGTGAGTGTTGAACCTACGTAGCTGAACGTCGTGTGGTTCTTCGCGTCGAGGACCAGATCGCTTATATTTTCATCTTTATTGTACTTTATCTCAAGAACGTAAGGGGTGCCTGGTTTTTCGGCTTTTATGATCATGCCTTTGTCGTTTAGCGTATACTCCAGGTCTCCGGTTTTTTCGGAGCTGGTTTTAATCTTGTCTTTAAGGTAGGTATAACTACTCGAAGGTTTTTGCGAAGAATATTCCGTTCTTGTCAGGCGACCCTCGCCATCGTAAGTGTAATTCTCTGTGCTTTTGGAATTCAGTTTGTCACTGGTCTCGCCGGCAAAGGAAATTGAGCTTGTCTGACATCCCTCAGGTTTGCCAGATCCGGAACCACAGGCGGTTAGTATGAGGACGCCTATTGAAATAGGAAGAAGGAGGTGCTTCATGGAAAAAAAATTAGTGTTGAGGATTAATACAAGTATACTATAATCTATTGAAAGGCTGATTCGGTTAGTGTTTTTATTAATCAGGATCAGAGTTCTGTTTTTTGTAAAGGCAATGTATTCTTGCTATTCCCTGAAAACTATTTGTGTTCAGAGTGTATTGCCTTTAAAGATTATGATGTCGTAAATTATTGAGAGAGGAAGTAAATTATGTTTAAATCGATAAATCCATACACCTTAGAGGAGGTCTATTCAAATGTTGAGTTTTCGAATTCGGATGTAGAGCGGGCGTTGGTTGCGGCAGATTCATATGCCAAGGTTTGGCGTTCTAAGGATGTATCGGAACGTTCACAGCTTATGTTAAAACTTGAAGCTCTGCTTTTAAACAGGAAGGAAGATCTCGCATCTGTCATCACTGCGGAGATGGGGAAGCCTCTGAAACAGGCCATCGCGGAAGTAGAAAAGTGCGCGAAAGTATGTCGTTATTATGCTGAAAATGCTGCAGGATTTTTGCAGACAAAGCTAGTCGACAGCAATGCTTCGCGAAGTTATGTGCGTTACGATCCGTTGGGAGTAATCCTCGGCGTCATGCCATGGAACTATCCTTTCTGGCAGGTGTTCAGGTTTGTTGTGCCTACGTTAATGGCAGGCAACGTGGTTATTCTGAAACATGCGAGCAACGTCATGGAATGCGCAAGGCGCATTGAGCGACTTTTTCATGAGGCTGACTTTGACCATGGCTGCTATCAGAATATGCCTGTCCGGAGTGATTACATTGCCGACATAATAATCGATGAACGTGTGAAAGCAGTTTCCCTCACAGGAAGTGGACCCGCCGGAAGTGCTGTTGCTGCTGTCGCGGCTAAGGAAATAAAGAAGGCTGTGTTAGAGCTGGGAGGGAACAATGCCCTTGTTGTTTTCGATGACTGCGATATTGAGCAGGCTGTTAAGACCTGTCTGGACGCAAGATTTCAGAATGCCGGACAAAGTTGTATCGCAGGAAAGCGTTTATTGATTCAGGAATCTATTGCTGAGGTGTTTTTGAATAGAATGAAAGAAGCGATTCTTGCTATGAAGACAGGCGACCCGATGGCAGAGGATACTGAGATGGCGACCATGGCCAGAGAGGATCTGGCATCCGAACTAGAAAAACAGCTATCCGAGTCGGTGGCCATGGGCGCGAGAGTACTTGCCGGAGGTAAGCGTAATCGTGCTTTCTTTGAACCTACGTTGTTAGTTGATGTGCGTAAGGATATGCCGGTGTTTAAGGAAGAAACGTTTGGTCCCTTATTGGGAGTGATGACTTTCAGTACTGATGATGAGGCTGTAGCGCTTGTTAATGATACAGCATTTGGTTTGGGGACCTCCGTGTTTACTTCCGATATTAGAAGGGCGGAGAGAATGATCAATGACTTGAACGACGGGGCGGTTTTTGTTAATGAAAAGGTGTTAAGCGATCCGCGCCTGCCGTTTGGCGGAACAAAAAGTTCAGGATACGGACGCGAGCTTTCTGTAGAAGGAATACATGAATTTGTGAACGTTAAGACTGTTTACATTTCATAAGAACGGGCGCCGTGGGATGACGCGGCGCCCGTTCTTACGGTAGCTGTTCGTTTACCAGCGTGGGCTCGCGAACTTAAGACCCAAACTGAACCAGCGCGCAGGCAGGGGTACGGAGCCTACTTCAAAATAGGTCGTATTGAAAATATTCTGTGCATCCGCGAATAAGGATATCTTGCCCATTGCCTGACTGACCCTGCAATCGTTGATCCAATAACTTGCGCCTGAACCACGCTGATTGAACCGTGTAGCGAAAAGCATGTTGAATCCTTTGATCTGAATGCTGCTAGTCTGTGTCAGCTGATGTTTTAATGAAGAAACGAGGTATTTTGATTGAATGTCTATCTTTGTTCGATCGAACTCAGAGTCGAGGTACGAGTAGCCTAGCGTCAGATTGACCTTTATGTTTGCATCCAGAAGCACGCTGTAGTTTGATTGCATGTTTATCCCCTGAGTGATAAGCTGTCCAACGTTGTTTGCCTGCCATGGTTCAGTACTGATCTGCCTTGTCCAATCAATGAAGTTACTGATCTTACGATGAAAGGCATTCAGATTTACACCTAGATTTGACTTGCCTATGCGTAATCCCAACTCCCCTTGAAATGCTTTCTCTGGCTCTACTTCAGCATTGCCAATATTGCCGGGACGTTGATCTAAAAACAAGTCTGTAAAGGATGGCAAGCGCTGACTTGTTCCTATGTTTCCTGTGATTTTAAGAATTGGCGATAACTCATAGCTGGCATCAATCCCGGGGTATAGCTGCCACTTGTAATCCGAATTGTAGTTAAGGTAGGTTCCTATGTTCACATTCAGGTTCTTTACAATTGATGTTCTATATTGAGCATATAAGCCAAAATTGTCGCGTCGGTGCTCTCCGATATTTGAAGAATTAATGTCCTCCCGACGAGCTTCCGCACCTAATCCAAGTTCTCCGGTAGCTGTTTTATAGGAGCTGTTGAACTCCGCTGCCAGTGAATTGTTGAAGTGTCGGCTTCGGCCACTATTAAGATTTTCGTCGCCATAGTAACGATAGTCGTCATCATTGTAACGATAGCTGAAGCGCGGCATCAGTGTCCAACCCCCGGATAAATAATGTTTTGACTGAATAGAGGCTAGTGTGGTCTGTACAATTTCTGTTGAATTTTTATCACCAGGTGAAGCGTAGAATCCATTAGCGCCAAATGAATTTTTTACGTACCCAAAAGTGCTGATAATTTCATTGGATGAATTCAGCTGATAGTTACCCAGATAAAGTACCTTGTTGTTATCAAATTGAGTATTATACCGATAGCCATTGCTCTTGTCGTGCGAGGCAAATAGCGAATGTTGATGATGCTCTTTACTTAGGCTTAGTCCTCCTTGTATACCTCGTCCATGAAAGGTTTTACCCGTACCGGCAGTATCTTTCTCGAAGTTCGAACCCGCATAGGCACTCAATACAAGGCCGGAATCTTTAGGGCGCTTAGTTACAATATTTATAGCACCAGTGAGACTGTTTATACCATATATCCTCGCCGCAGGCCCCCGGATCACCTCTATTCTTTCAATGGCTTCTACCGGTATCGGAAGGTTAAGCATGTTATGAGCCGTTTGCGAGTCGATGATTTTGGTGCCGTTAAGAAGGACTACCGACTGCTCAAAACTTCCGCCATCAATGCTGAGATCAGCCTGAGCACCAAACGGCCCCCGCTGTCGCAAATCTATTCCGTTACAATATTGGAGGATTTCCTGAATACTCCTCGCCGGCAGCTTTTCTATGGTTTCTCTGTCGATAATATAAACGTTTCTGTTTTGCTTGGATATCGCGGTGTTGAACCTGTTTTCATTAATCACCACCTCATTTATCGAAACTACCGTGTCGCGCATGCTTTGTGATTGTGCGGCAAGACTCGCGATTAGCAGATTTAAGAGTATGTAAAATTTTCTCATTACATCGTTTTTTTTGCAAAAGTAGTATCTTGCCGTACCAGTAAAATATTCCGGTTTTAAGATAATGGGTGGTCCGGTTCAGATTCCATTTAACAGTTTTATTCATCTGCGACAAGGCGACGCTACGGCGCTGTATCTGCAGATCGTGTTTGAATTTATTAAAGCAATACAGATGGGCCTGTTGCCCGAGGGAACAAAGCTTCCCGGAACACGTGATCTGTGCCGGGTACTTTCTGTTAATCGCAATACATTGATCAAGGCTTTTCAGGATCTGGAAGCACAAGGGTTCATCGAAATATTGCCGAATAAGGGCACATTTATTCTCTCGGGGCAACAGGGAGCCAATCGCACTCGTGTAAAGGGGGACAGTGTCGGGGATGTCTTATCGCCAGTCTTTGACTTTCGTAAATCTACGGTTCTGGATGATCCGGCGGAAATTAGTTCGCTACCCTATCAATTTAATGACGGACTTCCTGATCCGCGCCTGTTGCATACTGATTTGTTGGCTCGTCTATATGTTTCAAAGCTTAAACAGCGTAGATCCTCTAAAACCTGGGAGCAAGTACAAGCAGATTCGCATAGAGACTTTATACAGCAATTTACAAATTTCCTTAATCTGACACGAGGATTGCGCATCAATTCTTCTCAGCTCCTAACCACCTCAAGTCACGAGATCTGCCTATATCTCGTTTGTAAGGTGTTGATCACCGCGGGAGATAATGTGGTTGTAGCATCTCCCGGATACTACTTATCTAATATGAGCTTGTCTGACAGCGGTGCCCGGATATTGTCTGTTCCCATGGATGAGAGTGGCATTGACATTGCCGCGCTTTCGGAACTATGTAGTCGTGAAACCATCAGAATGCTATACCTCACGTCTTCCTATCATTATCCAACAACAACAGCGATTACTGCCCGGCGGCGCATGGAGATACTGGAACTCGCTCATGTGCATGGCTTTATTATCGTTGAGGATGATTATGATTTCGATTATCACTACGATAATAATCCAATGCTCCCCTTAGCGGCGCTCGATGGCAATCCTTCGGTGATATATATAGGATCTTTCGCGCGGTCGCTACCCGTGGGCTTCGGGTATGGATTTGTTGCCGCTGCAGCGCCTTTTATCTCGGAGCTAAAAAAACACCAACGAATTCTTGAACCGGGAATTGACTTGTTGAAAGAACAAGCATTGACAGATTGGATAAAGGAAGGAGACGCGCATCGTCTGGTGAAAAAGAATCGAAAGTTATATAAAGAAAGACGCGATCATTTTGTTGAGCTACTTAGAAAAAAGCTAAATGGTCGGGTTAAATTTAATGTTCCCGCCCGAGGACTTGCGATTTGGGTAGAATGGTTGGACGAGTTTAATCTCATGCAATTACGTAAAGGCTGCGCCTCTCGAGGCCTACTTTTACCTACTACAATTCTCTATCAAAATAAGCAACTTATAGCTACCCGTTTGGGTTTTGGGCATTTTAATCATGAAGAGTTATCGCAGGTTGTCAGCATTCTCTCGCAGGCCTTGATACCCTTGGTTAAAGAAAATCAGGAGAACTCCGAAGCATAATACTGCTACGCTTATAGGAGTTGTTCTCTTTGAAATAAGGACCTTCCATTCTGCGAAGTTAGTGCTGATGCCTGTTCTGAGAATGTTTAGTGAATAGTAATCTGGAAATCTCCCCGGTGTATTTTCTTCGTTACAATACTTTCTTTTTCAGTGAGATGTTTGCGAAGATGATAGCTTTACTATTATTTTAGCGTACACTTTCAATCAATATGTATCATTTGCTCTCTGGAATTAAAATTCAAGTTAATCCCAAGATCTATTTAAAGGATCCGGAAACGTCTGCTTTGGGGAGAAGAATCGTGAGCGAGAGCGTAATGTTGATCGATGAGATTGGCTTCGACTGCTTTACGTTCAAGAAGCTCGGGGATCGCATCGGTTCCACAGAGAGCTCGTTATATCGTTATTTTGAGAATAAACATAAGCTGCTCTTATACTTGTCGTCATGGTATTGGACCTGGATGCAGTATCGGATTATGTTCGCTACCGCAAATATAAATGACCCTTTTGATAAGCTCTCGAAAGCTATTGTCGTTATTACAGGTAAAGTTGAGAATGATAGTAACAATGATTTTATCGACGAGCAGGTATTAAATAGAATCATCATTACTGAATTCACTAAAACGTTCCTTACCAAAGAGGTGGATGAAGAAAATAGGGAAGGTTTCTTTGTAATCTATAAGAAGGTGGTAAACGATTTGGTGGAGATGATAAAGGCCGTGAATCCCGATCTTAGGTATGCGCGTAGTCTTGCCTCAAGCATTGTTGAGGGTTCATTGCATCAGCATTTTTTGAAAGAACATTTTAAAACTATTACAGACTGTTGTGATCAGGTGAGCCCTGCCGACGTCTACCTTCATTTTGTAACACAACTCTTAAAATAAATACTATGTCTCCAGCATCAAGGTTCTTCAACCTGCTCAAATTAGACAAACGCGATATCACACAGATCTTCTTCTATGCGGTTTTCGCAGGTATAATTAGTTTGTCGTTGCCTTTAGGCATTCAGGCAATCATCAACTTTATTCAAAGCGGACGGGCAAGTGTGTCCTGGATCGTCCTTGTGATCATCGTCGTGGGCGGCGTGGCTCTCGTAGGTTTTATGTCGCTGATGCAGTTGCGGATCACTGAAAATCTGCAGCAAAAAATCTTTGTCCGATCCTCTTTTGAGTTTGCTTATCGTTTACCGAAGATCAAGTTCGGTGAATTATATGATAAGATTTATCCCCCAGAGTTGGCTAATCGCTTTTTCGATACGCTCACCATACAAAAAGGGGTATCCAAGCTTTTACTTGATTTCTCGGCCGCGCTCCTTCAGATAGGTTTTGGCATTATCCTCCTGTCTCTTTATCATCCCTTTTTCATTCTCTTCGGTATTCTTCTGGTCATCCTCTTATATCTTATTTACCGATATTCTTATGATTCAGGTGTAGAAACGAGTCTTGGCGAGTCTAAATATAAATATCGTGTGGCTGACTGGCTACAGGAGATTGCCCGCAATAATTCAAGTTTCCGTAATCCTACAAATTTCAATTACGCACTTAAAAAAAATGATGAGCTGGTAAGCGGATACCTTAATTATCGAGAAAAGCATTTCAGCGTCCTTAAGCGCCAGTTTATTCAACTTATTACCTACAAGATCATCATCACTGCAGGTCTGCTCCTCATTGGTGGCTACCTTGTGCTGAGTCAGAAGATGAATATAGGGGAGTTTGTTGCCTCTGAGATTGTTATCCTTCTTGTCATAAACTCAGTCGAGAAAATCATCGTTGGCCTCGAAACCTTCTATGATGTGCTTACCTCTGTGGAGAAGATTGGTCAGGTAACTGATATGGATATCGAGCAGAGCTCTGAAACTGCGGAAGGAAGTCGTTATCATAAAATTCAACTCGAAGCCCAGAATCTTCGCTTTAAATATCCGGGAAGCAGTAAAGACGTGCTCAGCATCGACTCGCTGAAGATTAGCCAAGGTGAGAAAATCGTCCTTCGGGGGAATAATGGCTCTGGCAAGACAACGCTTATCCGTGTGCTATCCGGATTGTTGCAGCCTACTGGCGGGGCTTTTCTTATCAATGACGATACTTTTAGAAAAATTGATATCGCCTCCTATCGCTCCAGAGTCGGCACGATCGTTCAGGGGGAGACCCCTTTTGAAGGGACCATTCTTGAAAATATTACATTTAATGATCCTGCCATAAGTCCGGAAAACCTACGCTGGGCATTGGATTCCATGCAGCTGTCGTCTTATATCAATTCCCTTCCTGATGGACTGGACACCCCGGTATTCCCAGAGGGCAAGCAGTTGTCATCATCCGACGCGCAAAAAGTGCTACTGGCACGCAGTATTCTGCACAAGCCATCGGTATTGTTCCTTGAAAATCCTACCAGTTACATGGATGCAGAAGTAGCTTGCGAACTTATAAAATTCCTCTTCTCCCCTGAGCATCCATGGACAGTCATTGTCTCGTCCTCTAATCCTGAATGGTGTGAGCTTGCAACGCGACAAATAACTATGGGCAACGGTAAAATCATCAGCGATACAAAGAAATAAGCCATGCTTAACATATCAAATAATAAAAAGACAAGCCTCGAGGCTATTAAGCATTTCGATACTACCAAGAGTCTTACAAACAAGCCTCACTATAAGGTAATGAACCGTGTAATCATCGGTTTAAGTGTGTTGTTGGTTGTAATTCTCTTTCTCCCCTGGACCCAGAATATCTCAGGAACGGGTTTCGTTACCACGCTAAAGCCTAATCAAAGGCCCCAGACAATTCACAGTGCTATTGCCGGACGGGTAGAAAAGTGGTACGTACAGGAAGGTGATTTCGTAAATAAAGGCGATACGATTCTGTTTATTTCAGAAGTTAAAGAGGATTATTTTGACCCGAACCTTGTTGAAAATACGCGCCAGCAAGTAGAAGCCAAGAAGAACGCCCTTACATCATATGATAGCAAGGTGTCTGCCCTTGAATCGCAGGCTGTGGCGCTTGAGAACGAGCTTGTGCTCAAAATTAAGCAGGCGAACAACAAAATCGAGCAAGGTCACCTAAAGGTGCAAAGTGATAGTATCGATCTGGAAGCAGTTAAAACCCTTCTCAAGATTGCCAATACGCAATATGATCGTGCTGTGAAGCTTAATAGTGAAGGCCTCAAGCCTCTTACAGATGTTGAAGAAAAGCGATTAAAACTTCAGGAAGCCCAGGCAAAAATCATAACTCAGGAAAATAAACTTTTAACCTCAAAAAATGAGCTGATAAATGCTCAGGTGGAGCTTAACCGTATCACTGTTGAATACGCTGAGAAGATCGCTAAGTCAAAGAGCGATAAGTTCACGGCTCTGAGCAGTCAGTATGATACCGAAGCTCAGGTAAATAAGCTTCAGAATCAATACGTTAATTACAGTATGCGTAATGACCTGTATTATATTAAAGCGCCACAAAGCGGATTTGTCAACAGGGCACTTCAATCTGGTATCGGTGAGACCTTTAAGGAGGGTACCCCTATCGTCAGTATCATGCCTTCATCGTATGATATTGCTGTGGAGACTTACGTTAACCCAATCGATCTGCCGCTGCTTAAAAAAGGCGATGAAGTACGCGTATGGTTTGACGGATGGCCTACCATTGTATTTTCGGGATGGCCGAACATGTCGTACGGAACCTTCGGAGGACGTATCGTGGCTATTGAAAACTTTATCAGCCCCAATGGTAAATACAGAGTTTTAATTGCGCCCGACAAGAATCAGGATCCCTGGCCAAAGCAGCTGAGTATCGGCGCCGGTGCTCAGACAATTGCCCTTCTGGATACTGTTCCTGTGTGGTTCGAAATCTGGCGTATTCTTAATGGATTCCCGCCTAACTACTATCAATCGACAACTCCTGCAGATAAAGGAAAAGAAAAAAGTAAATAATGAAGCTTAAGATATTAGTCATCGTATTAATGATAAGCTCCATAGCGCGGGCGCAGACAACGCCCACGGTATTAAGCTTTGATGAATTTCTCGGATACGTTAAGAAGTATCATCCCGTGGTAAGACAGGCAAATCTACAGGTGAGTAGCGCGCAGGCAGCGCTTATGGTTGCCAGGGGTGCTTTTGACCCGAAGGTAGAGGTGGATTTTGACCGGAAGCAGTTTAAGGGTACCGAATACTACTCGGTGTTGAACAGTAGTTTTAAGATTCCTACCTGGTACGGCATAGAGATCAAAGCTGGCTTTGACAATGCCGAGGGTTCTTATGTCAATCCTCAGAATAAGACCCCCGTTAATGGTCTTACTGCTATAGGTATCAATATTCCGTTAGCACAGGGACTGCTCATCAACCAGCGTATGATGGACATCAGAACGGCTAAAGTGCAGCTGCGCCTCAGCGATGCCGAGCGGAAGATTGAAGCTGCCAATGCGCTTTATGAAGCTGCAATAGCATATTTCAAATGGAAACGTACTTACGAAGAAATGCAGCTTTATACCAGGTATTTAAACTATGCAAGTACTCGTTATAAAGGGGTTATCGGACTTATAAAAGGTGGCGATAAGCCTGCTATTGATAGTGTTGAGGCGGGTATTACCGTTAAGAACCGCCGGCTTAGCGTAGAAGATTCAAAGCTGAAACTTACAAAAGCGCGTCTTGATCTCTCAAATTATCTCTGGATTGAGAATACTCCTGTTGAGCTTGATGTGGCTATGGTACCTCAGGAAAATCTGGAACTTTCGGTTGCCCAGAGTCTGAATATCGATGAAATGGTAGGAAACCGCCCTTCAATAGATAATCATCCTAAAATCCAAAGCCTGCAAAGTAAGCTGGATATACTTGACATTGAGCGGCAGTATAAAGCAAATATGCTGTTGCCGAAGATTGATGTCGGTTATAACTACATTTCGGAACCCCGTCATTTCGATCATTATCGCTTCGAAGATTATAAGCTTAGCGTAACCTTTGCGTATCCCTTGTTTCTTAGAAAGGAGCGGGGAGGCCTGAAGCTAACGAAATTGAAGATGCAAGACACCAAGCTCGATCTCGATTTGCAAAAACTTCAGATTACCAATAAGATAACCGCTCAGCAAACGGAAATTAGCGCGGTCTCTACACAGAAAGAAATTATTGAAGATCTGGTAAAGGATTATTCCAAAATGCTTGCCTCCGAAGAACGGTTATTTTCGTTTGGCGAGAGCTCTATCTTCCTCATAAATTCACGGGAAAATAGCTTGGTAAGCGCCCGATTGTCGAGTATAGAAATGAACAACCGTTATTTAAATTCTTTTGCCGAGCTGTTTAAGATACTCAGCAATCCGGATTAAGGATATACAAAAGGCAGGACTTTCCATCCTGCCTTTTTCATGTATTGGCCTATCGCGTCCAACTGTTAAAGAACGCGAGTACTTTTGCCTCATCGTAGCCTTTTCCCAATTCCAGACTTCCGCTGTCCTGTACTTTTAGCACCTGCTCATCTTTGTTCAGCACAATGAAAAACGGATATCCGAGTTTTCCACCCTCCGGTGCGTATTTTGAGAATATCGCTTCATTCTTATTCTCCTTTGAATAGTTCAGGTGATAGTACAGCAATTTATCCTTTACGACTTTAGACACTTTCTTGTTGGTATGAATATATTCGTTAAACCGTAAACACCAGATACACCAGTTTCCGCCCGCCTGAATAACAATATTTTTGTTCTCCCGCTTTGCCTGTTGTAAAAGCACCGCGATATCCTTCGCCGCATCAGCCTCGGGATGGTACGGTTTTGCAAGTTTATCCATCTCTGTTTCTTGAGCCATTCCTACGTTCGCTAAACATAACATCAGCCCTAGTGCTAGAAGGTATTTTAATCTTTTCATGTCTGATTATTTTAAAATACGAAATTAGACATTGTAATTTATATTTAGCAATATTCCAGCGGTGCGATTACTGCCGATACCGACCTTACTATCAGACTTTCTCTGAAATACGGAGTGTTTCTCCCGCTTTAATCAAAAAGCTTATCCTGTCCTTCGTTCTGCTGTATTTCCGTTGCGACTTGTTCATTGTAAAGGAAACGCCCTCCGGCCATTTTATTTGTACCATTTGTTGCTTGCTACTATGTATCTGTACGGTGTACAGCTTGCCATTTCTCCGTTCCGCAGATACTCTTAACCCGCCCTCGGCAAGCAAGTCCTTAAAAGATGCTTCCGCCCAGTTCGCAGGTGTTGCCGGGAAAATTTCCAGATACCCGCGAGAACTTCGAAGTAACATCTCATGAAGCCCTTGGCAGAAAGCAAAGTTTCCCTCTAAGGTAAAGGGACGGTAGGTGAAATCCGAAAATTGACCTGCCCGTTGGTCCCCGTTGACATGAAAAGTGTTGGCAGATACAAAGTTTGTAGCGAAGCGATGTAACATCGTCGCTGCGCTATCGGCCATGCCATTCTGTGCATACAGGCTCGCTGCCCAGGCAAAGGAGTAACCTACCCAACTACGCGTTCCCTTTTCTGCCATTCTTTTCAATGAAAGGTCGATCACCTGCTTATCGGCAGATCTGTCTGGGTTCAGCAATTTCAACGGATAGATTGCCAGCATATGGCTATGATGACGATGCGAGTGTTCAATAGGATGTCCGGGTGCAATCGTTAGGCCCGTGCTGTCATAATTCAATTCCGGGAAATGACTTAATTCCGCGCGTATTCGGTAATCGCGATGTCCTGTAGCCGCCTGTGCCACTTCATCGTATTTTTCGAAAAAGGAGCGTATCAATGCCAGATCAAAGTTGGTATACTCTGTAAACCATGCTTCTTTGCCATTATTATTGTATTCTGGCGAAGAACTTAGCGGCAACATGTATTTTCCTGTTTTCTCATTCGTTACTCGTATACCGCGCAGATAGCGCGCAACCTCATCAAAGTACGGCTTGCAGCGTTCCCTGAGGAATTTGTTATCTCCGGAGTACTTCCACTGCCAGTAGAAATGCTGCGAAAGCCACGTTGACACCGTAGGGCCCATCGCATACTGTATCCATCCGCCCATAGGTTTACCACTGATGGTGCTCACGCCGGGAACATTCACGCCATCTGTGGCGAAATAGCGTTTTGTCCAGCGCTTGTTTTCCTCTTTAACACGCCATAACCAATTGGTAAAACCCTCGGTTAGGTCAAGATGGTTTGACATGTACCCTGGCCAGTAGCTGAGCTGAGTATTGAGGTCATGATGGTAGTCGCCTTTCCAGGGAGGTAGCATGCCATTGTCGGCAGTCCATACTGCTTGCAATGATATTGGAGGCGTGTTTGCCCTTGCAACGCAAGCAAATTTGTACATGTCCATATAATATTGTCGTTCTATAATGGTGTCCGGAATGCTTACCAACGAGCGTTGCCAGTATTGCTTCCACCAGGCTAGGTGAGCCGCCTTAAGCTTATGTGTACTCCCAGAGATTCCAGCATCAATCTTTGCGGCGGTATTGTTTGAAATTGTCCAATACCCACGCAAAATTTTGCCGGGCAGACGTTGCCAGGTAATTAATACTTCGTAATAGTTACCATTGTGAGTAGGCTGACGATAATGTATGCTGTTAGCTGTTTTGCATATCGTCCCTTTTTTATATCCCAAACGTGATAGTGCCTGTGTAGCGTGAGCATTATCATCTTTAGCGAGTGTTTCCTCTTCTACATATTCCGGAATAATCAGCTCTGGTAATAAAGAAGGCTCAGCATTGCTGAACTCGAACACTCCTTCAGGTGCAGTTGCCTGAACATAAGTGGTAAACGTGGCACCCTTGTCAAAACGAATGGTGTTAATTCCTGTGGCTATATCCAGCACGTTAGACTGTACTTTGCCAAGTGCCGAAATGTTAAATTCCAGCGATGCCCCGCGAATTTTCGTTGGAGCTGCTTCTTCGTCGTAGGGAGCATCGCCCAAACGCTGTACCTCCCGATATTGATTCTCTTTAAATTTCTTTTGAACAAACGCGAAGTCAAACTTTTGTAAGCTTAGCATGGGGCGGTCGTCCCAAAGATCAACTCTATCTAATGACATACGTAGTCTTCCTTGCCGCTGCCATACCAGAGAGCCAAGGGTTCCATTACCCAGAGGCATAGCATCGTCCCAACGTGTGGCGAGGTCATTAAACTTTAAGGGGTAACGTTTTGCCTGCTGCGCATTTGCCTGATTTGCGGTAATTACTGCCAGCGTTGTCATTACGAATATCGTATATCGATATAATTTGGTATTCTTCACCTTGTATACTTGCAGATTCATGAGGTATCGTTTAAGGGTATATTAGATCACAGCTACTTCCAGGTTCCTGCGGCGTATGGTATATTCCCCCGCTAACGTGTGCCGGATGTTTAAATCTATCACGTAGATGAGGTATATATTCCAGAAAAAGTGGTTCATGCCCCAGTGCCAAATGATTAAACAGGACTAAATGCTGATGTAACTGTCCCATGTCGCCCACATGGGGAACTACAGGAATTCCAAACTTTCGGCAGAGTAAACTGGTAATAATAAACTCGCTTACTCCGCCCACGCGAAGAGCATCGACCTGTACAAAATCAACACATTTTAATTGCAGGTAATTCTTAAATGCAATGACGTTGGGTACGTGCTCGCCAATTGCCAGTTTCACAGGCGATACTGCAGCTGCAATTCGCTGGTGCCCTAACAAGTCATCCGGATGTGTGGGCTCTTCAATCCAGTAAGGATTCATAGTGCTAAGTGCTTTTCCCATTCGTATAGCCTGTTCAATTTGCCACTGCTGGTTAACGTCAAGCATGATCTTAACGTCATCTCCGGCTACCTTGCGAACCAGATGTGCCCGGCGTATATCTCTCTCTTCATCTTGCGATCCGAGTTTTAACTTGAAGGCTGCGAAACCCGCATCTATGGCGCGGCGCACATTTTCGGAAATCTCTTTTTCTGAGTAATTGAACCAACCCACGGAAGTATTGTAGGCAGTGTATCCGGTGTTTGTGATGTGTAAACGGGAAGAGCGAAGGGGCTCTTCTTTACGAAGCATATCCAGCGCTTCGGTCGGGCTCAGCGCATCTTCGATGTAGGAGAAATCCAGCAACGATACCAGCGCTTCAGGACTTAGCGTTGATAACAATTTCCAAAGCGGTAAACCCAGTTTCTTCGCCCAAAGGTCGAAGCATGCATTCGTTACTGATGCGAGTGCCAGATGAATTACTCCTTTATGAGGTCCCAGCCAACGTAAATGTTCATCATTCGCAAGTGTATTATAAATCATTCCAAAAGAATGCATGATTTCAAAAATGTCCTTTCCAATTAATTTGTCTGCAAAATGTTGCGCTGCCCCTTGCACCAGGTCGTTGCCTTTGCCCAGCGTTAATGTCAGCCCAGTGCCCACTAATCCCGCTTCGTCCTTAAGTAACGTGGTCGTATAGGCATACATTGGATTTCTGTGGATGGCATCGCTGCCGGCATTTTGTGCCAATCTGTAGCGGATGTCCTTAACTTTCGCCTGGATAATCATATCGGTTATGGTTTAAAGCTGTTGCTTTATTGCTGCAAATTAGAGATCTGCAAACAAGATAAAAAAGCCGATTTTGATTTTTTATAGTCTTATATTAGCAATTTTATTGTATTTGGTTTTTTGTTGGGTTATTTGATTGTTTGTTTTGCTGGTATTGGTTATAATTTGATTGTTTTAGAACTAAGGTTGATTTGCCATTGCCGTACAAGTCGGCAATGGTAAAAAGGTGTTAATTGCGTCCGGCTACATGGTATATGGGATCCTCAAGAATATTTACATTAATAACCTCTGCAGCGTTGTTTAGCAATAGTCGACAATCTTCGCTGAGGTGTTTCAGTTGTAGTTTCTTGCCTGTTTCGCGATACTTGGATGTCAATTTGTTTAAAGCTTCAATGCCCGACATATCGGCCACACGACTGTCGCGGAAATCGATAATGACTTCTTCAGGGTCATTGGCAATGTCAAATTTTTCCAGGAAAGTACTTACGGATCCGAAGAACAACGGGCCATAGATCTCGTAGTGTTTACGTCCTTGCTCGTCAACATACTTACGCGCGCGTATACGTTTTGCACTATCCCAGGCGAACACCAATGCGGAAATCACTACTCCGACCAATACGGCGAGAGCCAGATTGTGCAACCAGACCGTGATTACCGCTACCAGGATACCTACAAAAATATCCTGCCGGGGCATTTTATTGATGATCCTGAAACTCATCCACTCAAATGTGCCTATGGCAACCATTATCATGACACCGGTAAGTGCCGCCATGGGTAAACGTTCTATGATTGGGGCGCCGAAAAGTATCACCGCAAGGATGGTTAGGGAAGCGATTATTCCTGACAGCCGTGCTCTCGCCCCTGCCGAAAGGTTTACCAGCGTTTGTGCGATCATTGGGCAGCCCCCCATACCGGTAAAGAAACCATTTAAAATGTTTGCCGTACCCTGCGCTACGCACTCCCTATTGCCATTGCCTCGACTTGCCGTAATCTCATCTACCAAATTCAAGGTAAGAAGTCCCTCGGTAAGACCGACGCCCGCCATGATCACAGAGTATGGTAAGACGATCTTCAGCGCTTCAAGAGTCAGGGGAATCTGTGGAATATGGAAAGGAGGGAAGCCTCCGCTGACAGAGGCGATGTCTTTAACCGTTTTCGTGTCTATGCCGAATCCTAATACCAGGAAAAAGATGACGATAATGGCTGCCAAGGAAGGGGGAATAGCTTTGGTGATTTTAGGCATCCCAATTACCAGTGCGATTGTCAATAACACTAATCCCAGCATTGCCCAAAGCGCGTTTCCTGTTAACCATATGACCTGCCCGTTTGCCATCGTTTTAAATTGTTCAAGTTGCGCCATGAAGATGATCACAGCCAGTCCGTTTACAAAGCCAAACATTACGGGCTGTGGTACAAGGCGAATAAACTTACCCAGTTTAAACAGACCTATGGCTATTTGTATTACACCAGCAAATGCCACCGCGGCAAATACATATTCAATGCCGTGGCTTTTCATTAGGGCTATTAAAACGACAACGGTGGCTCCGGCGCCTCCTGAAATTAATCCCGGTCGTCCGCCCAGGATCGATGTCACTAATCCCATGATAAACGCCGCGTATAAACCCATTAGGGGCGGAAAGCCTGCGAGGATGGCAAAAGATAATGATTCTGGCATCATGGTCATGGCCACTGTCAGTCCCGCGAGTACTTCATTTTTATAGTTGACCTTTTGCGAAAAGTCAAAAAGAGGGAAAAAAGGTTTCATGTATTTTTTGCAGCGTCGAGAGTTATCGACATTATTATTAAGTGTCCGTATTTTCTTCCAGAACTGTGGAAGTTGTTATCGTAAGCGGCACAAAAGTAGCTATTCTGGTTTGTTTTTATTTCTTCCATTAACTTTTGCTCTTTAACATTAAAATTGGCAGCTGAAGCGTTAAGCACACGTGCAGCATACGGAACAGCGGGCAACATATAAAACCTTGAATGGGGCATCGTACCTATCTGTTTCGAGTCTGACTCGGGATTGCNNCTCGAGCGTGTCTCGAGTCAGTTCCGAGTCAATCTCGAAGCAGGTAGGTAGCTGTTGGCGCGAATTGCATATTACCCCGGGTGTTTTGAAAGATGGTGTCTAATAATTTATTTACGGGATGTATAGTTTTTATTCGGTTTTTGTTTTTACTTTGTATTGCAAAGTAAAAACAAATGAAAGAGCAAGAGGTCTATTCAGAATTAGCATCTATACGTAACTTGATGGAGCGCTCGAGTAAGTTCATTTCTTTGAGTGGCTTTTCCGGCGTACTTGCGGGGCTATATGCTCTCGTTGGATCTTTCATGGCATATGATATACTTTATCCGGGAGGATGGGCCGGTGGATTTGTTGCTCCGGTTATAGCCGGTGAGCCGGATCTGCTTATGCTTATTGCTTTGGGCATAGTTGTGTTGAGCTTATCGCTGGCCACCGGAATTTGGCTGACCATTAGACAAGCGCTGAAAAGAGGGGAAAGTTATTGGAATCCGGTAAGCCGGCGTTTACTTGTCAATATGTCCGCGCCCTTATTGGCCGGAGCGCTATTGTCGGTATTGATGCTATGGAATGTTAACTATGGAATGATTGTTTCGGTATGGTTAATTTTTTATGGCTTATCGTTGTTTGTTGCCGGAGAGTTTTCGATTTCAGATGTGAGATGGTTGGGAGTATGCGAGATCGTGTTGGGGCTTATCGCCGCGTGTTGGCCCTTGTTGGGACTTTTATTTTTCGCCCTGGGGTTCGGACTACTTCACGTTCTTTATGGTTTAATTATGCATTTTAAGTACAAGCAGTGAAGGGCCTGTTAATTCATTTTGATAAGGCTTTTGAGAACCGGATTCGCCTGCAGATTATGAGCGTGCTGGTGGCTAACGACAGCTACGATTTCAACTCGCTTAAGGAGCTGTTACAGGTTACCGATGGTAATCTTGCGTCCCATTTGAAAGCGCTTGAGAAAGAACAGTACATTATTGTAAATAAAGGTTTCATCGGGCGTAAGCCTAACACGCAATACGCGGTTTCAAAAAAGGGACGGGAAGCTTTTAAAAATCACCTTTCAGCATTGGAGCAATTGATCAATCAGCAAAAGACATAATTTTTTTACCCTTCAACTTTGTAATTCAAAGTACTTTTAATAATAAAAACATGAAAAATCAATTAGAGAATTATCTGGGCCCCATGCGCCTTAATTATGCGAAGCTGGGCTTATTCGTGAAGTTCGGGTTAGTGGGAGTATTGACCCTGATTCTGCTGGTGCCATCTGCCTTGGTGCAGAATTTGATTCAGGAACGCCAGCAACGTAAGGAAGAGGTGGTTAATGAGATTTCGGATAAGTGGGCCGCGGCGCAGTTGGTGGAGGGGCCGGTAATGGTGATACCCTACAGGAAAATGGTAGTCACGCAGGTGGAAGGACAGAAACCGGTGTATAAGGAAGAAGAACGCAATATTTACCTGCTTCCAGAGGTGCTCAACTTTCAGGGGACCAGCAGTACTGAAATCAGGCATCGGAGTATTTTCGAGGCTTCGGTATATACCGCGATGGTTCGGGTGTCGGGCAAGTTTGGTGCTTTGGATCTTAAGTCGGAAGGCATTCAAAGTGATGCGATTTTATGGTCGAAGGCGAAGGTCGTTGTCGGTCTAAGCGACTTGAAGGGACTGAAGAACTATCCGAAACTTACACTTGGCGGACGGAATTATGAGATCGTCTCTGATTTTGCCGGCAAGAAGATGTTTAGTAATAATCTGATGGCGCAGGCTGATTTAACAAAGGAAGCTTCTTCTTCTCTTTCTTTCGGGTTTAACCTGGAATTAAAAGGTACAAATGCGATTCGGTTTCGGCATTTAGGAAAGCTGACCCAGGCAACGATGAAAGGAAATTGGGCCAGTCCGGGATTTTCAGGGCGCTATTTGCCTGAGAAGAGAGTGCTCAGCGACTCCGGATTTACAGCTAGCTGGCGCATGTCATATTTTGATCGACCTTTTTCACAACAGTCGGTAGATGAGCCTTTCGTTTTTGACAAGCACGCCGATAAGGGAGTGTTCGGAGTAAAGTTCGTCACCCCCGTTGATCAATATCAAATGACGATGCGTTCAGCGAAATATGCTATTCTGATTATCGTGCTCACCTTTATTGCTCTTTATTTCGCGGAAACACTTTCCGGTAAGGGGTTAGCACTTCATTGCTATCTTCTTATAGGTAGTTCTTTAGTCGTTTATTATGTTCTTCTGTTATCAATCTCCGAATATTTGGGATTCACGGCTGCTTATTGTATCGCATCGGGCTCAGTGATATTGATGGTATCCTTGTTTTTAGCCGGGATGTTAAGAAGCCGGACCTTAGCATTCAGCTTCGCCGCGATACTTAGTTTTTATTATGCCTTTATCTACGGTTTAATCCGGATGCAGGATGGGGCGCTGCTTGTTGGAAGTGTCGCTTTATTTGTCATAATTTCAATACTTATGTACATGGCGGTACGCGCGGAACATCGTAGGTCTGAAGACTTGCGCAGGCAGGTGGAAGGCGTGTAAAAATAAAAGATATTCCGTTGTTTCAATTTGTTTGCTATCCGCTTGATAATCATAAATTAATTAGTACCTTTGCGTTCCTTTTTTAGGGAAATTTTAGTAAATAAAAATTTTAAAACACAAAAAAACGTAAATGCCTACTATTCAGCAATTAGTTAGGAAAGGTAGAGTAGCTCTGGAGGACAAGAGTAAATCCCCAGCGTTGGACAGCTGTCCACAGCGAAGAGGCGTGTGTACCCGTGTATACACTACTACCCCTAAGAAACCAAACTCAGCAATGCGTAAAGTTGCACGTGTGCGTCTTACCAATGGAAAAGAAGTGAATGCTTACATCCCTGGAGAAGGTCACAACTTGCAGGAACACTCTATCGTATTGATCCGTGGTGGTCGTGTTAAAGACTTACCAGGTGTGCGTTATCACATCATCCGTGGTGCACTGGATACATCAGGTGTTAACGGTAGAAATCAACGTCGTTCTAAATATGGTACTAAGCGTCCTAAACCAGGACAAGCAGCTGCAGCACCAGCAAAAGGTAAAAAGAAATAAGGAGGATAATACAAATGAGAAAGTCAAAACCAAAAAAGAGGATTATCCTGCCTGATCCGAAGTTCAACGATGTGATGGTAACCCGTTTCGTAAACAACATGATGTACGACGGAAAGAAGTCTATTGCTTATTCAATTTTCTATGATGCTGTAGAGTTAGTAGAAAAGAGAACTAGCGAAAGCGGTTTAGAAGCATGGAAGAAAGCATTGAACAATGTAATGCCAGCTGTAGAAGTAAAGTCTCGCCGTGTAGGTGGTGCTAACTTCCAGGTGCCTACAGAAGTTCGTCCTGAGCGTAAAATTGCTTTAGGAATGAAATGGTTAATCCTTTACGCTCGCAGACGTGGTGAAAAGACCATGATGGAGAAATTAGCTGCAGAAATTATTTCAGCTGCTAAAGGTGAAGGTGCTGCTGTTAAGAAAAAGGAAGATACGCATAAGATGGCTGAGGCTAACAAAGCATTCTCTCACTTCCGTTTCTAAACAATAAGATTACACAGATTTAAAATAGATTACACCGTAGCGCATTACTTTGCCGCGGTGTAATCCGTTTAAAGTCTAAAGTCAAACAAACAAGATGGCAAGAGATCTAAAATATACAAGAAATATTGGTATCGCAGCTCACATCGATGCTGGGAAAACCACTACTACTGAGCGTATTCTTTATTACGCCGGAGTAAGCCACAAAATTGGTGAGGTTCACGAAGGTGCCGCAACCATGGACTGGATGGCTCAGGAGCAGGAGCGTGGTATCACTATTACTTCAGCTGCTACAACCCTTGATTGGAAATACAGAGGCCAGTCTTACCACATGAATATCATCGATACTCCGGGACACGTTGACTTCACCGTTGAGGTTAACCGTTCACTGCGTGTATTAGATGGTTTGGTATTCTTGTTTTCTGCTGTTGATGGTGTTGAGCCTCAATCTGAAACAAACTGGCGTTTAGCGAACAACTATAACGTTCCACGTATTGGTTTCGTTAATAAAATGGACCGTTCCGGTGCTGACTTCTTAAAAGTTGTTAAGCAGGTTAAAGATATGTTAGGTAGTAATGCAGTTCCGTTGCAGTTACCTATCGGTTCTGAAGATCAGTTTAAGGGTGTTGTTGATTTGATTAACAACCGTGGTATCGTTTGGAATGAGCACGATAAAGGTATGACCTTTACTGAAGTGCCTATTCCTGAAGATATGCTGGACGAGGTTTCTGAGTGGAGAGAGAAATTATTAGAGTCTGTTGCTGAGTACGATGAGACTTTGATGGAGAAATTCTTCGACGCTCCAGAATCTATTACAGAACGTGAAGTACTTGATGCTTTGCGTCAGGCTGTATTAGATGCTAAGATCGTTCCTATGGTTTGTGGTTCATCTTTCAAAAATAAAGGTGTTCAAACCATGTTGGATTATGTAATGGAATTATTGCCTTCTCCTTTAGATTCTGAAGGTGTTGTAGGTACTAATCCTGATACTAACGAGGAAATCTTATTGAAGCCTAGCACTAGCGAGCCATTTGCAGCTTTAGCGTTTAAAATTGCAACTGACCCATTCGTAGGTCGTTTGTGCTTCATCCGTGTTTACTCAGGTAACTTAGAGGCTGGTTCTTATATCTATAATACCCGTTCTCAGAATAAGGAACGTATCTCTCGTATCTTCCAGATGCACGCTAACAAGCAAAATCCGGTTCCTAACGTAGCTGCCGGAGATATCGCTGCTGTAGTTGGATTTAAAGATATCAAAACAGGAGATACCCTATGTGATGAGAAGAACCCGATCGTTCTTGAATCAATGGTATTCCCTGAGCCGGTTATCGGTTTAGCTATTGAGCCTAAAACTCAGGCTGACGTTGATAAATTAGGTATGGGATTAGCTAAACTTGCTGAAGAGGATCCTACATTCAGAGTACAAACTGACGAGGAAACTGGTCAGACAGTAATCTCTGGTATGGGTGAGCTTCACCTGGATATCTTGATTGACCGTCTTAAACGTGAGTTTAAAGTGGAAGTTAATCAGGGAGCTCCACAGGTTGCTTACAAAGAAGCTATCACTGGAACCGTTCAACACCGTGAAACATATAAGAAACAGTCTGGTGGTCGTGGTAAGTTTGCAGACATTCAGGTAGTTATCTCTCCTGTTGACGCAGATTGGGAAAAAGGTGGTTTACAGTTTGTGAATGAAATTACAGGTGGTGCTATTCCACGTGAGTTTATTCCATCTGTTGAAAAAGGATTCGCTGCATCTATGTCAAATGGTGTGTTAGCTGGATTCCCTCTTCCTGATATGAAGGTTCGCTTAATTGATGGTTCATTCCACGCGGTCGATTCAGATTCTTTATCTTTCGAATTAGCTGCTAAAATGGCATTCCGCGAAGCTTTACCAAAGGCTAAGCCAGTGTTGATGGAGCCAATCATGAAGATTGAAGTATTAACTCCGGAAGAAAACATGGGTGATGTTATGGGTGACCTTAACCGTCGTCGTGGTCAGCTTCAGGGTATGGATACTCGTAATGGTTCTCAGGTAATCAAAGCGATGGTTCCACTTTCTGAGATGTTTGGTTATGTAACTCAGTTACGTACCATTACTTCAGGTCGTGCAACATCAAGCATGGAATTTGATCACTACGAACCAGCTCCAAGAAACGTACAGGACGAGGTTATCGCCAAGTCTAAAGGCAAATCTGTAGGTGCATAATAAACTCTTTACGTTATCGCGGGCTTGCCTGCGATAACGTATTACAATTAATATAAATAACACTCCAGGTAATTAATAGCTCTTATCAGGAGTAAACATTAAAACAATGAGCCAAAGAATCAGAATCAAATTGAAATCTTACGATTACAATTTAGTTGATAAATCAGCTGAAAAGATCGTAAAGACAGTTAAACCAACAGGTGCAGTAGTTAGTGGTCCTATTCCTCTGCCAACAGAGAAGAAGATCTACACAGTATTACGTTCACCACACGTAAACAAGAAAGCTCGTGAGCAGTTCCAACTTTGCTCATACAAGAGACTTCTTGATATCTATAGCTCTAACTCTAAGACTGTAGATGCGTTGATGAAACTTGAACTTCCTAGTGGTGTTGAAGTAGAAATCAAAGTTTAACTTCAGGATTTCCAAGAAACAAAAGCCCGTGAGATTTTCCATATTCTCGCGGGCTTTTTAGTGCATATACTTTCAGAAATCCCCAAAATCCTCAATTGATTGGTATCCTCATAGTGTTGAAAGCGCTGTTTTTTTACACGCTTTTGTGCTCTTGAATCTCTGATAACAAGCTTTACTTTATCTTTATAGAGCGCAGATCGCCACGGTTTGCCGCTGATAGCTGTCATTATGTCTAAGAAGAAAAAGCGATCCATTCCTGCGATGTCGCAGTATTTGCTTAAATGCTTAATTGGCGCAAGCATTTGCCATTTGCTAACAGTCTTATTTCCACAATATCCTTTTTACTGGAGTAGCATCTCCGTATTGCTGGTGTTTTCGGTGGAGCACAAGAATCACCTTGCCTTTGATCGTATGAAGGCAAATCTACTTGGCTCCGCGGCAGCATTTCTGGTGTTCTTTATCCCCATGAGCGATTTCATGCAGCTACTTGCCGGCGTGGTAATAGTGGTATTGATAGGGTTTGCGCTGAAACTGGTAAATGCCATGCGCTCCGCACTGGCGGCATTAGTGATTGTTCTAGTAAGAGAAGAGCAGGAGAAGAACTTTGTCGCGGCGATGGAACGTATATCATGCGTGGTCGTCGGATGCGTGGTGGCACTGATCGTCACCATCCTGTTTCACTACGGTAACAGACGTTATCTTAAATATAAACGGAATAAGCTATATCGTGCTAATCTGCGATAAATAAAAAAAGCGGAATTTTTAGTGCCGCTTTTTTTATTTATCGTTGTCCGTTCATCATGTCATCCAACTTATTACGTTCATCCTGAAGTTCACGTGCTAGTTTTTTCTCACGCTCGTTCGCTTTGCTCTTATAGTTTTGGAATTCCTCTGTCAGCTCTTCAAAAAGTTTGATTCTGTATGATGCCTCTTTTTTATACTTTCCGGTAAGCATTAGAATGATTGCGAGAGCAGCTGCCAAAGCAATTACCAGTCCCCACATAATGGTATTGTACAAGCCTTTTGATACCTGAATGCCGAGGAAGGAGATGCTGTTTATTTCATTTTGTGATTTGTCAAGATCTGCCTGGTTTTGTTCAAGGCTGTCTCGCATAGCTTCAACGGATTGCGCGGATCCTGAGAGCTTACGTTGTGCTTCAATGCGCAGGCGACGCTCCGCACGTAGCGTATCCTGCGTATTCTTCCATAGATTACTCAGTCGCGCTGGGTTTACAAGTTTGTATCCTTCCTGTGTTCTCGAGCGCATTAACATATCCTGATACTGACCCTGAAGACTAGGATCAGCAGGTGCTTGTGGTTTCGCATATTGAGGACGCACGGCTACGGGAGCTTTCCGTACGCTATCCTGTGCAAATCCGAAGGTAACGGAACCTGTTAAGAAAAGTGCTAACAACGCCGGTTTCAAGTTTCGTTTCATATAAATCTTAATATTTAGTTTGAAGCGAGAAAGTAAGTAATCTCGTGGGTTAAAAGTAGCAAGTATAAAGAAAATAATTCCGAATATGAATTCAGGGTACTAAAAAGCGCGTGCTTCGATCCTTCCTTTTTATTGACGACAGCGGATTTATCTTGTCTTTTTGGGAGTTTATTCTGGCTTTTAACTGTTAAAATTGCACTTTTTCCATAATTTGGCATTATGAAGATCGGAATTATCGGCCTTGGTGATATGGGAGCGCTGTGCGCGCGTCAATGGGCTGCAAAAGGTTATGAGGTTTTGGGCTGTGATTTGCCGGAAAAGTATGAGTTATTGCTGGAGCAGTTTCAAGATTGCGCGGTATGTATTCTGCGTTCCGCAAGGGATGTAGCACGTAAGGCTGATCTCCTGCTATTCTCAGTTGAGGGCGCCCGGATCGCGGAGGTTGTTGCCTTCGCGGCTGATTCTATCAAGTATGGCGCCATCGTCGCGGGGCAAACATCAGTGAAACATCCTGAGATTATGGCCTTTGAAAAATATCTCCCCGCTGACACGCATATTGTCACTTGTCATTCCTTACATGGGCCGGCGTTCTCCACAAAAGGGCAAAAGCTGGTAGTGATTCCTCATCGGGCTACGCCGGAAGCGTATCGATTGGCAATGGATACCTTCGAGTCGCTGGAGTCGGATATTATCGAAATCGGCAATTACGTTGAGCATGATATCATTATGGCAGATACGCAGGCTGTAACACATATGGGATTTGAAAGTATGGGCACCGCATGGAAAAATGCCGGTGTATACCCATGGGATCATGGCGCCTATTCAACAGGTATTGATAACGTGAAGATCCTGACAACCTTACGGATCTTTAGTTATAAAGCCCACGTTTACGCGGGTTTGGCTATTCTGAATCCATATGCTCGTCGTCAGGTGAAGCAATACGCGAGCTCCGAATCTGATCTTTTTAAACTTATGATCTGCGAGAAGGAAGATGAATTCAGACAACGTATTTACGCTGCCAGAGACTTTGTATTTCATGGCGACCGCGAATGGATAACGTTGGATGATGAGGTGTTGGCAGACTTCGGCCTATCAGAGGAGACCGCCTCCAATTTACCGAACTCGCACCTTAGTATTTTAGCAATGGTAGATACGTGGCACCAATTAAAGGTAAGTCCTTATGATAACCTCATCTGCCAAACGCCGCCTTTCCGGCTACGTCTGGGCATTGCCGAATATCTATTTAAGAATGAATCTTTGCTCAACGAAAGTATCAACGCGGCGCTTTACGATAAGTCAATTAGAGCGGACGACCTTGAATTTCATTCCGCAGTACGTGAGTGGGCCTCTATCATCGGCTATGGTGACATGGATGGATACATAAGCCATTTTAACGAGGTGAAAGCTTTCTTTAACGACCGATTACAACAGGGCGCGAGGGAGAGTGCCCGTCTGATTAACAAATTAAGTTCCTGATTGCTTTGAATTAGGCTATTTGAAAGAATCAACCAAAACAATCAATACGGTTTGCAGTTTTTCAGAAGGAATATCTGTAAACTATGAAAAATGTAACAACGTTAATAGGAGGTTGCCTGATGTTGGCCATTTGTGCCTGCGGATCTCCGAAAAGTAATAACCAGTCTGCGGAGGCCACTGACTCGGCGGCACTTGACTCCGGTGCTCTACCTGAGCCAGCAGAGTCATTCACCAAATTTAGTAAGGTGCTTGGCTGGCCGGAAGGTAAGGCACCCACAGCTCCTGCGGGTTTTGAAGTCATTAAATTCGCTGACAAGCTTAGCAATCCTCGCTGGATTTACGTAGGACCCAATGGCGATATTTTCGTGGCAATGGCTAATACCGAACTCAAGGGTGCTGCCAAGCTTGCTGCCGTAGCAAGCGGCAAGGCTAAATCGCAAAACCTTGGCGAGAGCTCCAATAGCATTGTGATTTTCAGAGATAAGGACAATGATGGTAATCCAGAGCTTGCTCAGGTGTTTCTGGGCGGACTTAATCAACCGTTTGGAATGCTTATCATCGGTGACTCTTTCTATGTCGCTAATACTGACGGTCTGATGAAATACCCGTACAAGTTGGGAGATACTAAAATTACCGCTTCCGGTCGTAAAATTGTTGAACTTCCTGCAGGAGGATACAATAATCATTGGACACGTAATCTCATCACGAATGCCGATAAGTCCAAGATTTATATTTCTGTGGGATCAGGAAGTAATGTTGCCGAACATGGCATGGAAAACGAACAACGTAGAGCAAACATCCTTGAGATAAATCCTGATGGCTCCGGAGAGCGCGTCTTTGCCTCCGGGCTCCGTAATCCTGTTGGCATGGATTGGAATCCTGCTTCCAAGATGTTATGGACTGCCGTAAATGAACGGGATGAATTAGGCGACGAGTTGGTTCCTGATTATATTACAAGCGTGAAAGACGGCGCGTTTTATGGATGGCCTTATGCTTATTTTGGTCAGCATGAAGATCCGCGCCGTAAAGGGGAAAACCCCGAGCTGGTCAAAAAGACGATCGTTCCTGACTTCGCCCTCGGATCACATACGGCGTCATTAGGCCTGACTTTTTATAGAGGATCAGCTTTTCCGGAGAGATATCGTGGCGGAGCCTTCATCGGGCAGCATGGCTCATGGAATCATTCCACACTGGTAGGCTATCGTGTAGCTTTCGTCCCTTTTAATGGCGCCATGCCTTCCGGCAAGGCAGAAGACTTTCTCACGGGCTTTGTAGCCGATAAGGAAAAAGGGGAGGTATATGGACGACCTGTCGGCGTAGCTGAGCTGCCTGATGGATCACTCCTGGTTGCTGATGATGCCGCTAATACGTTGTGGAAAGTAAAAGCTGTTAAGTAAATTCTAGTCTTTGAAAATAAAATTGATGAACTGTATACTGCTTCTGTTAATGAAGCAGTATCTGTTCGCTCAGCCTGTAGATACTACAACGTCGTTGAATCCGGTGACGGTGAAAGCTTATTTCGGTGTCAGACCTTCCTTTTCAATTCCTTCCTCTATCGCCGTTATCGGGCAAAGTCAGCTGCAGGCGCAGCAGCCCTGGAGTAGTTTGCCCGCGCTGAATGCTGTTTCCGGAGTTAAAATGGACGAACGCTCGCCAGGGAGCTACCGATTGTCGGTGCGCGGAAGCCTTATTCGATCTCCTTATGGTGTGCGAAATGTGAAGATCTATATCGATAACTTCATGCTTACCGACGCCGGCGGCAACTCCTATCTTGGCTCATTGGACAACTCAGCCCTTAATCGACTGGAGATCATCAAGGGACCGGAGGGTTCCATCTACGGAGCGAACACCGGAGGCGTATTGCTGATCGATCCCAATGTCGCGGATACCACCTCGCTGAACGGTGTCGAAGCGGGAATTGCCCATGGTTCTTACGGCCTTTTCCACCAGTATGTGAAGCTTGAAAAAAGTGACTCCCGACTGAGGCTTTCCTTTCAGCAAGCCTGGCAGCGTGCCGACGGCTATAGGGCAAACAGTGCAATGAACCGGCGCTATTATCAGCTTAAGGGGGCTTACCGTTATGCGAAAATGGCTGATGCCCATGCTTTCTTATTTTATTCAGACATGCATTACCGTACGCCTGGCGGACTGACACAGGCGCAAATGGAATCTGATCCACGTGCGGCACGCCCCGCAACGGCGATGAGTCCCGGGGCCGCCGAGCAACACGCGGGTATCTATAACAAAACAGTTTTCGGCGGGCTCTCCAATTCCATCTATCTGACAGAAGGCCTTCATCATGTCGTCGCCCTGACGGGGGCCTATACAGATTTTAAGAATCCTTTCATTACGAATTATGAAACACGGTATGAAACAACAGGCGGACTAAGAACCTATCTTGAGTGGAAGACAAAGCCCTCGGGAAAGGATCTTGGTATACAGCTCGGTCTTGAAGCTCAGTCAACCTCTTCGCGCATACGGAACTATGGCAATCGACAGGGGCTACGCGACACGATTCAATCATCCGACAACATCAGGGCTAATCAGAGTTTTGTGTTTTTGCATGCCAGCGCTGATCTGAGCGATCGCTTTCTGATTGAGGGGGCTATGAGTGTAAATATCTTTGGATATAACTTCCGCAACATTTACCCATATGTCTCTTCACGGAATAACAGAAATTTTAAAAGAGAACTGTTACCCCGCCTGGCATTATCGTATACCTGGCCCCGGATTTCCTGGAGGGCGTCGGTAAGCAGAGGATATTCGTCTCCGACAATAGCTGAAATTCGTCCTTCGGACCAGGCGATAAATGAATCGCTGAACGCGGAAGCTGGCTGGAATCTGGAGACAGGGGTACGCGTTAATATTTTAAATGGACGTTTATATGCCGATGTTACAGCATTTCAGTTTGATATGAATAACGCCATCATCCGCCAGCTTAATGAAGAGGGAAATGAGTTTTTCCGAAACGCCGGAGAAGTGAGGCAGCGCGGAATAGAGACGAAGCTTGATGCCTTGTTGATACCCCTGCGGTCTCACGGATGGCTACGGCGTTTGATGATATCTAATAGTGTTGCTTATAATCGCTTTTTCTTCCTGCAATATGAATCCGGAGAGTCTTCATTCTCTGGAAACAGATTGACGGGCGTTCCCAGGGGAGTGGTGACTACCTCCGCCGATGTGGCCTTGGCAGGAGGTTTTGCGGTACAGTTAACACATAACTACAATTCCCGGACTCCCTTAAACGACGCTAATAGCGTATGGGCCTCGGCATTTAATCTGCTCCAGACAAAGTTTAGCTATGGTATAATGCTCTCTGCAAAATATAAGCTGTCGTTGTATGCTGGTGTTGATAATCTTTTAAACGAAACATATAGTCTTGGGAACGATTTGAACGCCTTCGGGGGGAGATATTTCAATCCGGCGCCCAAAAGGAACTATTATGGTGGGATAGCTTTAAAGATGTTATAAGTCAACGGCTGCTCCATTCATAGAAAGTTGTGTTTAGAGGCGGATGAGCAGACAGACTTAAATTCTTTTATCTTTGTCGGAATCCGGCAATTTGTAATGCCAAGATGATAACATGGACAAAAAAAAGGCAATAGCCATCTTAAAGAACGTTCTCAAAGTAGGTTTTACTGTTTTGATAATCGTTTTAATATTCAGGAAGATCGATTTTCAGGAAGTGAAAAAGTTGCTGGTCACCAGCAACCCCTGGTTTATTGCCGCGGCACTTCTTATCTATTTCTGCTCGCAGATCCTTGCTTCATGGCGACTGCTTTCGCTTTTGAAAAGCATCGGTCTGGACTTGCCTTTCTTATTTAACTTCCGGCTGTATCTGCTTGGAATGTTTTATAACGTGTTCCTGCCTGGTGGAGTAGGTGGCGACGGGTATAAAGTCTATTTGTTGAGGAAGCGCTATCAGAAGCCTACCCGTACTTTAATCATGACGATGTTGCTCGACCGCGTAAGTGGCTTATGGGCCATTGGTGCCATTTGCGCGGCCCTGATTATTATGATACCGCGTATTGAGATTCCTGCGGTATGGCCTATTCTGGCATTAGGACTAGGAACCGCGCTATACTATTATATTCTGAGGCGTTTTTTCAGGGAACATACCACTTATTTTTTGCAGACACACCTTAAAGCTATTGGAGTACAGTCGTTACAACTGCTTGCGGTGATTTGTATCCTCCTTTCGCATAATTTTAACGGTAAATTCTCTCCATATCTTTTTAGCTTTTTGGTATCGTCATTGGCTACGATACTGCCCACTTTTGGAGGCGCCGGCATCCGGGAGTTCGCTATGACGCATACCTCGGATTTTTTTAATATGGATAAAAATCTTGCAGTGTTTATGGCGTTTTCTTTTTATATGGTATCTACGCTGGCCGCTTTCCCCGGAATATACTATGTATATAAATCCAAGGAATTCGGGCCCATGCCGGATGATCAGGAAGTGAAAAAGGTAGAAGACGATATTTAATAAATATACTTATATGAAGATCTTAATTACAGGAGCCAGCAGTGGCGTTGGATTTGAGGCGGTACTCGATCTTATCTTAAAGTCGGAAAATGAGGTGATCGCTATCGGTCGATCGCAGGAAAAGCTGAAGCGATTGTATGAGATAGCCAAGGGATTGAACCCTGATTGTGTGCTCTATCCTGCGAAGTTCGATATCGTGCATGATGATTACGCTTCGCTCGTTGAGTTCGTACAAGCGCGTACCGGAACGCTCGACGTGCTGATCAATAACGCTGGCGAACTGATAAATAAGCCTTTCGCGGAGCTTACGCCTCTTGATTTCGCGGAGATGCTGCAAAGTAACCTTCTCGCACATGTGAAAATGATTCAGCACATGATGCCTTTGCTTAGCGAACAGGCCCACGTAGTAAATATCGGTAGTATGGGAGGGTTTACGGGCAGTGTAAAGTTTGCGGGACTAGCTGCTTATTCCGCGAGCAAGGCGGCCTTACATACGCTCACCGAATGTTTGGCTGTTGAGTATGCCCATACCAATATCCATTTTAATTGTCTCGCTTTAGGATCAGCCCAGACGGAGATGCTTGAACGTGCTTTTCCGGATTTCCAGTCGCCAGTGATGGCTTTTGAAATGGGCAAGTATATCGCTGACTTCGCGCTAACCGGTCACAAATTCTTTAACGGGAAAATTATTCCTGTCGCGGTAACCACCCCTTAGAAATAGAAAACCCCGTATAACAAAAAAGGAGCATTTAAAGCTCCTTTCTTGTTATACGGATATTATGAAAGACTTACAATTCAAGTCCACATTTTTGCATAATTTCAGCACTTACACCTGTTGAGGAATATCCTCCGTCATGGAAGAGGTTTTGCATCGTTACCATTCTTGTAAGATCAGAGAATAGTGTAATGCAATAGTCCGCGCATGATTCAGCGTCAGCATTGCCAAGAGGCGACATGGCATCAGCATAGTCAAAGAAGTCATTGAAGCCCTTGATTCCAGTTCCTGCGGTTGTCTTAGTAGGTGACTGTGAAACTGTGTTAATTCTTACCTTCTTCTCAACGCCATAATGGTAGCCAAAACTTCTCGCGATTGACTCTAGCATTGACTTGATATCGGCCATATCCGTATAGAAAGGATATGTACGTTGAGCCGCCATATACGTTAGGGCAACCACACTACCGCCCTCTGCAATAGCATCGAGGTTTTTAGCTACGCTAAGCATCTTATGAAAGGATAGCGCGGAAATGTCGATACCTTTCAAAAAGTAGTCGTAATTAGACTCTGCATAAGGGATTTTCTTACGCATATTAATACTCATACCGATGGAATGCAATACGAAGTCGATCTTACCACCAAGGATTTCCTGGCTCTGTGTATACAGATTGGTAAGGTCTTCGATGCTAGTTGCATCGGCCGGAATAATCTTCGAATTTGTTTTTTCTGCCAATGCATCCATCTCACCCATACGCATGGCCACCGGAGCATTGGTAAGTACAAATGTGGCACCTTCTTCATGAGCTTTCTCGGCAATTTTCCAGGCTATAGAATTTTCATTTAATGCACCTGTGATAATACCGCGTTTACCTTTTAATAAATTATAAGCCATGTTTATTAATTTGGCGACTAAAATAAGGAAAGTTTCTGTATTTGAGCCGCAAATCTAAAAACTATCATTAATTACCAATATCCAGCAATTCGCGGGCATTCTTTAGTGCTGACTCTCCTGGATTTTGGCCACTTAACATCTTGGCAATCTCCTGAATACGCTCTTCTTCGCTAAGTTTTACAATGTTACTCTGCGTTTTATCCCCTTGCTCATCTTTGTATACAAAGTAGTGGTTTTCACCGCGACTGGCTATTTGCGGCAGGTGTGTGATGCTGATCACCTGCATCCCTTGCGACAAACGCTCCATGATTCTGCCTACTTTTAAAGCCACCTCTCCCGAAATTCCCGTGTCTATTTCATCGAAAATGATGGTAGGAAGTGCAATGTGCTGAGAGATCAGGGATTTGACGCTTAACATCAGGCGGGAGAGCTCCCCCCCCGAAGCAACCTTGTTCATTGGTGCCGGCAGTTGTCCTTTGTTGGCTGAGAAGAGAAACTGTATCTTATTACGCCCAAAATTGTTCAGCATGTCTTCATCCAGCAGCACATTCTCAATTTTCAGTTGCGCGTTTGGCATGCCTACTTCGGTAAGCAACGCCTTAACTTTCTCCTCTATATCGGGAATTACCGCGTTCCTGCTTGCTGACAGTGTATCAGACAAGGTTATCAGCTCCGCCTTGAGTACCACAGCCTCTTCTTTAAGTGTTAGCAACTCCTCGTCAATGGTGCTAATTGAATTGAGCTTATCTGAGAGTTGTTGTTGTATGACCAGGAGATCCTCTACGGATCCTACACGATGTTTATTTTCCAGATTGTAAATCAACGTGAGGCGTTCATTGAGGTCTGCTGACCGCTGCTCATTGATGTTCGTGCGTTGCTCTATCGTTTCAAGCTCTGCCGAGAGGTCTTTCAACTCAATGAGGACGCTCTCCAGACGGGAAGCTATAGGCGATACAGAAGGGAGATAACGCGCCGCGGCCTGCACGTAGGAGAGCGACTCTTTAAGCGATTGCAGCGCGTTGCTTTCTGAATCCTGAATTAACGACAAGGCTCCTAAAAATGCGCGTTTAATCTCTTCCGCGTGACTGAGCTGCTCGAGTTCCAACTCCATTTGTTCCTGTTCGCCCTGTTGAAGCGACGCCAGCTCCAGCTCCGAAAATTGAAACTGATAGTAGTCATAATCATTCTTTGCCTGCAGGTTTTCTTCCTCCAGACGTCTGATGCGGGCAACGGTATTGCGATATTTGCGGAAGTTCTCCTGATATTTCTGAAGTAATATATCGTTTGCAGCGAGCGTATCGACCATTAACGTCTGAAAGTTTTCATCGTTAATTTCCATCGTTGCATGTTGCGAATGAATGTCAATTAGGGCGGAGCCTAACTCTCGAAGTGTGGCGAGATTTACCGGAGTGTCATTTATAAATGCTCGGGACTTGCCATCGGGAGTTATTTCTCTTCGCAATACCGTCTCTGCTTCGTAGTCAAGGTCTTTTTCTTCAAAAAAACGATCCAGTCCGTAATTGGCAATGGAGAACCTTCCTTCAATAACGCACTTCTTCTCTTGATTAAAGAAAGATTTTCCCTCAGCACGCTGTCCCAAAAGCAGCGAAAGGGCTCCCAGGATAATTGATTTTCCGGCTCCTGTTTCACCGGTCAGGATATTGAGCCTTTCCGAGAATGATATATTTAGATTTTCAATAAGTGCGTAATTGCGTATTATTAAACGACTAAGCATATGGTCTTTATGTATCTGTGTTACTACCTTAAATAGCTCTTTAAAAGTACGGTCTTTGCCCCACATGGCAAAGACCGCATATAAGCTATCTCAATAAAGTATAAGAAACTTTTATTGTTTGCCCTAAGTATTAGCTTCAGCGATTTAACTCGTAATATTTACCGCTGTTGGCAGGATCTGTTTTTGATAATATCCCCCAGGCTGTTGCCCTGTCTTTATAAGGTGCCGCACGAAGGATGTTTAGCAGCTCATCACTCTTCGTGCTGAAGAATATTTGATTATAATAGGCTCCGGGCTGGCGGAGATCGGTTTTCAATAACATGGGAAGTACATCGATGATTGTTGCCCGCGCTTCTTCAGGCTTAACAGATAATACATCCAGACCCTTGCGGTGATAGAAATAGCTGAAGTCGCGAAATGGCATAAAATCTTTCCTGTTAAGGTTATCGGCCAGCCAGAAACGGTTCCTGAAATCTTCAGCGGCTTTCCATCCGATGAATCCGGAACTTTGCGCGTTATTACATACCGTGCGCGCACGCTCAAAATAAGTGCTTCCCCCTAAATGGCTGAAGCTATCAGCGTCTATGCCAATAATGGTATATGCGTAGTACGCAAGTAAGGAACTTAAATTGTTCAGGAAACTTTGATCATTATAATCAAGCGGTTGTGAGTCGACATAACTGAAGTCGAAGTTCTTGTCGGCCATCGTGAGCATGGGCGATTGATACGTCGTTCCATATACAGGACGGCTGCTTAAGATCTGCGCCTCTGCACGATAGTTTGAGGCCCCGTCCCATTCATTAATAGTGATCACGAACGTGCAGTTGATGCGTTCTGCCGGATTTAGCGTATGTTCAGTCCATTTGCGGCCGTTTAGAAACTCCTGTATGGCTAATCGCAGAACCTTTAACGAGTTTTTGTTCGTGTTCTGCACGCGTGGTGACAGTAGCTGAACCTTGGCATTCAGATCCTGAGCGTCAGACGGCAGACTGAGCGCGACAAATGTAATCGTGATCGCTAAAATCCACCTGATCATAATAGACTCACAATCGCTTCGCAGATATCTTCGGCAACCTCTGTTTTGCTCTTCAGCGGATATTCCCTTACGGTCAGGTTCGCATGGATAATGCTTACTTTATTGGTATCTGTACGAAAACCTGCTCCCTGATCATTTAATGAGTTTAGGACAATGAAATCGAGGTTCTTGCGCTTAAGTTTAGCCATCGCGTTTTCCACTTCATTTTCTGTTTCCAGCGCAAAGCCTGCCAAAATCTGTCCGTTTTGCTTCATCTCGCCCGCCATGGCTAAAATGTCTGTGGTTTTCTGAAGCTCGAGCGTAAGTGCCGAGTCGGATTTTTTAATTTTTTGACCAGCAACTTCTTTTGGCTTATAGTCAGCAACGGCGGCACTCATGATAGCTACTTTGCAGTCAGGAAAAGAGGCCTTAACAGCTGCGGCCATTTCATCTGAGCTGTTTACATCTATCCGTTGAATTCCAGGATGGTCGATATTAAGATGCGTCGGCCCACTGATTAACGTCACTAAGGCTCCTCGTTTTGCCAACTGTAATGCCAGGGCGTATCCCATTTTTCCACTTGAGTAGTTGCCGATGAAACGTACGGGATCGATGGCTTCAAACGTTGGACCTGCCGTTACAATTACCTTAACATCCGCCAGTGTTGATCCTGCCGCAAAATGCCGCTCAAGGGTACCTACAATCTCTTCCGGTTCGGCCATCCGGCCTTCACCGCTCAATCCGCTGGCAAGTTCACCGCTACCGGGAGCGATATTTATATTTCCATAGGATTGTAGTTGTTTGATATTATGTCGCGTAGCGGGATGCTGCCACATGTCGAGGTCCATCGCAGGGGCAAAGAATACCGGACAACGCGCGGAAAGATAAGTCGCAGTCAGAAGATTATCACATAATCCCTGAGCCAGCTTTGCCAGCGTATTTGCACTCGCCGGCGCGATGATGAATAAATCCGCCCACAGTCCTAACTCAACGTGACTATCCCATTGACCATTGGCCTGATCGAATGAATGTATACTTACGGGGTGTTTTGATAAAGTTGACAGCGTAAGGGGAGTGATGAAGTTTGTCGCATCGGCTGTCATAATAACCTTGACGTTTGCTCCAGCTTTTACCAACAATCTGACTAATGTTGCCGATTTGTAACTGGCTATACTGCCGCAAACGCCAAGTAAAATTTTTTTTCCTTCAAGCATGGTGTAATCTTAACGAATTCACTTTTCTTCCAGCGTTTCTCCCGCCGAAAGTTGAAGGACAAATATAGAACAAATTAAGCTTGTTCTTTTGCTGGATTACGGAAGTAAACCTTATCGTTCAGGAATTCATCAATGCTGATAAGCGTTGGTTTGGGCATACGCTCATAATGCTTGGAAATTTCAATCTGCTCACGGTTTTCAAATACTTCTTCCAGGTTGTCATTTGATGAAGCGAATTCAGAAAGTTTTCCCTGAAGCTCTTCTTTAATGTTGTTCGAGATCTGATTAGCACGCTTTGCAATAATCACCAACGATTCGTAAAGATTGTCGGTAGACTTATCTAACTGACGAAGATCGCGTGTTACGGTTGTTGCTGGTACGTTGTTATTTGGTTTTGTGTTGCTCATCTTGACTCTTTTTATTTTCTTCCAATTGTTCTTTATAACGCTTTATAGCTTCCTGTTGTTCTGCTATAACTTTCAATGCATTCTTTATTCCCGACTCAGAGTCGGTTTTGTAATGGTTGATATTCTTAAGATACTTGCTGTTCGGATAGTTCTCAACGAATTCGTTTGCAAGTGTGATTGCTTCTGTGAAGCGCTCTTCCTGTTTGCTTTCTATGCTATTCGCTGCAAATAAGTATTGAGCGTGTACCGTTAGATATTCCATCTCTTCGGCATACTTCGTATCTGGATAATCTCTTAGCACATTCTTAAACGCGAATACCGCTGAACGATAGTTCTGTACATCATATCCTCCGATATCATAATAAAGCTTCGCGTTTGCGAATGCCTTTCTTTCAAGCTTGTCACGTAGCTTCTGGATTAGATCACTTGCTTCTGCTACACGATCGCTCTTAGGATAGAAGTTTATAAACAGCTGTAATGACTCAATAGCCTGAAGCGTGTTCTGCTGATCTAAGGAGAATTTTGGCGAATCCAGATAGTAACAGTATGCCGACATGAAACGGCACTCTTCCGCACGGGTACTATTCGGGTAAGTATCTGCAAATACCTTGAACAAATATCGGGAGGTAGTATAATCCCCAAGTCTGTAGTTTGTATATGCGAAATAATAAGCTAATTCTTCAGCCTCTTCACGTCCTCTGAACTTCTGGTTCAATTGGTCGAATAAAGCTAGTGCTTTTGTATAGTCCTTTTTATTGTAAAGCCTTATTGCTTCCTGGTACTTCTTTCCTGTGTCGTTACTGGCCAATAATTTTTCATACCTGCTTTTACAGCCAGCAACCGAAAATAAAAGGATTAACAATCCCCACGTTAATAAACGCTTGTTTTTAAACATCCTGCAAAGATACATTAATGTCAAGTAATAATCAATGGATAATATATCAAGCTGCGAATGTAATATATATAATGATTTTTTGTACCTATTTAACAAATGTTAACATGAACAGCCGGCTTGATCGTGTATTATATATAGTGCTTGATCGTGGGTATATATAATAGCTTTAAGCATGACCGGCCCGTTTCGCCTGCCCGCAAATCGTATTTGTTAATATTCGAAAATTCTATCCTTATTCTTTATTCCATCTTCCGGCGCCCCA
>DKIV01000005.1 GCA_002454425.1 Sphingobacteriaceae bacterium UBA6709
GGCCGGAAGTCGCTGAAGTAATCAGGGCAGGCAGGGGAAGCGCGGACCGCGGCTCCATTATTAGCAACAATTTCTAGAGGACCTACGCCAAGAATGCCTGACATCATTGATACCAGCCAGCGAAGCTACGCCCAAAAGGACGCAATGATATTTCCGGGAAGACCTTATAAACCGGCCCTTTTACGTTTGGCGAGCGGAAGTTGAGGGCCGACGAAAATCGTAAACCTTTGAGGGACTTACGCATAGGTCGAGCGGAATATCATGCGCATCCGCGGGGATAGCCTCCTCCGCGTCAAAGTAGCATAGTCCGATTTTGAGCGCATCTGGGCACTCAGACAAGAAGCGATCATAAAATCCCTTGCCATAACCCAGGCGGTTACCGTGAACATCAAATGCAAGAAGGGGCACGATGACAATGCTTAACGTAGCCGGATCAACTTCTAAGCCTTCCAGGGGCTCAGTAATACCCCATCTGTTCATTGCCAGGGGTGTAGTATCAGTCCAAAGAATGTGTCGGAGTGTACATGTGTCCAGATTACTTTTGGAGAGCACGAAGCGGATGGAAGCATCTGCAAAACGAATTCTTTCGATAAGGCGGAGCGTATCGACTTCCTGTTTACCCGGAATAGGGTAAAAGACATGTATAAGATCGTGGCATTTCAGCAGATCCAAGGGGAAACGTTGAGCAATCTGCTCACTCAGCTCTTCAAGTTCTGTTGCTGAAAGTGCCTTGCGACGTGCTATCGCCGAGCTTCTGTAGATCGTCTTATCCATACTGAACGTTTATCTGTATATATTTGAAGACCATAAAAAAAGCGGCAATAACGCCGCTTCGTTTTATTATAAAGAATAACCCGGGGTTATTTTACACGTTCGATATAATCACCAGTGCGTGTGTCAACTCTCACCCGTTCACCCTGATTGATAAATAAGGGAACACGGATTTCTACGCCAGTTTCAACTGTAGCATACTTAGTAGCATTGGTAGAAGTGTCGCCTTTTACCGCAGGCTCAGTATAAGTAATTTCCAGCTCAACAGATGTTGGAGCCTGAGCCATGATAGGCTCTTCGCTTTCAAAGGCAACGATTACATTCATACCTTCTTTCATAAACCTGGCGGCATCGCCAAAGAGGAACTTAGGGATGTTGAACTGCTCGTAGCTGGTGTTGTCCATAACCACGAAAAAGTCACCCTCATCATACAGGTATTGATAGTCATTTGTCTCTACCCTACAGATTTCCACCTCCTCGTCAGTACGGAAACGATATTCAACCAGTTTACCGGACTTAACGTTACGCATTCTTGCCTGATAGAAAGCTCTTAGGTTACCAGGGGTTCTATGGATAAACTCTTCAACGGTAACCAAATCACCGTTAAAACGCAGGATATTACCCGTTCTGATGTCGGAAGCTTTTGCCATATAGATCTTTAGTATATTGTAATTTTAAGTATTCTCGTTATTTAAGATGCCTGCCTCATGTGGCATACAAGAGGATCAAAGATAAAAATAATTTAGGATTATCGATTCAGGCGGTTGTCTTATTTATAATCACTTAGCCTCAGCAGCTGATCGCAGAAGTCGTATTCATGTTCCTGATTGGAGCAGACGATCAGGAGCCGGTCGGCACGATAGCGCTGTACAATATCGCGATACCAGGCGATACCTTCGGCATCGAGGTTAGACGTCGGCTCATCGAGAAAAAGTATCGGAGAATCGGAACACACGGAAAGCAGCAGTTTTACACGCTGTTTCATTCCGGAGGAGAAAAAACGCAGCGTACGGGAACGTACGGGGCCAAACTGACACAGATCCATCAGCCCTTGTTTGTCTAACCCGGGAGCGTAAGACTTAATACTGAAATGAAAATCTATCATTTCTGAAAGACTAAAGTCCTCAATGAGTTCCATATAGGGTGCGGAAATACTGAGATATCGGTAAAGGTCGTCCGGGTCAATATTTTTATCCTGATGCCGATAGCTGATCTTTCCGGAGGAAGGATTTAACGCGGCACTGAGAATTTGCATGAGCGTAGACTTTCCCGAGCCATTAGGCCCGAGGATCGCGTAGCTACGTCCGCTTTCAAATGAAAAATGGATATCCTTGAATATCCATTCTTTATTAAAGCGTCTGCCAATATTTTCCAGGTGAATTTCCATGCCAGGCAAAGAATTAGCGGCACACTAGGCGCCGTTAAAACCTTTCATAATACCACGATTAGAGTTACGTATGAAATCAAGGATCTCATCACGGATCTCTGTAGGCTGTCTTTCAGCCTCAATGATATCAAGAGCGGTATTAATATTATAGTTCTTAATGAAAAGCGTTCTATAGATATCCTGAATTTCATTGATCTGCTCGGAGGTGAAGCCCCGGCGACGTAAACCAACAGAATTAATGCCCAGATAAGACAATGGCTCGCGAGCGGCCTTTACATAAGGAGGCACATCTTTACGTACCAGAGAACCACCGGTAACAAAAGCATGAGAACCAACTTTACAGAATTGATGTATAGCTACCAATCCGGCAAGGACTACGTAATCGCCAATAGTAATATGACCGGCGAGGGTAGTACTATTCGAGAATATGCAATTATCACCAACGATACAGTCATGCGCGATATGGCAATAAGCTTGTATAAGGCAATTTTTACCGATAACCGTTTTCCATCTATCCTTGGTACCACGATTAATGGTTACACACTCACGAATAGTGGTGTTGTCACCAATTTCGGCCGTGGTATCTTCACCGGCGAACTTCAGATCCTGCGGGATAGCCGAAATAACGGCACCCGGGAAAATGCGGCAGTTCTTACCAATGCGGGCACCATCCATGATGGTGACATTGGGACCGATCCAGGTACCTTCACCTATTTCGACGTTCTTATGGATAGTAACAAAGGGCTCAATCACTACATTATCAGCGATCTTAGCCTGTGGGTGTATATATGCTAATGGTTGGATCATTTCTCTTCAGGTTTGACTCTAACAATTTGAGCCATAAGCTCAGCTTCAACAACAACTTTTTCTCCAACCATACCGATACCCTTCATCTGGGCGATGCCGCGACGAATAGGAATCATGAGGTCACAGCGGTAGATAACAGTATCGCCCGGGGTTACAGTGGCTTTAAAGCGGGCGTTTTCAATTTTCAGGAACAGCGTAAGCCAGTTTTCAGGATCCGATACCGTATTAAGCACCAGAATACCGCCGGTTTGCGCCATCGCTTCAATATGCAGTACCCCCGGGAATATTGGGGAGCCAGGGAAATGACCACGGAAGAAGTCTTCGTTCATGGTAACATTTTTCATCCCTACCACGTGATTCTTAGTAAGCTCAATGATCCTGTCGATCATCAGGAATGGCTGCCTGTGCGGCAGGATCTTCATGATCTGCGTTGTATCATATACCGGAGGTGTGTTCGGATCATACACCTTGATGGTCTTCTTGCTACGTTCCTTCTTAATCTGAGCCTTAATTTTCTTGGCGAAGGCCACGTTCGCCGCGTGTCCGGGGCGGGCAGCCATGATATGGCCACGCAACGGCACACCGACAAGAGCAAGATCTCCAATCATATCGAGGAGCTTATGCCGCGCGGGTTCATTCTGATGGCGCAGTTCAATATTGTTAAGGATACCTTCGCGGGCAACATCAATATCTTCACGGTTGAAGATAGTAGCCAGATGCTTGAGCTCCTCTTTGCTTACTTCTTTGTCAACAACAACGATCGCATTATTAAGGTCGCCACCTTTGATGAGATTATGCTCAAGGAGCATTTCCAGTTCGTGCAGGAAGCAGAATGTGCGGCTTGAGGCGATTTCCTTTTTAAATTCAGAGATTCCGGTAATAGCGGCATGCTGACTGCCCAGAACCGGAGAATTATAGTCGATCATGCAAGTGAAGCGATAATCATCTTCAAGTGGCATAGCGACCATTTCGACCTTGCGGTCAGGCTCAGTATAATGAATATTGCTAGGAATAACATAATACTCGCGATCGGCCTCCTGCTCAATGATCTTCACCTTCTCGAAAGCCTCGACAAATTGCAGTGAACTGCCATCCATAATAGGCGTTTCAGGACCATCCATTTCGATCATTACATTGTCGATCTGCAAGCCTACAAGAGCAGCGAGGACATGCTCAACAGTACTCACGCTGGCGCCATTCTGAGAGATCGTTGTACCCCTGGAGGTATCAGTTACATTGTCAACGTCAGCCTCAATAATAGGTTGGCCTTCAATATCGACACGTCTGAACTTATAACCATGGTTTTCAGGAGCAGGCTTGAAAGTCATGTTCACGGGTCGCCCTGTGTGCAGACCCACCCCTGAAATTGTAAATTGATCTTTTATCGTTCTCTGTTTAACGTTCATATCCTGATGCATGAATCCGATTCTTTTAATTTTGCTGTGATTTTTTTTCTAGTTCGTCTACCCTTTTCTCAAGTTCCGGCAGGCGAGCCAATATCACCTGAGCGCGCATCTGCGTGCTAAAAGTTGTAGCGGGGGTGCCAGCCCATTTTTTATTTTCTTCTTCTATAGAGCGGTTTATTCCAGATTGCGCCTGCACCTGACTGCCTTTAGCTACGCTAATGTGGCCCACTACGCCAACCTGGCCGCCCATGATCACCTGCTCGCCAATCTTGGAGCTTCCGGAGATACCCGACTGTGCGGCTATCACGGTATTCTTACCAACCTCAGCATTGTGTGCTATCTGAATGAGATTGTCGAGTTTTACACCTTGTCTGATGATTGTGGAGCCCATGGTTGCCCGATCTACCGTGGTATTAGCACCGATTTCCACGTTATCCTCAATAACGACATTACCGATCTGCGCTATTTTGTTATAGCTGCCATCGTGCTGAGGGGCGAAGCCAAAGCCGTCACTGCCAATCACCGCACCGGCATGTATCATCACATTGTTTCCCAACTCGCAAGCATGGTAAATCTTTACACCCGCGTACAGGGTACAATTGTTACCGATACTTACATTATCACCGATAAAACAATGCGGATAAACTTTGGCGTTGTCACCAAGCACCACTCCTGCGGAGATGTAAGCAAAGGCGCCTATATACACGTTCTCACCAATTTTAGCGTCGGGATGTATGAAACAAGGACTCTCAATTCCTGATTTTTGCTTGGTGAGCGTATCGTATTGTTCTAACAATACCGAAAAGGCACTATATGGGTCTTTCACTCTGACCAACGTAGCCTTTATAGGAGATGCCAGAACAAAGTCTTCACCAATAATTACGATAGAAGCATTGGTAGAATAGAGAAATGGCTCGTATTTAGGATTCGCTAAAAACGAGAGCGTTCCGGGGGTGGCCTCTTCTATTTTGGCCAGCATACTTACTGTAACGTCCGGATTTCCATCCACAGTGCCATTCAGTAAAGTTCCGATCTGTTGCGCAGTAAATTGCATCGGGCAAAGTTATATGTTATTAGTTTATTACCAAATCTGAAAGTTTAAGATTTCATAACGTACCGAAGCACGTCCTAATCGCGACAAAGATCTTTCATATAACATAAAATATGCTTCTCAACGGTGTTAGCGAGCGCCCCCAGCGTGGTGTTATCTGAGGCCATCGTGATATCTTTTACTGTTCCATCCTTGGCAAGGATATTAATATTTCCGTCATTTACCTGATATGCCCTGTTGTAGAGGGTATCGGTAAAGACAAAGTACGAGGCGTCCTCGGCACTTACATGGTAACGGTCTACCGCGCGCTCGATCATCTTAACGTAGCGTAAAGGATCAATTTCTTCACGGCTCATCTCTGTACGATAGAGTTTACGCTCGAGAATGCCGCGGCATAAATGCGAGAGAATAAAATCGGGAGCATCGGCCCAAACCTTTACAGAGGTATAAACATCGTAATCGTCGAGCCTGGAGAAATTCTGCAGATGCTCCGGAAACTGAAGAAAGTCGTCATACGAGATGTTGTGATGCAGAAAATGCCGGAAATTAGGCGTAGCGAAAAGCTCCATGCCCTCATTGGCGAGAAACTTGGCTCGCTTAAGGATATTTACAAGCATATGCTCCGCAGCCACGCAGGTCTTGTGCAGATACACTTGCCAGTACATGAGTCGGCGAGCGACGATAAATTTCTCAATAGAATAAATCGCCTTTTCCTCCACTACGAGCTGATTATCGCGTACATTGAGCATCTTGATAATTCTATCGAACCCAATAATGCCCTCCGATACCCCGGTAAAGAAACTGTCGCGACTAAGATAATCCATGCGATCGCAATCCAGCTGACTGGACACTAATTGATGCAGGAACAACTTGCGGTAATTATTTCGGAAGATGCTAATGGCGAGATCCAGCGCTCCATGAAATTCTTCATTCAGACGATCCATCAACATTTCGGAGATCGCTTCATGCGATATTCCCCCCACAATGGCGTGCTCGAGCGCATGAGAATAGGGACCGTGGCCAATATCGTGCAAAAGGATTGCTACCATGACACCTTCTTCTTCTTCCGCAGAAATCTCGCAGCCCTTACCACGGAGTGTTTCGATGGCCATGCCCATGAGATGCATAGCTCCTATCGCATGATGGAATCGTGTGTGAATAGCTCCCGGGTATACCAGATAAGCCATACCCATTTGCTTGATATTACGAAGTCGCTGCAAATAGGGGTGCTCAACAAGTTTATAGATCAACCCGGAGGGTATCGTTATAAATCCATGAACAGGATCGTTAATTATTTTTTTCTTTTCCAATAGTTTAGCTTCTGACACAAATTTGCTAAAATTCGGTGGCAAGCAAAATGTAATTGATGCCTCTAGTTAAATTTAACATAAATTAACGTTCTATCTATCATTAAGTTTACATGGAATTCCGGGCGGTGAAGACATCTATAAAACGGCGATCTTGAGCAAACAAAAGCCCCTGATATACAACCTGATAATTGTTATACATAAAATAACTAAGGCCTGTTGAAGATATTACCTCTATCTAAGGATTGCTAATTTATTAGCAATAGAGGGAGAATGATCCCCTTTGGTTGCGGTACTAAGCAACCGGACATAGCGTTTTTCTAAAAACAGCACATAACTTTGTTGTAACAGACGCGGACAATGATGAAATTGATCTGGATATGTGTTACAAATAATAAACAGGCTTTAGAATTAAATTGAGTTATTTTCGACAAATGCTGATTTAGTTTGTTATAGCTACTTTTAACAGTAAATACTTAAACATATAATATAATGCAAGGAACCTCCATATTGTGGGCCGATGATGAAATCGAATTTCTTAAACCGCACATTATCTTTCTCAAAGAAAAAGGTTATGAAATTACCACTGTTACCAACGGAACAGATGCTTTGGACACATTCAAAGGCACCCGTTTTGATTTAGTATTCCTTGATGAGAATATGCCGGGTATGACGGGACTGGAGACGCTGGCGGAAATTAAGAACATAAATCCGGATATCCCGATAGTGCTGATAACCAAGAATGAGGAAGAGTATCTTATGGAAGATGCTATCGGTTCAAAGATCGATGACTACCTTATAAAGCCGGTGAACCCGCGACAACTCTTATTATCAATAAAGAAACTCACAGAGAACAAGCGCCTGGTTAGCGAGAAAACCTCTATGGCTTACCAGCAGGACTTCAGAAACCTGGGCATGACGCTTAATGACAATCTCAACTTTTCTGAATGGGTAGATATCTATAAGAAACTCGTATACTGGGAGCTGTCATTAGAAAAATTGGAAGACGCGGGCATGCATGAGATCCTGACGATGCAGAAGGCGGAGGCTAATGTGCAGTTCAGTAAGTTTATTGAAAAGAACTACCTGTCGTGGATCAAGACGCCTGAGGACGCACCTGTAATGTCGCATAAGCTATTAAAAGAACGCCTGTTCCCGGCATTGAATAGCGAAGAGCCTACGTTCTTTATCCTCATTGACAATCTAAGATATGACCAGTGGAAGACTATAAACTCGGTAATTACCGAGTATTTCCATATGCAAGAGGAAGAGACTTATTATAGCATTCTTCCCACGGCTACGCAGTATGCGAGAAATGCTATTTTTTCGGGACTTCTTCCTATTGATATGGAAAAGCGTTTCCCGCAGATGTGGCAGAATGATGAGGATGAGGGTGGCAAGAATCTCTTTGAAGAGCAATTCCTCGCAGATCAGATTAAACGTTCCTTACGAAAGGATATCAAGTTCTCTTATAACAAGATCCTTACTTACGAACAGGGTAAAGATATTTCGGAGAACTTTAATAACCTGATGAACAATGATCTGAATGTGATCGTGTATAATTTTGTCGATATGCTGTCGCATGCGCGGACAGACATGGCGATGATTAGAGAACTGGCAAATGATGAGGCGGCATATCGCTCCATTACGCTGTCATGGTTTATACATTCTCCCTTATTGGAACTATTGAAGAAGCTTGCCCAGAAAAAGGTGAAAGTGGTGGTCACTACTGATCACGGCACCATCAGGGTAAAGCATCCGAGTAAACTTATTGGCGACAGAAATACTAATACAAATTTACGGTATAAGCAGGGTAAGAACCTTAACTTCATTGCCCGCGACGTATTTCATGTTAAGAATCCGAGCGATGCAGCACTGCCACGCCTGCATGTTAGTTCTAGCTTCGTATTTGCGAAGGAGGATACCTACTTTGTGTACCCTAACAATTACAATCACTTTGTGAATTTCTATAATGAGACATTCCAGCACGGCGGCATATCTCTTGAGGAAATTATTGTACCCTACATTACGTACATTCCAAGATAAAGCAGCAGCATAACTTATTTCCAAAATGCACCACTTGTCCGCGGGTATCGTTCGTCGATAACAGGGCGGGACGGGTGGTGCTACAATTTTTCAAGTTCGAAAAAAAAGCGGCGGCGTATGATGCAAGTCCGCTTATATTTGTAATATGACTATTGAAGTTAAGGGGCTGAAAGATCTGCCAGGTGCGGCGATACAGTTGCTGGAATTTGCAAAAGAACAACGCATCTTTCTTTTCTATGGAGAAATGGGCGCGGGCAAAACTACATTTATTAAGGACATCTGCGCGGCACTGGGAGTGACGGAGATCGTATCAAGTCCCACATTTTCTATTGTAAATGAGTATGACAATGGCACGTTGAGGCTTTATCATTTCGATTTCTACCGGCTTAAGCGAGAGACGGAGGCCCTGGATCTGGGATATGAGGATTATTTCTATTCAGGCGACTATTGTTTCATCGAATGGCCGGAAAAAATTCCTAACTTACTGCCCCCACATTTTGTTGAAGTGAGGATCAGCGACAATGGCGATGGGTCTCGTGTTATTGAGGCTCAGTTGAATTAAACTGATAGGAAACAGCAGGCAAAGATCGCTCATTTAAAGAAACAGCAAAGGCACCATGGTACATGATATTTCTGAAATAGCCAAACAGGCGCTCCTGCAGCCTCAGGAGACCATGCTTGAAACCAGAAAGAAGAAAAACTCTTTGTTTATTGGTATACCTAAGGAATCATCATTTCAGGAAAACCGTATTGCCCTTACGCCGCTTTCCGTAGCACTGTTGGTGAGCAATGGCCATCAGGTATATATGGAAGCCGGAGCTGGTGAGGGTGCGAAATTTTCGGACTCAGACTACAGCGAACAGGGAGCACGCATCATTTACGACAAGAAAGAGGTATTTAAAGCCGACATTATCATAAAGATTGGCCCTCCGACGCAGGAAGAGATCGCGATGATGAAGCCTATGCAGGTTCTCTTTTCGACCTTGCAGATGTCGACGCTTAAAGCGGATTCGCTGGAGGCTATGATGAAGAAGAAGATCACCGCTCTTTCCTATGAATATTTGAGAGACGAAGGTGGAGTGCTATCGGTAATACGCTCGATGAGCGAGATCGTAGGTGCTACGTCCATCTTGATCGCGGCAGAATATCTAAGCAATGTTTTTGACGGCAAGGGTCTGATGCTGGGAGGAATTACGGGAGTACCGCCGACAGAAATTGTAATTCTTGGTGCTGGCACCGTGGCGGAATATGCCACCAGAGCGGCAATCTCTCTGGGAGCGGAAGTGAAAGTTTTTGACAGTTCTATTTATCGTTTACGCCGCTTGCAGAATAATGTCGGAAACAGAGTGTTCACTTCTGTAATACAGCCTCTTGTTCTCAATAAGGCCATTACTACGTGTGATGTAGTCATTGGCGCTATCCGTGCAAAGCACGGATTAAGTCCCTGCATAGTAAGCGAGGAGACCGTGAGCCGCATGAAGCAAAACTCTATCCTTATTGACGTAAGCATTGATCAGGGGGGATGTTTTGAGACCTCCCGGGTGACTAATCATACTCACCCCGTGTTCCGAAAATATGATGTTATTCATTATTGTGTGCCCAATATAGCGTCGAGAGTTGCCCGTACCGCGACTTACGCCTTGACGAATATCTTCACGCCAATACTTATGGACATTGGCGAAACGGGCGGAATTATGAACGTTATCTGGGAAAAACCAGGCATACGAAATGCCATATATTTGTATCAGGGGCACCTGACAAATAAGGATCTTGCCGACCGCTTTAACATACCGCCTAAAGACCTCGAGCTCCTTATTATCTCTCAACGATAAGCTATAAACGCCTACGGGCAGTTTTTTTTAAAACACTTTGTCGTAAATATCATTTTTATTCTGAAAGCTTTAGCATTAGGCTCAAGGCTAAGAGCTACCTATTTTTTGCGTAATGATGATCTCCGTTCATTGTCGCGTCGCGGCAGTAAACCGGCAACATGACGCGTCTGTCATCGCTGCAACGGAGCACGTCGAAGAAATAAGTATCAGGAAGCTTTCAACTGTTAAGTAGAGAACTCTTAAACACAAATAGAAAAGAATGAAACTGACGAAACAATACTTCAAAGATCTGTGGCATGTTATTTTGGGCGCTGGAACGGCATTTTCAGAGGACAAAGCATTGAAATATAGCGCTTCCTTATCCTATTACACCATCTTCGCGCTATCGCCATTAATCGTGCTTATCATATCCATAGCCAGCCTCTTCTATGAACAGGGAGATATCCAGACCAAGGTATTCAGCGAAATGCAAGTGCTAGTGGGTCCCTCGGCCACCGAGCAGCTCCAGGCAATCATTGAGAAAAGTGCCCTTTCGGGCGGATCAGTGATCTCTCTGATCATTAGTATTGTCATTCTGCTCGTGGGTGCCTCGGCTATCTTTACGGAGATTCAGGACACGCTGAATATTATCTGGAGAGTACGCCCGAAACCTAAAAGAGGTTTCCAAAAAATGCTGATCAACAGAGTACTATCTTTTTCTATGATATTGGGACTGGGCTTTTTGCTGGTAGTGTCATTGATCGTCAATGGAGTGGTTGCTGCCATTAGTCAGCGTCTGCAGCTGTATTTTCCGGAGATAACGATTGTATTGGTACAGGCATTCAATGTTCTGTTAACCTTCTTAATCATCTCATTGCTCTTCGGCACAATCTTCAAGGTGCTACCGGATGTTGAAATCACGTGGAAGGATGTTCGTGTGGGAGCCATCGCGACGGCCTTGTTATTTATGCTTGGACGCTTCCTGATAGGTTTATATCTAGAGCTTGCGGGCACAGGATCTACCTTTGGCGCTGCGGGGTCATTGATAGTAATTCTGACTTGGGTATATTATACGGCCGCTATTGTATATTTCGGTGCGGAGTTTACGCAGGTTTACGCGGAGAAATTCGGCACAGCCATTCGCCCATCGCAATATGCCGTAGCGGTGGTTCAAGAGGAAAAGGAACTGGTCGTTGATGAACTCCCATCGCAGAATCATTGCGCCACAGATGATCCCGCGGAGGATTGTGCTGAGGATAATACTTAATTGTTTTACTTTTGAAAGATGAAGTTAACATTTGTTGTTTTTCTATTGACTTTTGTTCTGGCAGGCTGCTCAGAGCAGAAGGTAAGTCGCCACATTGGTGACCCCCATTCATTTGCCCGACCGCAGGAGGTTGTTGTAACCCATCTTGACCTGAGCCTGAGTGCCGATTTTGAGAAGCATGAGCTTAGTGGTACTGCAGTATGGGACATTGAAAATAAGACAAACAGCAAAGAGCTTATTCTTGACACGCGCGATCTTAAAATTACCAGAGTAAGCACCCAGGATTCTACACAAACATTAAAATACTCTTTCGGCATTGCTGACCCGATTATGGGTTCGGCATTGAAAATCGAGTTGAAACCAAATACTACGAAGGTACGTATCTGGTATACCACATCAAATAAGGCGGCGGCATTGCAATGGCTAACACCGGAACAAACAGCGGGAAAAAAGTATCCTTTCCTTTACACGCAATCGGAAGCTATTCTTGCCAGAACCTGGATACCTTGCCAGGATAGTCCGGGAATACGCTTTACATACAACGCTACGATAAAGGTTCCGGGAAACCTACTAGCATTGATGAGTGCGGAGAATCCGCAGAGCAAGAATAGTACAGGTCGTTACTCTTTCAAGCAAGCCCACGCAATTCCTTCTTACCTGATGGCTCTGGCTATTGGCGACATACAGTTTAAGAGCGTAGATGAGCGCTCCGGGGTGTATGCGGAGCCGGTAACGCTATCAAAGGCGGCCTGGGAGTTTGGAGAGATGGGAAAGATGATCACTGCCGCGGAGAAACTATATGGCCCTTACGCCTGGGGTAGATATGATGTTCTGGTATTACCTCCGTCATTTCCTTTCGGAGGCATGGAAAATCCAATGCTTACCTTCGCTACACCTACCGTTATTGCCGGCGATCGATCGCTTGTAAGCCTGATAGCTCATGAACTTGCCCATAGCTGGAGCGGCAATCTGGTGACTAACGCCACCTGGAATGACTTCTGGCTGAACGAGGGCTTCACAACCTACTTCGAGCGGCGAATTGTAGAGGAGGTGTATGGTAAAGAAGAAGCGAAGATGCAAGAGTCTTTAGCTTTTGGTTATCTGAAAGATATCATAGCGGAGTTGGGAGAAACGAACCATGATACAAAGCTTAAAGGAGAACTCGCGGGCAGGGATCCTGATGAGGGGATGAATGATATTGCGTATGAAAAGGGCTACTTCTTTCTAAGAAAAATTGAATCTGTAGTAGGTCGTAAGACTTTCGATAGCTTCTTAAAGAATTATTTCCATGAGCATGCTTTCCATTCTATAACTACAGAGGATTTCCTGCGCGATCTGGAGAGCAAACTTCTGGCGCAAAATACGGCATGGAGTGAGGCAATAAATGTAAACTCCTGGGTATATGAAACGGGCATCCCGGCAAACATCACTCCGGTAGATTCGAAATCTTTTGATGCTATAGATTCTGCACTGGCAAGCTGGAATGGCTCAATGCGTATCGAGGGGTTAAAGCAAATGGTAAATAGCGCCAATGAAAAAATCTATTTCATCAAAATGCTTCCGGATAGTATTGGCATCAATGGTCTTACGGAAGTTGACAGAGAGTTTGGCTTTACGAATTCCGGAAACGCTGAGGTAGAATTTGCATGGTACATGCTGTGCCTGAAGAAGAACTATAAGCCTGCATATCCCAATATTGAGCGCTTCCTTACACGCGTAGGACGGCGTAAATTTGTAGAACCGCTATTCAAACAGATGATTAGTACCGGGGAAGGTAAAGAATGGGCAAGGAAGATTTACTCCCGCTCGAGAGAAAACTATCATTCGGTAACATACAACTCTATAGACAACCTGATGCGATAAGCGTCATACAAAACGGACAGTTGGCAAATATGCAAGCTGTCCGTTTTGTTATATATGATGAGTCTCCAAAGCTCAAAATACGGCGCACGTTAAGAATAGAAGCGCGGAATGCTCCAATTAAACTTTACCGCAACCAGACGGATCGAGCAAATAAGACAGATGGTTACGATACGCGCGACATCCACAGGAACCACATGCTTAAAGCCAAAATAGAAAACCCCTCCTATTACACAGGCTGTCGCATAAATCTCTTTTCTGAAAATATGCGGAACGTCGTTAAGAAGAACGTCTCGCAAGACGCCTCCAAACGCTCCGGTAATGATTCCGAGGATGATGCATGAGGAGGGATCAAGATGATTAGCCAGGCCTTTTTGTATTCCTAACATGGTATATAAGCCTAGACCTATGGCATCAAACACAATGAATGTTATCTTTAAGTTCTTTATATAGTTTTTGATAAAAAGAGTAAGAAAACAAGACACGAACACAATGATGGGGTAATGAGGAAGCTTCATCCAAAATACCGGAATATTCAGCAGTATGTCGCGGGTAGTCCCGCCGCCCAATGCCGTAACAAAACCAATAATGGTTATACCAAAAGCATCAAAGCGCTTCTGCATCGCTGAAAAAGCTCCGGAAATAGCAAATACAATTACTCCTAGTAATTCTATAACAGAAGATATATTGACGTCCATAGAGGGAAAACAGTGTTCGGCTAATAGCGTTTAAACAAAGGTAAAGCTGATTTGTGCAATTTCTATGCGGGGGACAAGAAATTCTTTAGGATGTTATAATAATTGATAAACGTATTAGGGCCAGATTGAAAAATCTGGCCCTAATACGTTTATGGTAAAGCACCTCCAACCACAACCGTTAACGATTGCCGGAGAGCTATAAGAATAAATTGATAATGAAGTAAGTGAGACCTGCAAGAATAGCTGATACCGGAATCGTCAGGATCCAGGCCCAAACCAGGTTGATGGTCACCCCCCAGCGTACAGCAGATACGCGCTTTGTTAGTCCCACACCAATAATGGAACCCGTGATCGTATGCGTAGTAGACACAGGAATACCGAAGTGTTCGGTGATTCCCAGCGTAATTGCACCCGCGGTTTCAGCACCTACGCCTTCAAGAGGAGTAACTTTAGTAATTCGGGAACCCATAGTTTTCACAATTCTCCAACCGCCACTCATTGTTCCAAGCGCGATGGCGCTATAACAAACAATAGGCACCCATTCAGGCATAGGCTCTTTGGAACCGATAACGCCCTGAGCCACCAAGGCTACATAAATAATACCCATAACCTTCTGAGCATCGTTACCTCCGTGAGCAAAGCTCAACGCCGCAGAAGAAACAAGCTGAAGTCTTTTGAACCACTTTTCCGCTGTCGCCGGCCGCGACCATCGGCTAAGGTTTATAATTATCAGGGTGATGATCACCGAAATGATCATACCTATAATCGGTGCTAACACAATAAACATGAGCACATTGATAACCGGTTCAAAATGTAGCGCCTCCATAGGCGAATGCCCATGTAACACAGCATACGTTATACCAGCACCAGCAAATCCACCGATGAGGGTGTGACTGGAGCTTGAAGGAATACCATAATACCAGGTAAAGAGGTTCCACGTGATAGCAGCTACGAGTCCTGCCAGAATAACGTGAATATTGATATAATCTTCAACTACCGTCTTAGCGATGGTATTAGCGACCTTATGATCGCTGAAGTAAAAGTATGCAGCAAAGTTAAATAACGCCGCCCAAAGCACCGCCTGGAATGGCGAAAGTACTTTCGTAGAAACGACCGTAGCGATGGAGTTTGCAGCATCATGGAATCCGTTGATATAGTCGAAACCAATTGCCAGAATTACCACTACCACCAAAAGGGTTGTAATCATTTTCTTTTGATTGAGATTAAGCGTTCTTTACAAGTATAGTTTCCAAAACGTTGGCAGCATCTTCGCACTTGTCGGTAGCTGTTTCTAACGCAGAGAGAATTTCTTTGTATTTGATAATTTGCTTAACATCCTGCTCAAATTCGAAAAGGTCAGCAACGGCTCTATCAAAAACATAATCCGCCTGATTTTCCATGCTGTTGATTCTAACAAAAGAATCAGTGATGATGCGGATATTTTTGAGGTTTTTCAGTTCGCTTACAGCGGCGTGAAGGTCTATACAACCTTGAAGAATTAGCTCAGCGAATTTCTTAATCGGGCCGGTTCCGGGATTAACCTTATAAATATCGATACGGGTTACGGAACCATGAATGAAGTCAGCGATATCATCGATAGCAGTGGCAAGCGCATGGATATCTTCGCGATCAAACGGAGTAATGAAGTTTTTACTTAGCTCAAGAAAAATCTGATGAGTTATATCGTCACCGATATGCTCGAAGTCCTCAACTTTCTTTGTTAACTCAGCACGCTTAGTTTCATCTGTATTGTTAACCAGCTCGTTCAGAGCTTCGGCAATGTCAATAAGGTTTTTACTAGCTCTCTCGAATAGAGGGAAAAACTTCTTATCCTTGGGAACGAAGTATTGAAAAATACTATTTAACGACATAATTCTAATTAAAATCACCGCAAAGGTACAGTGCCAATGTTAACTCTATGTTAATTATTGGCGCATTATTAGATTTATGTCTTTAATCACTTATTTGTTACGTGCGAGGGTGAAAGCGAAGGTAGTACCGACACCGGAAGTACTGCGTACAGTGATGGTTTGTTCGTGAGCCTCAAGGATATGCTTTACAATGGCAAGCCCTAATCCTGACCCTCCTTCTTGCCTTGAGCGACTCTTATCTACTCTGAAAAAGCGTTCGAAAATGCGACTGAGATGTTTTTCCTCTATTCCGTTTCCATCATCTGTTACCTCAACAAGAATCTGATCGTGCAATTCAAAGATCTTCAGGGAGGTTGTACCATCCTCCTTGCCATACTTTATTGAATTCTCAATAAGATTAGACAGCACCTGGGTAATTTTCGCTTTATCAGCATACACAAAAGTCGATGTTTGGTACTTCTCCTTAAAGGTAAGAGTAATGTTCTTCGTGCGGGCCTTTAGCTCCATCTGCTCAAACACCTCTCTTATAAGCGCGGTAATATCGAACCGCTGATATAAGATCTGCATCTCTCCACTTTCCAGTTTAGAGATCGCATCCAGATCACTGATAAGTGCGCTAAGTCGCTCAATATTCTTGGAAGCTTTAGACAGAAAAGAACGAGCGAGCTCAGGGTCTTCCATAGCATCGTCACTTAAGGCTTCAATATACCCCTGCACTGCAAAAAGAGGCGTTTTAAGTTCGTGGGAAATATTGCCGAGAAAATCCCTTCTGAATTTCTCCTGCTTTTTAAGGGCATCAATTTCAATTTTCTTTACGCGTGCCCATTCCTTAACTTCCTGCTCAACATCGTTTATTGGGTCATTACTAACGTATTCGCCCAGAGCGTCTTTGAGATCCTTCCCTAATTTAAGATTGTGTATTAGCTTGTAGATCAACTTGATCTTACTATACACATACTTCTCAATGAGGTAATGAAACACCAAATAGCCCAGCACAAGGGACAACACAAAGGAGACGCCAACATCTATTAAATCCTCCTGATAGAAATAAACGGCAACAGACATAGATAAGGCTGTTACCAACGATATTAAAAATACTAGTTCCCTGAGCTTCATAAATCAAGTATACTGAAAATTACGGTAATAATACTCCGTAGGTACAAATAGAGCGCAATGATTTACGCCAAGAAATTCCGATCACGGAGAGAGCTATTCTTTCGGATTAATCCAACAACATCTTCTTAGGCCTCGGCGTTCCATTCAGCATAGAACTGATCGAGGTACGACACCATAAAAGCATGACGCTGTGCTGCCAGTTCCTTACCAAAAGGAGTGTTCATCTTATCCTTCAACAGCAGAAGCTTCTCATAAAAGTGATTGATCGTTGGGTTCTCAGATTTCTTGTACTCGTCTTTGGACATATTCAGGTTGGGAGCGATCTCAGGATCGTATAACTTACGGTTCTTATAGCCACCATAGGTAAACGCTCTTGCTATCCCGATAGCACCAATAGCGTCCAGCCGGTCGGCATCCTGAACGATCTGTAGTTCCAGTGAGGAGAAGAGCACTTCAGCCAAACTATTTTTGAATGACATATTCCGAATAATCTGTTCCACGTGGAATACAACATCAGACTGAATGTCAATCGATTTCATAAACCCAACTGCCACTTTCGGACCAATTTCTTCATCCCCGTCATGGAACTTTGAATCAGCTATATCGTGCAATAAAGCCGCAAGCTGCACAACTAACATATCAGCAGCCGGCAGTGTTCCAGCTATTTTTACAGCCGTCTTCCAAACACGCTCAATATGCCACCAATCATGCCCCGCTTCCGCGTCTGCCAATGAGGAACGCACATATTCGACCGTACGTGCAATAACATCTTCAGGACTCGTCATCGTTTATTCGGTAAGGTTAGCCAGCAATGACATATTAAACACATCAGGAATCTGAACATGCGGGATATGGCCCACGCCATCAAACTCAATTAAGCGACATCCGGCTATTTTTGCTGCTGTCTCTTTCCCAAGAGTTGAATATTGCCCGTGTTTTTCCTGCTCGTCTTTAGATAAAAGACCTTTCCCTACGATAGTTCTATCGTCCATACCTACAAAGAGGACGGTAGGAACCTTGAGATTGGCAAGCTCATAAACCACCGGTTGTTCATAGACCATTGTAAAGGTCATGGCAGCTACCTTAGCATAACGAGGGAAGTCCGCACTGTTTACAACGCCTGAACCTATACGAACAAGGTAATCATACTCCGGCTTCCAGGTCTTGAAATAAGAGTTCTGATAGTACTTTTTAATACTCTCTGCAGTGGTCTTAAGCTCTGTCTGATACTGCTGTGCCGTACTCACATAAGGAACGAATGTCCTATAGTCCTCAAGTCCAATGGGATCTTCTAAAAGAAGCTTGCTTACACGATCAGGATACATCAAGGAGAAACGTATACCCAACATACCTCCCATAGAATGCCCTAACACCGCCACCTTCTTCACGCCTAAGGTATCCAGCAACTTTTTATTCAAGCTGGCAAGGGCATGAAAGGAATAATGAATAAATGCTTTGGATGACTTTCCAAATCCTATCTGATCGGGAACAATCACCCGATAACCGTTTGTTTTCAGAATTTCTATTACCGAATTCCAGTAATAGCCGCCGAAGTTCTTTCCATGAAAAAGAATTACTGTATTTCCGTTAGAATAAGACGGTTTAATGTCCATATAAGCCATGCGAAGATCCTGACCCTCAACGTTTACATTCATAAACTTTACAGGATAAGGGTATTTGACATTCTCAAGGGTTATCGAGAGCGTGTCGGACTGAGCAAAGGTCAGCGCTGGCAGAAATATCAGTAAGAATAATACGATCTTTTTCATGTCTTTTTAACGTAGTTAAGATTGAATGGTTCGAAATAAATAAAAAACCGCCAGTGTTGCGTACAAATAAGTGCTAAAAATAAATTAGCCCTAAGCCGCGATAACATAAGACCAATCCCCCAAAGCAACTAAGCGACCCTGATTGCATCAGCCCGATTGGGACTTAGCTCATGGGTCGCTTAGTGCAACTATTGGGAAAAAGTCTTACTTACTTTTTGATAGTAAGCGGAATATAAATATTGAAAGAGATATTTCTTCCCGGATTCAGGAATCCATCCGTTTTAAACCTACTCAGGTGATCGATGTAAGCTTTATTTAACATATTATTTCCTGATACGCTCACTGTCAGACTTTGGTTTTTTAAGTTGAAGGTGGAACCTACAGACATATTCAGCAAGGAGTATCCCGGGCTGGATGTCTCAAACCTGTCGACTTTATTCTGTCTGAAGAAATTGTCAAGCCCTACCGAAAACCAGGGACTCTTTAACGAATGAATGTTCGGAGAAAACCGGAGCTCATTTCTTAACACGGGCGCAGGCGTGAATGGCAGGTCCTCATCAGTAGTGGTATTCCTGGCTCTGGTAAACGACATAGAGTTCTCGAAATGTATCCATGTCACTGGATGCAAAGTAAAACCAGCCTCCATACCATATAAATTAGCCTTGTCCTGCGTATAATGATAAACCGGATTATTATCGATCAGCTCCGATGGATCAAACTGCCTCAGGTATATGTAATTGTTAATACGATTGTTATATACATTGACGAACGCGCTGATCTTTTCCGCATTATACTCAAGAGAAGCATCAGCATATATACTTCTTTCAGGCTTCAGCGTAGGATCACCAACCTCATATCTGCTTGTTCCTTCATGTACACCATCAGCGCTAAGCTCCGCGATATTAGGAGCCCGGAAGGCGCTTCCTACATTTGCTTTAACAGAAAGCTCCTCTGAAAACTCATGGGTAAAGCCAACAGCACCGCTTATATTTCCGAAGTTATTGTTGAAGTTACTAAACTTAGCGTTTCCATCTTCAAACATTTGCCTTGCGTCAATATCTTTATAATCATATCGAACACCAGCGTTAAAAGTACTTTTCTGCCAGGTCTTTTTCAGATATGCGAAGGCTCCGAACTCGCGACTGTCATAATCGGGAATAAGCAATTCCGCAGCACGGTTTCTATTGTTCTGAAACGCGCCGGAGACACCTATAACGGGTTCCCAGTCATTCCTGCTGTTGAAATAGTATTTAGCATCGTAGCTATATGTTTTGAGATTGAAGAACAAATTTGGATTTACTTCATCGTCCTCAAGCTCCCGGCGCTGGTTATTCTGATATGCCAACGTAGCTTTCAACTTACCCTTGCCAACAAGGAAAAAAGAGTTCAACGCCGCTTTATAATGTCTTATATCCTGAAGGGGGGTGAACAGGTTTCGTGTTTTATATAGCGAAGCATCCAGAACCTCCGCAGCTTCTCCTTCTTCAGCTTCCTTCAGAAAGTTACCATTCTCATCCTTTTCGAACTCTGGAAGTCCTAACTTCTGCCTGAAGCTGGAAAGATCAAGATGCATATAACCCCATTTCTTATTCACTCCAACCATTCCACTGAGATTAGTTTCATGGAACCCGCTATTGGGAAGTCGATAATCCGGAGTGTTGTAGCCATAAGCATTCTTATAGGAGCCTCTGCTTCTCCAAACGAATCCATTAGCGTTACCCTCCAGCATCGCTGAAGCTCCTGCCAAACCATTGTTAGTAGCATAATTTCCGACAATCTCTCCCTTAACTTGTCCTACAGGAGGAACCAATGGGTCGATAATATTAATTACGCCTCCCATGGCATCGGAGCCATAAAGCAAACTAGCGGCGCCTCTCAACACTTCTACCCTACCCGCTTTATACTGATCCACTTCAATACCGTGCTCATCACCCCATTGCTGCCCCTCCTGTTTCACACCATCTGAAAGGGTAATTACGCGATTATAACTAAGACCGCGTATAACAGGTTTAGATATAGCAGCTCCGGTGGTTACCTGAGACACCCCCGGAATACGGGATATGGCGTCCACAATGTTAGTTGAGGGATAGCGAAGCAGTTCCTGCTTGTTAAGTACAGCGACAGAAGTGCTATTTTTCTTGTTAAGAGAATTCGAGGCGGTACCGGTGATTACCACCTCCTGAGCCTCTACCGCTGTAGGATACAGCTTGAATTCAAGCGAACCACTATTACTTAAATCTACACGGGTAGTAAACGCCTTATAGCCAAGATAGCTTACTTCGACCAGATATGTTCCCCTCTCCGGACTATTCCTTAGGGTAAACTCACCATCATTACCACTAACCGCTGAGAGTTTCAACTCAGGAATTGATATGGTAGCGCCAGGCAAAGCCTGACGACTTCGGGCATCGATCACTTTGCCCGTTATTGTGCCCTGCCCCGCATGGGCAATCGCGCTGCAAAGCACGCATGCCAGCAGCATAAATAACGTTATACGTTTCATTTATTATTAGTAATTAAAACTTATCTGGGATGGAAAAAATCGACGGCTATCAAAATAGCCACAAAAAAGCCTAAGCTCTCATGATGATCATAGGCCTAAGAGATCAAAGAGGGCGTTGCGGGAGGCCCTCTGGAATCGGCGGCGATGGAGATTCCGGAAACCCGTGCCAAAGAGGTAGGTACGGGAATTATTGAGCATTTCGACTGAATGAAAACAACATCCTGAACTTCGTGATTCAGATAGTCATCAAGGAAATGCGCCGCACAGATCTGACAAACGTCTTCTGTGCTAACGTGCGACTTATGAATGCAGTGCCCCGCGTGCGCAAGTTGCCGACAAACTGGAGCATCATGGTGAGTATGTAAAAAGCCAACACACAACGTTGCTACGGCAAAATGAACCGCTAGCAACATTGGCATAAAGCCCTTCCATGATTTATGTAAACCGCGCATAATAATGCAGCAAAGTTACATCAAAAAAATCAGTTAACAATTAATTTGTAACCTTTTCCGTGAACGTTCACAATCTCTACACGTGGATCTTCCTTCAGGTATTTTCTTAACTTACTAAGAAAGACATCCATACTCCTACCGTTAAAGTAATTATCGTCATGCCAGATACTTATTAGAGCTTCCTCCCTCGTAAGCACCTGATTCTTTTTCAGACATAGCAGTCTCAATAAATCAGCCTCTTTCGTTGATACCTTCTGCATTGCTCCATCACGACGAATAACCTGGCCTGTGTAATCAAATTGATATTCCCCGATATCAAATCTATCGAGGTCTTCAGGCTTCACTTCCTGATTTGATATGCGCTTCAGCAACGCGTTGATCCGCATTAACAATTCTTCAATCCGGAAAGGCTTCGTTATATAGTCATCACCTCCCAGATCAAAGGCCTCCGACTTATCCTCAATCATTGCTTTAGCAGTAGCAAAAATGATCGGAATCCGGGGATCTTTTTTGCGGATATCCTTTCCAAGACTAAAGCCATCCTTCTTTGGCATCATCACATCAAGGATGCAAAGATCAAAGCTATCGCTGTTGAATACAGAGAGACCTTCCTCGCCATCTTTAGCGAGAACAACCTCATACTTACCCTTTAGCTGAAGATAATCCTGTAATAATAGCCCCAGATTAGGGTCGTCCTCAACAAGCAAAATCTTTTTCATATATAACTCCTGTCGTCTAATTATTAAATCAAGGGTAGGTGTATCTCAAACTCCGACCCCTTATCCTTCTCACTCTTTACCCTGATAGTTCCCTTATGGCGTTTTACAATATTATTAACGTAGCTTAACCCAAGGCCAAACCCTTTAACATCATGAACATTACCCGTAGGAATACGATAAAACTGCTCAAATATGCGCGAAAGCTGATCTTTGCTCATGCCAATGCCCCTATCCTGAACTTTTATCACCAGGTATTTCCCGGAATTGTAAGTGCTGATCTTAAGAAAGGGCTCCGTCTTGCTATACTTAAGCGCGTTGTCGATCAGATTGAACAGCACATTACTTAAGTGCAGCTCGTCTGCCTTTACCAGATCTTTGTTTGCCGTCAGGGAAAGTTCAACACTCGCTTTTCTTTTTTCGAACTGCAAATTCATGCTATCCGCAATAGCGGCGATGAGTTCATTTACCTCAAGATCTTTAAAATCGAGCTTTAAATCTCCGCGGTCAATGCGGGCAATATTTAATACTCTTTCAATATGGTTTCCAAGACGGACATTCTCATCGTAGATAATCCCGGCAAGCCTTTGTATACGTGCGGAATCTTCGGTGATCTCAGGATCTTTTAACGCTTCACTGGCAATCATAATCGTCGCTACAGGAGTTTTAAACTCATGAGTCATGTTGTTTATGAAATCGGTCTTCATCTCAGATATCTTCTTTTGCCTGAAAATGGTGACCAGCGTAAACGCGAAACATCCTATCATCACGAGTAGCAGCAGTGATGATGAAGCCATAACCCCGTTCATGTTTTGAATAAGGTAGCTGTGCTTATCGGGGAAACTGATGCTTAATACTCCGGCATCATTTGAATATTCTTTCGGGAAAAGGCTGGTAGAATAAGAGTTATCGGCATCAAATTCCCCTCTCTTATCTGTCACAAATAACAATGAATTGCTGTTGGCCGATACAATCTTGAAATTGTACGGCAAGCGGATCCCCCGTTCCTTTAGCTCTGAACTAATGATCGTATCAACGATTGCTGGATTTATTCGATTTAAAAGAGGAATATCAAACTGTTCATATTCATTGGCGAGATCCTCGAAAAGCCCGGTTTTCTCTGACTTTATCGATTTGAAAAAATGATTGATATTGTGAGCATCTTTACGCTTTGAGGCTGCAGCCATTCTCGCGCGCTGTTCAGATTCAAAGCGCGACGTCTCGTCGCTGATCTGACGAGCGATCACGGGATCTATCTTAGGGATAAACACCACGCGTAAACCCTGATTAGGATCCTCAATGAGGTAATATGCGGTATCACGATTGGCGGCTTTCTTTTCTATTTTAAGCTCCTTACCTGGCGCGTCCATAGCATAAAGCTCATGTTCCTCATTCTGGTAAACCTGACCATTCGCGTCAATAGACTGATGCATCTTTATCCGGAACTGTACCTTGCTCCACTCCTCCGGATTGCGTAGATAGGTTTCATAAAAGTCATTATCGATCTGCATAACACGCTGAAAGCGGCTTCTCAGCGCGCTATCCTTCAACCTGAATTGCTTCGACATCTTCAGCTTCAACGCGCGGATACGAAAATTGAAGCGATCGGTATTCTGCCGAACCTCGCGCTCTTCACGATCCCTTTCCTGCGAGTTCCGGAAGGCTGCCTGCGCCTGAGCTTTTCTTTTAATAAAGTCAGCAGCGTCTCTTTTTCCTATTTTCTTGGCTACGTCGCTAATGGAATTCTTAACAGAGAGATCAAAAAGCTGTGATTTCTGAAGGTAAGACTCATGTATAAAATAGTACTGCATACCCATTACGCCCAACAGTGCCGCACACATCAATCCGATAATGAGATGAATACTTCGCTTCTTCATAAATAACAAAAATAGCACCCTCTTAAGAAGGATCGTTTTGTTTAACAAATTTTAACAGACTTGCTAAAACAGATTAATAAGAAGTAAAAATTGAAGGATGGTTTAACGGTGGCTGGAAGAACGAGAACAAAACAGGCTACAGCAAAACGCTATAGCCTGTCTTTTAAAATATGGTAAAGCCGATATCGGCTTAATAATTATGCGTTAGAAAGGAAGATCGTCATCCTGTGGAGCGGAGCTAAAATCAACTGGAGGCGTTGATTGCGGTGCCGCAGCCGGAGCATTTGCTGCCAGGGAAGTGATTCTCCACACAACAAGAGAGTTGAAATAAGCGGTTTTGCCGTTTCTGTCGGTCCATGGACGACCACGAAGATTGAATGACACTTCGATGTTATCGCCAACTTTTAAAGGATCTAACAAGTTAACCTTATCTTGAAGGGCTTCGAACTTTATATATTCCGGGTAAGACGGATTTTCAGCGTATTCTACGACTAATTCCCTCTTTTTGAATGTTTCAGTAACATTCATTATCTCTGATACTTCGTGAACTTTTCCTCTAATTTCCATTTTCTATCTCGATTATAAAGCAGATTCAAAACTGCCAAATTTAATTGATTACTTTTGCATCAAAGTTATGGAAGTTTTCAACACTACAAGTAAAATACTGGTAACCTGCAATAATAGATTTGCCCCATACCTCATTCAGGAGGTAGAAGAACTTGGTTTTAAAATAGATAGAAGTTTTTCAACAGGGGTAGAGCTTAGCGGCACATTAAATGACTGCATCAGACTAAATCTTAACCTTCGCACGGCGAGTCAGGTTTTATACGCTATTAAAAAATTTAAAGCATCAAATCCCGACACGCTTTACCGGGAGCTTGTTGCCATAGAATGGGAAAACATCATTGACAGTAAAGGCTATTTCTCTATCACCTCAAACGTTCGGAATGAGCACATAAGAACGCCTCTGTTTGCGAATGTAAAAGTTAAAGATGCCATCGTCGATAGAATCAGGCAGGAAAAGAACGAACGCCCTGATACAGGACCACAAACCGACAAAGCCGTCATCCACCTATACTGGAAGGATTCAGACGCGGAGATTTTCATTGAAACATCCGGCGACGTCATCTCCAAACATGGATATCGGAAGCATCCGGGAAAAGCACCGATGCTGGAAGCTCTGGCCGCCGCCACCATCTTAGCCAGTAAGTGGGACAGGAAGAGCCATTTCATTAATCCAATGTGTGGATCGGGCACGCTGGCTATAGAGGCCGCCTTACTTGCCACAAATAGGGCACCTGGATATTTCAGGATGAACTATGGATTTATGCACATCCTTGGCTATGATGAAAATGTATTCTTCACTGAACGTCGTCGCTTAAAGGATATGATTAATAAAACCATGGATTTCAGAATTATTGCTACCGATATATCAGAGGAAGCCGTGGATATCGCCCGAAAAAATGCGAAAACAGCAGGCGTCGACCAACTCATCGAGTTTAGCGTTTGTGATTTCGCGACAACAGAAGTTCCGGAGGGCCCTGGAATAGTATTCTTTAATCCTGAATATGGCGAACGCCTCGGCACACACAGCAAACTGGAATTGACCTACGGGCGTATTGGCGACTTCATGAAACAAGCCTGCAAGGGTTATTTCGGATATATCTTTACCGGCAATCCGGATCTGGCTAAGAAGATAGGCTTAAAGGCCAGCAGACGTATTGAGTTCTATAATGGGAAACTCGATTGCCGATTGCTGGAATATGAACTTTATGACGGAACCAGACGCGTTGCCGAATAGCTCTTCTAGTCAATGCCCTCGGTTACGATTAAAATAAAGGCACATCCATAAACGCAGAAATGACAGTCTTTAAGATACATATGTACCTTGTAAGACTGTCATTTCTGTTAAGGGGGCGCTAATCAGCGCTCCATAAACCTTCAGGCCATCAGAAAGAACAGATAAGACCCCGCGCTTAGTTTATTTCAAGTAGCTCAGCAACTGCTCGAACGACAATGAAGTTTGTTCGCCGGTTTCCATATTCTTAAGTGTCAGAATTCCGCTCTCCATCTCCTGACTACCGAGCAAAATAACGTAAGGTATACGTTTGCTGTCAGCATAGCTTAACTGCTTTTTAATCTTCGCGGAGCTTGGATATAACTCAGCGGAAATATTAGCCTGACGCAATAAATTTAATAGAGGAAGCGCGTAACGCTCAGATTCCGTATCAAAATTTGAAATAAGCACCTTAGTTCCTATAGTCTGATCGGAAGGGAAAAGGTTAAGCTCTTCCAGAACATCATAGATCCTATCAGCGCCAAACGAAATACCGGCACCGGTAAGTCCTTTTAATCCGAACATACCGGTCAGATCATCATATCTGCCACCCCCGCCAATGCTGCCCATAGCCACCTCATTGGTTTTAACTTCAAAGATTGCCCCGGTATAATAATTTAGTCCGCGAGCAAGGGTAATGTCTAACTCAAGCTTGCACTGGGTTTCTTCATAAAACGAAGGACAAATATTACGTAGATACTCAAATATAGTTTCAATCTCCTCAATGCCTTTCATAGCGATTTCGGAGCCGGCAAGCATGGTACGCAGATCGCTTAATTTCTGCTCGTTGGTACCCTGCAGTAAGATTGCCGGACGAAGCGCTTCAATTTCGTCACTTGAAAAACCACGCTCTCCCAACTCCTTAACTACGCCCTCAAAGCCAATTTTATCCAGCTTATCGATCGCAACCGTCATATCTACAATAAGTTCAGGCTTGCCAATAACTTCGGCAATACCTGCAAGGATCTTACGATTATTGATTTTTATGGTAAAGTCCTTTAAGCCTAAGTTCGAAAGCGCTTCTTTGTACACGAGAATAAACTCCGCCTCATTTAGAAGACTTTCAGAACCAACCACATCAACATCACATTGATAAAACTCGCGGTACCTTCCTTTTTGAGGCCGGTCGGCACGCCATACCGGCTGCACTTGGAAGCGCTTAAAGGGGAAAGAGATCTCATTTTGATGCATTACCACATACCGTGCGAAGGGAACAGTAAGATCATATCGAAGCGCCTTTTCCGAAAGCAAGGGAAGCAAGGATCTTGAGTTAACGCTAAAAGTCGAATCGTTCTGCTGACGCTTATCGGCCTCTGCCCAAAAGTCGCCGCTATTGAGGATTTTAAAAATCAGCTTATCACCTTCGTCACCATACTTACCCGTAAGTGTTGAGAGGTTCTCCATAGAAGGTGTCTGTATTTCCTGATAGCCGTACTTTCTGAATACTGACTTAATGGTATCAAAGATGTAATTCCGTTTCACCATTTCGGATGGTGAAAAATCTCTTGTGCCTTTCGGCAAGGAGGGCTTATTGCTCGACATAGGGCAAAAGTACAAAAAGAAGGTTTGATTCCCCATATTGACGTAGTGTCAAAAACCAAATGAGGCAGCCTTCCTATTTTGGGCGGAGAAAATCTTTCTCGCCACGACAGTTCAGCACCGTCGCCGGCTTGGAAAGTACTCCACAGATTGAAGTTTAATATTTAAACTTCAAGTGTAATTTCTGCTATAGCCCCCCAACAATAAAAACAAAAACCTCACTACCAATACATTACAAAAACCACCTGTCTTGTTAAAAAATTTTCTTCATTATTTATGACTATTGCCCGTATCGGTTTCTCAGGCGGAAATTTCATCGTTCCTGATAAATACCACCCTGCTGACCACCAACTACCTACCTGGTTCGAGTCTGACTCGGGACTGCTTCGTACCAGACAGCACTGGTCATCGACATTTCATGGGCATTTCATCGACANNTGTCGATGAAATGTCGATCACCACTCGAGCGTCTCTCGAGTCTGTTCTGAGTCAGTCTCGAAGCAGGTGGGTAGCAAGGGGCTGGAAAGGGTGGCCGGGTGTGTGACTTGAGCAGGCGTCTTTGGGGTGCTTTTATGTGACATAATGCGACATCGTATGACTGTTTCGCATTGCTTCTGACAGGCCAGGTAAGCTGCTGTTTGTTATAGATCAGCAACAGATCTTATCGGTTTTATTGCGAAGGAGGGTACTGAGTGTTGAAGAGTTAAGTAGTTGAAGGAAAGGGCCTTGGTTTGTGAAAAAGATTATTTCATCTTTGTTCTGTCAGCGCTGCGTGCCGGTACCCATTGCAGCTGGTCTGACAACTCCGACGTCGCCGGGAGGGTTCAGGCGACATGAGAAATTAAGTTCGATCGTTATGGCAGGAATTGCAAAGGTTGCGCAAAATGAGTTCGCAACGAACCAGCGGAAAGAAAATGGGCATAAATCACAAAGCCGCCTCATTGGGTTCATGAGACGGCCTCGATGGCTTAGCTTATTAGCAAATATTATAAATCACTCAATTCCAATAATACCGGACAATGATCGGAGTGAACAGCGTCGGGAAGGATCATTGAATGCCTCAATCGCGATTCTAATGCCGAACTCACCATATTGTAATCGATGCGCCAGCCCAGGTTCTTCTTTCTGGCTCCGGCTCTGAAGCTCCACCAGGTGTAATGATGAGGATCCTGATTGAAGAAGCGGAAACTATCAATGAAACCGCTGTTTACAAAGTTTTCCATCCACTCGCGTTCTAAAGGGAGAAATCCGGAAGAGTTTGCGTTTGATTTAGGATTGTGAATATCAATTGGCTTATGACAGATGTTATAATCTCCTGATATCACCAGATTAGGATGCTCAACCTTCAGCTTATCGATATAATTCTGAAAATCATCAAGGAATTTATATTTGAACTCCTGACGTATGTCGCCACTGGATCCCGAAGGGAAATAGGTGCTCATAACGGAGAGATCCTCAAAATCAAGACGTAGGATTCTACCTTCGAAATCATAGTCGCAGTGCCCGCACCCATATTCTATATGTTTTGGTGTTCGTTTGGTAAGAATAGCTGTACCGCTGTATCCCTTTTTCTGCGCGGGATACCAATAATGTTCATATCCAAGTTGCTCTATTAGCATAAGGTCGGCAACCTGATCTTTAGAAGCCTTTATTTCCTGAAGACACACCACATCTGCGTTAGTGGCCTGCAACCATGACAGCCAGTTCTTGCTTAAAGCCGACCGAATTCCATTTACATTGTATGTTACAATTTTCATGATTGCATTACATTATTTTACGACTGTTAAAATCTTCCTGCAAAAGCGCCTTCTCCAACTTGCGGGCTTCAGCTCTTTTCAAAAGAGAAACCGACATTTTAATGTCAGCTTCGGGACGGTCGTTCTTATCGGTTTTGACATCAGCTACCGAGTCAATCATCGAAAGACCCCTGACTGTCTCGCCAAACACGGTGTAGTTGCCATCCAGAAAGGGCGTGCCTCCGGTTGTTTTATAAATCTTCCTATGGTCTGCGGAAATTACCCTTCCTTCAAGACGCTTCTTCTCGATATTGTTCATCTCCTCATCTGTATAGGGACGCCCCTGCACCAGATAAAACTGGCAAGCGCTGGAAGCTTTGGCTGGATTATCGTCGCGGGCTGCCGCAAGCACTCCTTTTTTATGAAAAAGATTCGCATTAAATTCTGCCGGAACAGTATAGCCCAGGTCGCCATCGCCGAGCTGCTGTCCAGCTACGGCCGTTTTTGAGTCAGGGTCTCCACCTTGAATCATGAAATTCTTTATCACACGGTGAAATAAGGTACCGTTATAAAAACCCTTTTTTACGAGCTTTACGAAATTGTCGCGGTGTAAAGGTGTTTCATTATAAAGCTTTACCACGCATTCACCTTTATCTGTTTTAAACCTCACATACGTATTTTGCGCTTTCGGCAGAAAGAACAAAAAATCTATTCCTTGAGCGTGCGTATCTGCTATTGAGCAGAACATCAACGAGATGACGAACGCAAAACTGAAAATAACTCTGTTAGCCATATGAATTAAAAATATTGAAAATCGCGATAAAAAAGATAATTCGTCTGTAAAACGGTACCAGCGATATCGCCAGCTGCTAAATTTCGAAGTAGTCGGAAAAATAATTAATAATAAGGGATTTAATAAGATGCTCCTGTTCCAAAAGTGTGTAGGGAGGAATGGGCTTTATGAGCTTCCAATGCGGCCATCCATCCTGGTCGAGGCCATCAAGTTCATAGAAGCCCAGGTCGCTGAATAAACGACAGGTTGCTATATGCATCAGTTCCTCTTTTTGACGTTTCGAGAACTTACGAGGCCCTTTTCCAAGTTCCTGCACCCCTATCAGAAAAAGAATAACTTTTATATCGGGCGTATCTGTGTCGAAATCAGCGGCAACCTTTTGCTGCAACAATTTCCATTTTCTATTAATTTCTGCAGGAGTACTTGTCATTTATTATTTAACAGTTGAGGAAGTAACGGACAAATGTATGGAAATCGGTGACGATAGTATTACAAAACGCCGTATGATGCATAAAGCATTGCCCTGGGATGACAGAAAGGCGGATGCATTTTTACCGTACTAAGAAATTTTCGTATTTTTACAAGGACAAGAAACAAAGCCCATCTACATTAAGATATTAACAGTGAAGCACATATTTAGTCACTGATTAGCAACCATATACGAATTGCATTTCTTTTTGTTGAAAAATGACAGCTTTATTTACTGTCAATTTTAGTTATTTTAATTGACAGGTAGCGTAGGATGCTATTTAGGCTTGTTTTCGGCGTTCTTAAAATGATTGAGTTGAATGGAAGAAGATTTTGAATTTGGAAACCCTGAGGAAACCAGGTTTTCAGTAGAACGATATGAAGAGATGATTAGAAACCAGGATCAGTATTTTTTTGACTCCCAGGCTTTCGAAAGTATCATTGACTATTACACCACAGAGAAGGACTTTGAGAAGGCGCTTCAGGTGGCGAGCTATGCCGTCACCCAACATCCATTCGCCTCAACTTTCTATGTTAAGAAGGCACAGCTTTGCACGTTAACCAACCAGATTCAGGAAGCGTTCGACGCATTAAGAAGAGCTGAGCTATTAGAGGCATCCGATCCCGAAATTCATATTGTAAAAGGCAACCTATACGAAGCCTTAGATCGAACGGACGAAGCGCTGGAGCACTACCAACGGGCATTGATGCACGCGGAAAACCCCGACGATGTACACATGATGATTGCCACCTTATATCAAAATATTGGTGAATATGACAAGGCCATTGAAAGCTTAAAAAGCTGCCTTGAGGTAAATATGGGCAATCAGGATGCGCTGTATGAGCTTGCATTTTGCTATGATGTACTAGACAGACAGGAAGAAAGTATCTTGTTCTATAAGCAATATATAGACAACGACCCGTATTCTTACGCGGCCTGGTACAATCTCGGCAATGCTTATCACAAGCTTTCACTTTACGAAAAAGCAGTAGACGCCTATGACTACGCGATATTAATAAAAGAAAATTTCGCGTCTGCGTACTTCAATAAGGGTAATTCTCTGGTGCTGCTGGACAAATGTTTGGAAGCGATAGAGATTTACAAGATGACCTTTGAGTATGAGCCGGCAAATGGAGAAACACTCTGCGCTATCGGCGAGTGTTACGAAAAGCTGGAACAGATGGAAGAGGCGCGCGACTATTATAAAAAAGCGGTAAAACTTGATCCTCAGCTTGCCGACGCATGGTTCGGCATTGGCTTGACCTATGAGGCCGAAAACAGGATCTTCGAATCGCTTCATTATTACAAAAAGGCACTTTTCATTGATGATACAAATCCTGATTTCTGGTATTCAATTGCGGAGGCACATTATAAACTAGGGAATGTAGCAGAGTCGGAACATGCCTTTGAAAAGGTTTTGGAATTAAGTCCTACCGATGCCGAGGCATGGCTTGACTACTCTGCAGTTTTATACGAGCAAAAGAAACTTGATGAGTCTTTGGCCATAGTATCTGAAGGGATAAAGAACAATCCTGATTCCGCGGAACTTTACTATAGGTTAGTAGCGTTTCTTTTTGCCGCCGGACAATATAAGGAGGCTTTAAACAGCCTTGAAATAGCACTAAAGGTAGATCCAGAAAAACATGAATTACTTTTTGAATACCTTCCGCAACTTCACGATAATAAGATTATCATAGATATCATTAATAAGTATCTTATTTAATATTGGGCTCATAACCGATAGCGTGGGGCAACGGAAATATGAGCTAAAGAAATCAATGCCTGCTTCCAAAAATCCAAAGGAAGCAGAGCGATCTTATTGTAGTTAGAGCTTAATTTATTAAAGAAAAGGCCATTGACTAATCTTTCTTTCGGTTTTTTTTATAAGATTTGCACGTTATGATGAATTTCGAACTAAACAAAATTCCCGAAAGAACGACTCAGCCCCGTGAGAGTGGACTAACCATGGTCATGGATAAAGGACTAAGCGTTAGAGAAATAGAAGATCTTATTGAGGTTGCTGGTCCGTATATAGATATAGTAAAACTTGGCTGGGCAACGTCATACGTAACGCCTAACCTCAGCAAAAAACTTGATGTTTACAAGAGCGCCGGCATTCCGGTGTACTTCGGAGGTACGTTATTCGAGGCCTTTGTAATACGAGGACGATTTGACGATTACAGACGCGTTTTAGACAAGTATGACCTTCACCATGCAGAGGTTTCCGACGGATCAATCGATATTCCGCACGATGAAAAATGCAAGTACATTTCCGAGCTCAGCACCCAGGTAACGGTCATCTCTGAAGTGGGATCAAAAGACGCTCAGAAAATATTCGCGCCATACAAATGGATTCAGATGATGAAGGCTGAACTTGAGGCCGGATCATGGAAGTTAATAGCTGAATCCAGAGAAGGAGGTAACGTGGGTATTTACAGAGAATCCGGAGAAGTTCGTCAGGGTCTAGTTGACGAAATCTTAACTCAGGTTCCCGCGGAACGCATTATCTGGGAAGCTCCTCAGAAGAATCAACAGGTTTGGTTTATTGAGCTCATCGGGGCAAATGTAAATGTCGGCAACATCGCTCCGGCAGAAGTAATACCACTCGAAACAATCCGCTTAGGACTGAGAGGCGACACATTTAATCATTTCCTAAACACAATTTAACCAAGTATAAGGTTATTTGTATATGAGAAAATTTGGCTTGATTGGGTTTCCCCTGGGACATTCTTTTTCAAAAAGATTCTTCGAGGAAAAGTTTAAAAGTGAACATATTGAGAACTGTTCATATGATCTCTTTCCCATTGAAAACCTAAGCGATTTCGAAAATATTTTGGACAAGAATCCGGAGCTCTGCGGGTTAAATGTAACGATCCCTCATAAAATAGGGATCATGTACTATTTAGACAAGGTAGAAACTGCAGCCAAGGAAATCGACGCTGTAAATTGTATTAAGATAATAAATGAGAGCGCTATTGAATCTTATTTTTCCGGAGAGTTTAAACCTCATAAGGTAAGACTTGAAGGATACAATACGGATGCATACGGATTTGAAGCCTCATTAAAGCCATTATTAAAAAAGCACCACTCCAAGGCACTGGTCCTGGGAAGTGGTGGTGCTTCGCGCGCCGTGATTTACGTTCTTGAGAAGCTTGGCATAGATTTCAAGATTGTCTCAAGGCGTAAAACACGAAAGCAGATAACTTACGCGGAAGTTAGCCCAGAGCTCATAAAAGAATATACCATCATCATAAATACCAGTCCGGTAGGAATGTCGCCCAACTCAGAGGCTTATCCCGACATTCCGTATGAGTTTATTACTGACAGACACCTCCTCTATGATCTGGTGTATAACCCGGCTGAAACAGCCTTTATGAAACTGGGAAAACAACAGGGGGCTCAAACAAAGAACGGAGAAGAAATGCTTCATCTTCAAGCAGAAAGATCATGGGAAATCTGGAACAACGATTAAAAAGATGCTTACGCTGCTTTGTTCCCTTCGCTCTCTTAGCTCTCTTCGCTGTCACAGCATGCAACTTTAGCGACAGCAGCTATGCACCGAAACCCAGGGGCTATTTTAGAATAGAATTCCCGGCAAAAGACTATCTACCCTTTGATCAGGGCTTTCCTTATACATTCAACTATCCGACTTATGGAAAAATTGAACCGGATAAGAATGACCCGAAGAATCCATATTGGATAAATCTTCATTTCCCGCGCTTTAACGGGACGTTGCACCTTAGCTATTACAAGATTTCTTCAAAAAAACAGTTCAATGAGCTCATTGAAGATTCCAGAACCCTGGCATTCAAACATACCGTGAAAGCCACGGGTATTGACGAAGCTTTCATCTCCTACCCTGATAAAAAGGTCTACGGTATTTACTATACCATCACGGGCAATACTGCTTCATCCGCGCAATTTTATTTGACAGACAGCTCGTCGAATTATCTCCGTGCCGCCTTGTATTTTGATGAAGTTCCGCGAATAGACTCACTGGCTCCGGTTATTGACTTTTTAAAAGAGGATCTTAATGTTTTTATAAAGAGCTTCCGCTGGAAGGAAAAGTAGCCGTTGCTCCCCTTTGCTTAATAATGAATAATTTCTAGTTTTGAATACCATGCAGATCAAGACATTTACATTTAATATTTTTTCTGAAAACACTTATATCGTTTCAGACGACAGTGGCAGTTGTATTATCATTGACCCGGGCATGTCAAATGGAGCAGAGCAGAATCAGATAACCAACTTCGTTAAAGAACAGAAGCTGACGCCTGCAAGGCTTATAAATACTCATTGCCACGTAGATCACGTACTGGGCAACAAATTCATTTTTGACACCTATGGGCTTCTTCCAGAGTGTCACGAAGGTGAATTAGCTACATTAGACACCGCACCGGTACTTGCCGCAACGGTTGGAATACCTTATGAGCTGTCGCCAAGACCAACAAGTTTCCTTCCTGCGTCGGGCACACTTACCTTTGGAAACTCCAGTCTGGAAATCATATTTGCACCAGGACATTCACCCGCGCATTTATGCTTTTACAGTGCTGAAAATAAGTTTCTGATAGGCGGCGACGTGCTCTTTTACCGCAGCATCGGAAGAACTGATCTTCCCGGAGGAAACCATTACACACTTATCGAAAGCATCCGAAATAACATTTTCTGCCTTCCTGATGATACCATCGTTTATCCCGGCCACGGAAGTACGACGAGCATCGGAGAAGAAAAGCAGTTAAATCCTTTCGTACGTTAAGGATTCTGCAAAATGAATACGTCCCTTTACATAGCGAAACGATATCTTTTCTCTAAGAAATCTATTAACGCGATTAATATCATTTCCGGGATTTCTATGTTCGGCGTATTCGTGGCCAGCGCGGCGTTGATTATTATTCTATCGGTGTTTAACGGCTTTGAATCTGTAATTCTCTCGATGTATAATAGCTTTAGTCCCGAACTGAGAATTGAGCCGAGCTACGGCAAGGGCTTTGATCCCGCGACTCCAGCTATAGCGTCGATAAAACGAGATGCCAGAATATCTCATGTTAATGAAGTATTACAGGAAAAGGTGTTATTACGCTATAATAACCGCCAATTTATAGGTACAGTCAGAGGTGTTAGCGACTCGTTTTCCAAATCGCGGGGATTGGATAGCATCATGGTTGACGGTAGTTTTTTATTACACGCGGAAGGAACTCCTCAGGCTGTTATTGGCGCTTCTGTTCAGGGCTCTCTGGGGGTGAATATTTATGACGAGGCGACTCCGATAGAACTCTACGCGGCTCGTAAAGGCAGCGCCACTTCTATTAATCCCGCAGAGGAGTTTAACGTTAAATACATCCACTCATCGGGGGTGTTTAATGTTCAGCAGGACTTTAATGACGTTGTGATTGTACCGCTGAGCTTCGCACGAGATCTTTTATCTGAGCCCAAAAACATTTCAGCCATTGAGCTAAGGATAAAACCCCTAGCCTCTATAGACGATGTACAAAAGGATATTAGCAAAAGGCTCGGCAAGGGCTTCCTTGTGAAAAACAGGATACAGCAGAATGAATTACTCTATAAAGTACTAAACGTTGAGAAATGGGCTATCTATATTATCCTTACGTTCGTACTGATTATAGCCATATTTAATCTCGTGGGCTCTCTGACGATGTTGGTTATTGACAAAAAGAAAGATATTGCGATACTTAGCAGTATAGGGGCCAGCAAAAAACTTATTAAAAGAATATTCTTCTATGAGGGCATCATGATTTCCATGACGGGGTGTGTGCTGGGACTGCTTTGTGGTATAGGCTTTTGCCTTATCCAGCAACGATTTGGACTGATAAAAATGGGTGATGTACAAACGATAACAGAGTCTTATCCTATAGCACTAAAGATCGCGGACTCAGCTTTGGTGATACTTACGGTCTTCAGCATTTCCCTTCTTACGTCGGAAATATCCTCACGCCTCAGCGTGAAGACATTAGATCAGATTAACGAAAACTTATAAGCGTCGTTGCGCTGCGAGGTATTCCCGAATATAATCATCAATACCATCTTCGAGGGTATAAAATTTCAGGTCGAACCCCGCTTCTCTTAACTTGGAAACCGGTGCCTGCTGAAAATATTGAAAGTTGCCGCGCATAGATTCTGACTGCTCAACATATCGAATATCCTCCTGCTTATCACATGAACGGAACACTGCGCGGCTTAGATCATTAAAAGACCGGGCCTCGCCACTTCCAACATTGAAAACGCCACTTTTCTTTCTGTTGTGCATAAAGAAATATAGCACCTCCTGCAAGTCCTTAATATAAATATAATCACGAGCCTGTTCGCCATCTAAAAAGTCAGACTTATGCGACTTATACAACTCGATATACCCGAACTCTTCTATCTGACGGTAAGCGCGGTATATAAACGAAGCAGCATCTCCCAAATCCTCCTCATTTGGACCGTAGAGATCAAATATCTTGAGGCAAACCCAGAAGTAGGGTTTACGAACTTGATTTATTGCCCAAACATCAAAGGCATGATTTGAAATACCTTTCGGATCTATGGGATTCAATAGTTCCAGCTTCTCTTCCGAATCCTTATATCCCCGCTCCCCTAAGCCATAGGTGGCCACCGAAGAGGTGTATACCAATGGAAGTCCGAACTCCACACAGGCATTCCAGACAGATTTGGAATAGTCAATATCATTGGAACCAGAAGCATCGTCCGTTCTTATTCCGAAATGGAAAACAAACTGTATATGATGATGATTGGCCCTTATGAAATCAAATAAGTCCTTGGGTTCCAATCTTAAAGAAGATCGCACTTGCTCATTATCCGATTTTATTTCCTCATCAGGAAAGTTATCTACCAACACAAGATCGTGGTAACCCTCTTTATGTAGCTTGTCAATAAACGCGCCACCGATGGAGCCCGCGGCTCCGGTAATAATAATCATAAACCTTTATTTCAAGTAGTCAGAAATGGACTTCCACTAAAGCCTGGAATTACTCCATTAGCGACAGCTGTATCAAACATCAATTGGATAGCACGTCTGCCTTCTTCCCCCAAATCTAATGAATATTTGTTCACATATAATTCAATGTGCTTAAACATGACCTCCTCATCCATCGCCTGGGCGTGGGAACGAATGAAATCTATTCCTGACTTTGGATTCTCAAATGCGAATTCCACGCTGCGACGTATGACTCTATTTACCTTCATCTTCACCTCATCGCTAAGAGATCTTTTTACGGCTATACCTCCCAGTGGAATCGCGCAGCCAGTCTTCGACTCCCAGAATTCACCCAGATCTATTACCTTATGCAACCCTTTCTCCTGATAGGTGAATCGGTTCTCATGGATAATAAGTCCTAAATCAATTGACCTGTTTAACAATTCGTTCTCAATCTCGGAAAATAAAATCTCCCTTTTATCATGTAACATGGGAAATGCAAGACTAAAGAGGAAGTTCGCGGTTGTAAATCTTCCGGGGATTCCAATTCTAAGATCACTACTCTCAGCACCAGCGTCCATCAAGGTATTGAGGTCGAAAGGCTCCAAAGAAATAACCAGAGGCCCGACGCCATAACCTAACGCACTTCCGGCATCAAGCAAAGCATAATCGTTTATCGCGTAAGCAAATGCATGATAACTGAGCTTCGTTACGTCAATTTCCTGGTTAAAAGCCTTATGATTGAGCGTTTCTACATCATCATAAAAAACTTCAAATTCCAGTCCTTCGGTGTCAATCTTATGATGAATCATAGCATCAAAAATGAACGTATCATTGGGACATGGTGAAAACGCAAGGGTAAGTTTCATGATATATATTGGAAAATATTTAGTAATTCTTGATTTAAATTCTTGATAGCAAGGGGGATATCCCATGCTTCCCGATCGCGAGGCTCAACATAATTTGATACTGACCGCAGCTGAATGCAGGGCAAATTAAAAGTACGGCACGCCATGAAAAAAGCGGCCCCCTCCATGCTTTCTGAACGAGGACTGCACCTGGATATAATGCGAGCGATTGAGGCTTCGTTACCATGAACGGTGTTTACCGTGATGGCAGGAACGACATCCAGATGAGATACCGCTGCACTCAAGGGTGATTGCGCTGAGGCTGCCTCGTATGCATTACCGAATCCAAGCTGGGAAATATCAATAAATTCGGCGCGATCTTCAGCGCCTAACTCAGAAAAGCAGTCTGAAGAAATCAGGAAAACCTTCCCCAGCTCATCTCTTTTATCAAAGGCACCCGCAATGCCCGCATTTATGGCCACATCATATTGATTGAGAGCCAAATGAGCGCCCAGAGACAAAGCAGTCGCAGTCATACCGACGCCAGTACAAAGGAGAAAAATCTGGTGTTCCTTGAAGCTATTCCAACCCATCTCCAGCCGCATCGCGCTTCTAAGAACGTCCACTTCCGGCTCGGTGGCAAAACTCAGTAGAATTCTCATGTGGCAAAATTAAATATTGTTAAACGAGATTAACCATTTCCGTGTAATAATGATAGCCGGAACAGGGATGCCTTCCAGCGGATGTAGAAACGAAAACAATGCCATTTGTATTGTTTCTTTATATTTGTCAAAATCTTTAAGATGATTTACATTACCAGAAGAGAACAATTTAATGCAGCACACCGTCTCTTTAGAGAGGAATGGTCAGACGATAAAAATCGGGAGGTTTTTGGCAAATGCTCCAATCCCAATTGGCACGGGCATAACTACGAACTCTTTGTTACGGTAAATGGAGATATTAATCCAGACACTGGCTATCTGATTGACCTGAAACACCTTAAGGAGATTATCCGGGTTTACGTAATAAATAAACTCGACCATAAGAATGTCAACCTTGACGTTGATTTTATGCAGGGAAAAATGGCCTCTACCGAGGTCCTGGCAACGGAAATTTACCGGCAGCTGGAAGTTCCTTTACGGGAACAGGGCGTCAACCTTCATAAAATTCAGCTATTTGAGACTGAAAATAATTACGCGGAATACTACGGAGATTAATAACATGGAAGAAAATAAAGAAATAAACCGGATGGCTGAGGAGAATGAGGTTGATGGGTACGTCAAAATCGACCGATACAACCCCGAAAAGATTGAACGTATCGCCTCCCACTATTCAGAAATATTAAGCGACTTAGGTGAAGACCCTTCGCGGGAAGGTTTGATTAAAACGCCTGAACGCGTTGCGAAAGCCTTGCAGTTCCTCACCCATGGTTATGATCTCAAGCCTGAAGAAATCCTCAAGAGCGCCATGTTTAAGGAAGAGTACAGTCAAATGGTTTTAGTGAAGGATATCGAAGTATACTCCATGTGCGAACATCATTTGTTGCCTTTCATAGGAAAAGCACACGTAGCCTATATTCCGAATGGACATATTGTTGGTCTCAGCAAAATTCCACGTGTTGTAGAAGCCTTCGCCAGAAGACTTCAGGTACAGGAAAGATTAACTAACGAAATTCGGGATTGTATAAATAAGACCTTAAATCCCCTGGGCGTCGCTGTTGTCATTGAATGTAAACATCTCTGCATGTCTATGAGAGGCATCCAAAAGCAGAACTCAGTGACGACAACATCGGCCTTTACGGGAGCATTTGCAAACGAAAGAACAAGGGCAGAATTCCTCCAACTAATTACGGCAAGTCTGGACTAATTTAGAAATAATGAAAGCATTCGTTTTTCCGGGACAAGGATCCCAATTCGCTGGTATGGGCAAAGATCTGTACTCGCATGAAGCATCAAAAGAACTTTTTGAAAAAGCCAACAGCATTTTAGGCTTTAGAATTACTGATATTATGTTTGATGGATCGGAAGATGATCTCAAACAGACTAAAGTTACACAACCCGCTATCTTCATTCATTCCGTTGTAATTGCTAAAGCAATGGGAGATCTTTTTAAACCTGACATGGTTGCAGGACATTCTCTTGGAGAGTTTTCAGCATTAGTGGCCGCGGGAGCGTTAAGCTTTGAAGATGGTCTACGTCTTGTTGCCGCACGTGCGAACGCGATGCAAAAGGCCTGCGAGATTCAGCCATCAACCATGGCCGCCATTCTTGGACTTGATGAATACACCGTTGAAGAGGTATGTGAAATGATCTCCGAAGTAGTTGTGCCGGCAAATTACAACTGTCCCGGACAATTGGTAATATCCGGAAGTATTGAAGGTATCGAAAAAGCATGTGCTATGCTCACAGAAAGAGGTGCCAAACGCGCCTTACGATTGAATGTTAGCGGTGCCTTTCATTCACCACTAATGGAATCAGCACGTACTGAGCTGGCTCAGGCTATTGAATCTACGGCCTTCCAACAACCAGTATGCCCAATCATTCAAAATATTGATGCCCATCCGCATACCGAAATAGAGAGCATAAAGCAAAATCTCATCGCTCAGCTCACAGGACCGGTAAAATGGACACAAACCGTAAAGCGTATGCTGGAAGATGGAGCGACATCTTTTACAGAAGTAGGCCCAGGAAATGTTCTACAGGGACTTATTAAAAAAGTTGACCGTTCGGTACTTACCCAATCAGCACAGGTTCAGTAGAAATAAATCTATCGATTTAATAACCCCAAAAAGGAGGTAACTGAAACACATCAGGCCTCCTTTTGTTTTATGACAAGTCCGCGGATCCAGATATGCGTATTTAATGCATCCGGAAGGGGCAAGGACTTCATTTAAAGTTAAAAAATCACCAGTGAACATAAGCATTCGTCTCCGTATTCTTTTGCTCATGCTATCCCTTGGGTTCGCATTATGTGCTATCTCCATCCATTATACATTCGACAAGAATGAAATTCTGGCGATGAATGCTCGCACCATTGAGTTTAACCTGCAAAAGAAGGAACGCTTTGCAAAGAACTTCATCAACAATGACATTAACTTTGAAAATATCAAAAAGCTGCACCTTGATCCATCGCAGGCAGCGACTTACATAAACGACTTTAAGAATAAGCACCGCATTTACCTTTTCACTTATAAAAACCACCAGCTCCTATTTTGGAATACTAACCGCATCGCCCCTTCCACAGACGAAGGGCTTAAGGAGGGATCGAACAGACTTAAAACAAGAAACGGCTGGTATGAAGCGATAAAGCGGTCGCGCGGAGAGTATTCTGTAGTCTGCATAATCCCGATCAAGTCAGAATATCCTTTTCAAAATAGCTTTCTTAACAACACATTTTCTCCCGATCTCATACAGGACAACAATCTGGAGATCGCGGGATTTAATGATAAGAACACCTACAACATCATCAATAGTGATGGCAGCTTTATTGTTGCCGTAAAACTTAAAACCTCCCTCACCAACAGCTTTTACTCAGATCTCGAACTGTGGATGACCATCATTTCGATACTGTTACTTACGCTGTTCACCCACTATCTGGCGGTCTGGATGGTTGAAAAAAAGACAGTCCTTACTGGCATCGGATTTCTTTTCCTCTATTTTGCCGGAATAAAATTCCTGAGTTTAGCCTATCCAATTTTTGATAACTATTTCAATACGGGCCTCTTCGACCAAAAGCACTTCTCCGGGGGATATCTCTTTAAATCGCTTGGTGACTTTATGCTCACAGCGATAATGGTTACCTGGATTATCGCGTTCATCTACAATTATCGAAAGCGCCTATCATTACACAATTTAGGATCCAGCCGTGTTAGCGTAATACTAGTAATTACATTCCTCGGATTATTTCTCTATTTGATTTGTAGTGCCTTCAACACGATATTCTTCAATCTCGTTGCGCAATCTGATATAAATTTCGACTTAAGCAACATTCTCTATCTAGACTTCCTCAGCTGGATTTCAATAGCGCTTCTATTCGCTGGCGCCCTAAATATCTATCTTGTTATAGAGATATTATTATCTATTGCGAGAAGTCTTTCCATTGACAAAAAAACATTCCAAGTATATTTACTTAGCGGCATTGCCATCTCAATTTTCATAAGCTCAGTCACAGGCTTTTTTAATATCACAGTAGCGCTTATAACGCTTCTTGTCTGGATACAATGGCGTTCTCAGGAAAGCAACACGCCAACCAGCAAATTCCTGTACCTTGTTTTCGTTCTGCTGATATTCTCCATAATAAACTCCATAAAGCTTTCGTCTTTTCAATTCTTAAAAGAAAGAGAGCAACGAAAGATCATTGCTTATAAACTTGAATCTGCTGACGATCCCAATGCGGTTCTTCTTTTCTTCTCGCTGGAACAAGAGCTTTCAAAAGACCCATACTTACAAAACTACTTCCAATGGGGCATGCCTGATTCCTTACCGATAACAGACAAGCTTAAGAAGCGTTATTTTGATGGGTACTTGTCAAGATATGATCTGGAGGCATTCCCTTATATACCGGGTCAGGAAAACCAGTCAAAAGACAAGTTAAATATTACGACCTTCAAGAATCTTGTCCTGGCGGGATCTATTAAAGTATCGGAGAATTTCTATACGATCAATAACACGTTCGGCTATCAGCATTATTTCGGCATCATTCCCATAAAAAAGGGAAACACCGTGCTGGGATCCGTTATCGTGACGCTAAAGTCGAAAACATTTAAGGATGCCGGATATGTTCCTCCTATTCTCGTTGACAATAAAATGGACTCCGACGAGAATCTTCGGAACCATTCTTTTGCCTTCTATTTGAATGACAAACTCGTCAACCAGAATGGCAAGTACATTTATAGCCTGAGCAACAATTTCCCGGCAAGTAATGATGCCTTTACATTCGTCGACAAGAATGGCTACAGCCATCTTATCTATAAACCGAATGCAAAAAAGGCTATTATAGTGAGTCTCCCGGTAACAACGTGGGTAATGAAGCTCGCATCGGTATCATTCCTGTTCCTGGTAATGAGCTCCCTTACGACCATTATCATCTTATTAAATCAGCTATGGCTGGCTTTAAAAAACAATCAGTTTTCTATAAACGTCAGCAACTGGCAATCGTACCTGCCCGGTAGCCGGCTTCTTTACCGGACACGTATCCAGGCATCTCTCATTGGAGCAATACTCTTCACACTTTTTGTCGTAGGTATAATTACGTATGTAAGTATCAGTAACCAGTTTCAAAAACAGCTGGAAAATGACTCTATCAGAAAAATTAACCGACTCAGTGAGGGTTTTGAAAACAACACAATATTCAACAATCAGGATCCTGGCGATCAGGAACAAGCATTCCGCTCCTTCGCCAGCGTCAATGCCATAGATCTCAGTCTCTTCGACCTGCGCGGTCGCCTGTTGTTTACTACTCAGAGCAAAATATATGAGGACGGATTCATTGAACCGCTCATGAATGCCCTTGCGTTTGTCAATATCAGTAAGTATCAATTGTCTGAATTCCTTAATGAGGAACGCGTTGGGAACATGAGGTTCCTGGCCGCCTATAAGCCCATTCGCAACAGTCGAAATGAAACGATCGCTTACCTTTGTCTGCCCTATTTTTCTTATCAGGCCGACTACGATAGCCTCATGGGCGATTACCTAAATACATTAATTAATGTATATGCGCTGGTTTTGGTTACCATAGCACTATTCACCTTTTTCCTTGCTAATAAAATCACTTACCCCCTCACGTTGGTAAGTAAGAGTCTCAGCGAGATTAAAATCGATGGAAAAAATGAATTCATTCAATGGCAAAGTAATGATGAAATCGGTAGCCTCATAAAAGAATATAACAACATGATCCTTGCGCTCGAGGCCAGTGCTATTAAACTAGCCAGATCTGAGCGTGAATCAGCATGGCGTGAAATGGCTAAACAGGTAGCACATGAAATCAAAAATCCATTAACACCGCTTAAGCTAGGGGTTCAGTTGCTAGAAAAATCCTGGAAGGAAAAGGATGTAAATTTTGATAAGAAGTTTGAACGTTTTAGTAAGGCGTTTATTGAACAGATTGAAAGTCTCGCCCTCATCGCCTCTGAATTTTCAACGTTCGCCAAGCTCCCTGACGCCCCTTTGGAAAATCTTGATATACTGGCATGCATTAGGAAAACCGCTGAGCAATATGAACAACAAGAATTATCTATAGATCTCATGCTTCCTGAACATGCCGTAATTGTAAACGGAAGCAGAGATCACCTGATGAAAATATTTAACAACCTGGTGAAAAATGCTGTCGAGGCCGCTGATTCAGATAAACCGGGCTTAATTCAGATAGAAGTATTCACAGAGTCGCATACAGCAATAATAAAAGTCAAAGACCATGGATCCGGCATACCTGAAGAACTGCGGGAAAAGATCTTCAACCCTAATTTTACGACGAAAAGCTCCGGAACAGGCCTAGGACTCTCGTTTGTGAAACAAGCGGTAGAAAATATGCTGGGCACCATCAGCTTCATCACCCAGTCCGGACGAGGCACTACTTTCATTATTCAGCTCCCCTTAGCTCCGCCCTTAGCGTAACGTAATAGAGGCGCTTCCCATGGTTGAGGCATCGGAATAAAGGAGCACGGTATAAACTCCCTTTTGGAATTCTTTTGGATTCATCCAATCAACGGAGTATAGCTTTGAAGGCGTGTTATCAAAGTCTATCGCTGTTTTATAGGTGTATTGTAAATCATCTCCATTGGCAGAGAAGAAACTCTCGTTGTCGTCAGTAATCAAATTGCCATTTGGATCGACAACCCTAATATAGATCTCGTGCATTCCTCTTTGGGCGATGCTGTTATCGGCAATAGTAAAAGCTATCTTAAACTTCTTAGCCGCGGCAGCTCGCGTTACTTCCGTCTCGCGGCCATTGTTTTTGACCTTAAACGCAGCAACTTCAAATCGGGCCACTTTCAATGCTGAAGCGATCTTCACCTTATTGTTTAACTCGGAATTCTGGCGTTCCAGGCGAGTAGCATGTTCATTAACGTCATTTACCGTCGAGCGCAAGCTATCTCTCTCGGCCGTAAGCACGTGATTTTTCTGCTTAAGGTCTGTAATATCTGAGGAATAACGCGAGACAAAATAACGCAGGCTTTTAATTTCCTGTTGTGCTCTTGCCAATTCCTGTTGCGTCAGCTCTCCTTTTTTAAGGGCGTTCCTTAGCTCTTCAATCTTACGTCGGGCAACATCCGAATCGTCTTTCAACCGAGTGCTCAGCTTAACATTCTCAGAACTTGCCTTATCAAGCTCAGCCTCTATCCTATCTATCTCAACACTCATGCGCGACTTCTCGTCGGTAAGCGTAACAACTTTGTCGTTTGACTTTTTATCTTTAAAGAACAAATAAATATTCGTTCCCAGTAAAGCGACAATAACAAGCACTAAGAAATAAATTTTGTTAGAATCTCTACCTCCTGATGCTTCTGACTTTATATTCTCCATTATTTTCAAGTTAAAACACAGGCAAAAAGCCCCTGCAAAACAGCAACGTCATCTATTGATCCTCGAGACCTTCGCGCACGCTATTTTCACAAAGATAATATTTTGACCGACGTATGTAAGTCCAAATACCACCTTAGCTAAGTTATGGCGGCAAGGACGGATCTCTGGCAAAGATAAATTCCAATACTCCCTATTTTAATATTTATGTTCTTTATCTTTGCCCCCCTATAAACAGTTTACATTATCGTAAACATTCCCGAACTCCATTAGTTTAGAATTCTGATCAGCTATCTGGTGAGTACACTGAAGCCAGAAGCAAGAAAGTTTTGTTAAAATATGCTTAGAATTTATCTTCTCACATTCTCTCTTCTCTCGCTGTTTCAGCTTGTAAACGCGCAACCTGTTCAATACAGAGACACCACGGTTTTCCTCAAACATCCCAAACGCGAGTTTCGCGGAATCTGGATTGCCACCGTTGCGAACATCGACTGGCCATCCTCCCCGGGTCTCCCTGTAAGCAAACAGCAGGCGGAACTTATTAAAATACTTGATGAACACCAACGAAACGGCATCAATGCCATCATGCTACAGGTTCGCCCCGCATCGGATGCATTTTACGCCAAAGGTCAGGAACCCTGGAGCCGCTTCTTAAACGGCAGACAAGGACAATCTCCTTCTCCGTTTTACGATCCATTGGAATTTGCAATCAATGAAGCTCACAAGCGCGGAATGGAGTTACATGCCTGGTTCAACCCCTATAGAGCGTCAACCACGCTCAACCCCAGCGACATCAGCAACGATCACATCTCCCGGAAACATCCGGAATGGTTTTTTAATTACGCCGGAAAGAAACTCTTTAACCCTGGCATTCCGGAGGTAAGAAATTATATTATCGATGTGGTAACGAATGTTGTTAAAAACTATGACATTGATGGCGTGCATTTCGACGACTATTTCTACCCATATCCTGAGAAAGGTCAGGTTATACAGGATGCCCAGACGTTTAAAATATATGGTTCTGGATTTGCTACTATTGGCGACTGGCGCCGGCACAACGTAGACACGCTCATTCAGGAGCTGTCAACGCAGATCCATAAGATAAAACGTTATGTAAAGTTTGGCATTAGTCCCTTTGGTATATGGAGAAACAAAGCTCAGTCTCCCGATGGATCAGAAACCAGCGGCCTTGACAGCTATGGAGAAATCTATGCTGATTCCAGAAAATGGATACAAGAATCCTGGGTAGATTATATCAATCCGCAGATCTATTTCCCTTTTTACTATAGAGCTGCTGCCTTTGAAAAGCTTATGGATTGGTGGAGCTTAAACACCTACGGGCGACACCTCTATATAGGGCAGGCTGCATACAGAGCCAATGAACGCCGTCCAGGTTGGAATAACTATAGTCAGATTCCTGACCAAATCAGATACATCCGAAATAATACGCGGGTTCAGGGAAGCGTCTTTTTCAGCTCGAAATCTGTAACGGGAAACTTCGCGGGAATACAGGATTCTTTACGAAATGACTTTTACAAATTCCCCGCATTACCTCCCGCAATGCTTTGGCTAGATCATATTCCACCACAATCTCCCTTAAATTTACAAGCTACCACAAGAGGTAACTCGGTAACGCTCAACTGGCAGCAACCATTGATGGCTCGTGACCAGGAAACAGCTTATGGCTACGTCATTTACCGCTTCCCAAATAACAGCGTAATCGACATTCAAGATGCCACCAAGATCATTAAAATATCGTTCGAAAATAAGACGACGTTTACAGACAACAACGTTGCGCAAGGCTCCTATCAATACGTGGTTACAGCAATAGACCGGGCAAAAAATGAAAGTGCCCCCTCAAATTATGTCACCACGGCGGTATCTGCCATGTAGAAAATCGCAACTTCCTGTTTCGATTAAAATATGGCTGACAGAAGGACCCATTCTGTTGGCCATTTTTTTTACGAATCTTAAACTGAAGGCGCTTTACGCCGACTCTTGCTGTTAGCTATCATCGACTCAAAAACATTAGTCGTGTAGCCTTCTCAAGAAAGAAAACACAAGCACCAAGCCACCCATTTTATTCATCAAAAATCATTATTACAACCCTGCCAGGAAAGTTTGCGAGCTGTTTCCCTTGTTGCCGGACGCGCCATAAACGATCGAATTTAATTTTCCATGCCGCCTGAACCCTCCCGGCAACTTCAGAGTTGTCAGTCCCGCTGCAATGGGTACCGGCACGCAGCGCTGACAGAACAAAGATGAAACAATCCTTTTCACAAGTCAAGTCCATGTCCTTCAGTTGCTTAACTCTTCAACACTCATTAGCCTCCTTCGCAATAAAACCGATAAGATCTGTTGCTGATCTATAACAAACAGCAGCTTACCTGGCCTGTCAGGAGCAATGCGAAACAGTCCTACGATGTCGCATTATGTCATATAAAAGCGTTCCGAAGACGCCTGCACAGGTCACACACCTGGCCACCCTTTCCATCCCCTTGCTACCAACCTGCTTCGAGACTGACTCAG
>DKIV01000021.1 GCA_002454425.1 Sphingobacteriaceae bacterium UBA6709
GAAGCAGTCTCGAGTCAGTCTCAGAACAGATAGGTAGCACTTACCCTCTCTTTATTTTGGAAGGAGCAATTTAAGGGACAAACGCCTTAAATAGAAAATCTCCGCAGCACATTCATAATCATGTAATGTACCACGGAGATGTTAAAAACTAAAAAATGATTGGCTAATGCTTAACTTTCAATTGCTTCCCTGCAAGATCTTCCCAGCGATAATAATGAAAAGTCTTATCAGTACTCATAGCAACAAAAAGTCCATGCTTAAAGGTATCATTGAGAGGAATATTTACCACATCAGAACCGTCACTTTGCTGTGCTTCAACATCTACCACTTTCAGTAGCTTATGTTCAAACGGTTTACCGGGTGCCCCTTCTCTAGTGAAAATCTGAAAACGATTAGCTCCCTGATCAGACACAAGAATATAACCAGTTGTATCGCTCAACTTATAAATCGAGATGCCCTCGTGATCTTCTTTAAACCCCTCAGTAGCGAAAAGAGCCAGCTGTTTATCTCCGGCTGCAGGATCAGCATAATATTGACGAACACCATATTGTTCATCAGAATAATAAACGTATCCCATTTCGTTGTCTACCGCGATCGCTTCAATTTCCTTTTTCCCACTATACTCGCCGAATTTCCTCACCAGACGGGCATTCACAGCTCCGCTACCGTTATCGCTCAGCAAATACTGCCACAAATATCCACCAGTTTGTGGCCCCGTTTTACGTCCGACGATGGCATAAATCTTTCCATCTTTTGACGTATACAGGGCAATTCCCATCAGATCACGAAAGCCTTCGGAAGTTTCCCCTTCAAACACATCAATTCCACCGTTATCAATCGCCTTCATGTCAGGTAATGAAAAGACACGCAATTTGTGCGTATAGCGCTCGGTAGCCACCGCAATATCAACAGACTTTCCATTTAGAATCAAGCCATAGGCTACATCAACATTATTGGGTCTCTTCAAGCCCTTCACCGTTTTATCCTTTATTACTTTTCCTGCCAAATCGAAAACATACAAGGCGCCATTCTGATCTTTATCGGTACCGATAACAAGGCTTTTTGAGGGATCTGCTTTATTAATCCATATAGCAGGGTCGTCACTATCAAAGCCAACGGGTTCTGTTACTATCGCTGGTTTTACAGGAGAGTTTACTGATGACTGAGGATTTGAGCAAGAGTATATCATCGCGCAAGCCGCGAGAAACAGGGTGTTATATAAAAGAAAATGCTTCATTATTAAATATCTTTTACACCGTAGGCACCCACAAAGGTGGAAGGTTCCGGTGAAGTGTAATTCAGTCCGTTAGTAGTTGTGATAGCAGATTTGAAATGGCGATAAAAGCCGGTAACGCCCTTATTTAAAGCAGCAGAGTTACCCTGTAGATGAAAGTCCCATGATGTATTAAAATCAGGACTGTTAACACTATTATTGAGAGGAAAGTTAACGAACTTAGGGTCATTATCGCCGGCGGTTTTTCCAATAACGTCATTAACGCCCGCCAATATATCGCCTCCCGGCTGGAATTGATTTACCGTTGTTTGATCGTAACCATAATACCAGTTATTGCTATAAACGGATCTGGAATCTTCAGGTTTCTTTGGATCACGCTTTATCCCGAAGCGCGTATTAGCGAATAGATTATTGCGCAAGTCTGCACGGACACTTGACTCTACCCAAACAGAACCGCCTTTAGCCGTAGGCCTGCGCCACCCTGTATTTATAAAGGTGTTGTTGTAAGCTACGATATATGCCTGAGGGCTGCGATCTCCTGAATTTGATAGTTTAAGGGCATTCGTATTAGCACTATACACTAAATTGTAAGATACATCAGCCAGACATCCCGACTTAAAGTTCATAGCCTCTCCACCAGTAACACCGGTAGTATAGAACACATTATTGGAAAAAATAATTTTGCCACCGTCTATGTAGGTACAGTCCTCCTGAAAATTCCGGATGATTGAATTTTGCACGATCAGCTTACCATTGACGTTTGCAAACCACAAGGCTGGAAGATTCTCGCCCGCTTCCGCCTTATACAAGCCCATCTTTACCGATGTAGAAGCATCCGAAGTCGTAGCACCGCCATATTCAAGTACGGTATGATCTAATACAAGCTCTGCACATGTTGAGGCAGCAAGAATACCGCCCCACAGCTTTCCGAACTTATGATCTGCGTTTTTATAGGAATCGTTAACCGTAAAGCGCACAGGATTTTCATCAGTACCCAAAGAATATAAATTTCCTAACACAATAACCTCAGGCTTAGCGACCGTATCCATCAATACGGTTACGCCCTCTTCGATAGTCAGGCTCTTGCCTTCAGGAATAATAATGTCACCTTTGATCACATGGGTGCTCCCTTTGGTCCAGACTCCTGATACCTCACCCGTAGCTTCGCCATCCGACGAAGCAGTATCGACGTCAATATTTGCCTTTTCGCATGCCGAGGCCAACAGCGCTACGGCCATTAGTGCAAGCATAAAATGTCTAATTCTCATGATATCTTTTATTTTACAAGTTTAAAACGAAGACCTAATAGGTATGACTGGCCATAAAAATCGCTGCGCATTCTGGTTTTACCATCAAAGACGATATTCTCCATGAGCTTTTCATTTTCGGGATGTGTCCCTTTAATAAACAAACGATTTGGGGTGTTAAGCAAGTTTGCAGCCTTTACGAACACTGTAAATCCGTGCTTTAAGCTCTTCTCTGCCGAAAAATCCATTTGTACAAACCCTTCCTGCCACAAATCGTTATCAACGAACTGGGAAACGGTGTTAATGCGCGGTCCAACATAAGCTGTCGCCAGTTGCACATCCCAGCCTTTTTTGGTGTCTTTATACAAAAGAGAAACATTTGCAATGTGTTCTGACTGGCCAAACAAAGGGCGCGACTGGCTAACAGTGTATGCCTCTATATCGCCACTTGCCTCGTTAATCCGACGTGCCGTTTTAGGGGTGGTAATTCTCGAATGGGTGTAGGTATAGTTGGCCTTTACTCCAAAGCGATTGAAATATTTTATGTAGTCAAGCTCAGCACCGAAGTTTCTGGCAGTTCCAAAGTTGCCAGGGCTATAATAAATATCTTGCCCGCGGGTGGCATCAGGCTGAAATGTATATTCAATGGGATCAATAATTCGCTTAAAGAAAGCACCAACCAACAATTGCTCAGCGGCGCCAGGAAACAGCTCGTAGCGTAAATCGAAGTTGTCAGCCTTGGCTCTTCGCAGAAAAGGATTGCCGCGTTCCTGAAATTCCTCATTTACCACTTTTCCCGGAACAATTTCATAGAATCCAGGTCTGTTCAGAGTCTTGTAATAGGAAGCATGTAATTGAGTTTTCTCAGACAAGTGATATTTGGCGACCAGCGAGGGCAAGACGTCGGTATACACTTGATTTCCACGTGGGTATTTCTCTCCGGCGGCAAATAATAAATTATATCCCTGATCATTATGCTCTACGCGCGCGCCTCCTGAAAGATCAAATCTTTTAGCAGAAAAATTAAACATACCGTAGCCCGCAGCAGTTTTTTCCGAAGCATCGTAGGTCAAAGAATTACTAACAGCACCACCTGGATTAGAAACGACCAAGCTCAGATCTGTATAAGACTGGTAATCTTCGCCATATATTAAACCGGCATTTGCAGCAGCGGGAGCAAGATTATAATTATTGAAGAAGCTGCTACGTTTTTTATCTCTATACAAACCTCCCGCCATCAATTTCAAGGATGCCCCGGAAAGCTTGAGGTCGTAGGAAAGGTCGAGATAAGCAGAAATATCCTCGTCAGTATTGCGTTCCCAGCGGCGTGTTACCGGTGCGGTATTCACCAGTGAAAGTCGGCGCTCCAAATAATTCTCACGAATGCCATTTACTTCGATCTCAGTATTGTCGGGCACCGCATTTCGCGCAGAGGAAAATACTGCTGACCATTTTATATTAAAGCGATGGTCAAGGAAAAAATGATCACCATGAAGCGTACTGTTATAAATCTGTTGCTGCGTTAGACGAGCACGGGTGCTATACACGAGTTCTGCATTTCCTAATCCCGGCTTATAAACATCGTTGTATGTTGTACTTACCACGTCTCTTAACTGCTGATTCTTTAGATCTACGTATAAGTTATAAAGGCTAAGACGATGATTTTCATTAAACTTATAATCAACCTTCGCTTGCGCCCCAATACGATTCTGTTCTTCGGAATACTGACGATAGTCTTTATTGGTAATAACAGCAAAACGATCTGTACCGCTTACCGCGGAACGATAAAAGGTGCTGTTACTTCCGCGGAAGGTGTTTTGATAACTTAACCCCGCAATTACGCCAAGCTTACTATCAAAAAAACGTTGTCCGATAGAAAGACTGCCAATCAGATTCGGAGATGGTTTACGATAGGCGTAATCCAAGGTTCCTTTTGTAAAATCAGACTGTGTGGCCTGATAGGCCTTACCGTTTAATTCATAAGGCGATTTCTTGTTAATTGAACCGGCATCAAAGCTGGCAAAATTACGATCGAAGAACATCTGATTGTATCCACTTGAAAGATTAGCATTAACAGAGAGTCGATCCGGCGCGTTTTTCATAACCATATTCACGGAACCACCAATGGCATCGGCTTCCAGATTCGGCGTTAAGGACTTATAGATCTCAATGCGATCTACAAGATCAGATGGAAAAAGGTCTAGCGGCACATATCTGTATTTATTATCTGGACTAGGTATTTTAACCCCATTTACCATGGTATAATTATACCGTTTGTCCATCCCTCGAATGATCGCATATTGCCCATCGCCGTTGCTATTGCGCTCGATAGAAACTCCCGACACCCGTTGTACAATATTCGCCACGGTAAGATCTGGAGAAATCTCTATAGCCTTGCCCGAAACAACATTTATAAGAGGTACGGATTGTCGCTCCAAATGACGTACGCTATGATCATCTGAAACAGCACCGCCAGCATGAATTACCACCTCGTCCAAACTGCGGTTGTTCACTTCCATATAGATTTTCAGAGGGGTGTTGGGAGATGATCCGATAGTAACAAGCGCGTCAACATTATTATATGCGATATAAGAAACCCTAACGGTGTATTTCCCTTCGTTCAGGTTTTTAAATTCGAAAGCTCCGTTTAATCCGGTACTTGTTAGCTGTGTTCCCGGCATTAAATGGACACGTGCACCCACAACAGGAGTACCCGTTTCTTTGTCATAAACATATCCCTTAATGATGGCTGCCTGAGTGCAAACAGCGAGCATCAACGTTATGACTAAGCTTAAAATTTTCTTCATTTGTGTCTTTATAAACTAATGGTACAAATGTGTTACTGAAGAATGATTATCGGAAATTTCGAGAGTTACAAGAAGGCAACAGCGTTACAAGAGGCGTTAACAGCAAAGCTACAATACCAGCACAAACAACTAACTATCAATAATTTAAACAAAACAAAAACCTCCATTATGGTTATTTTATCGTTACATTAAGATAATATTAACAAGGAAAATTATAGCGAATGCACAAAGGCACTTAAATTTTCGCCCTGCGTCATGTTCAGCTTTTTGCGTAACCGGTAACGAGAAACTCTAAGGCTATCCTGAGAAATCCCTAGCATGACAGCGATATCGGAGGAGTTAAGATTCATCTTCATAAGTGCGATCAAACGGATATCTGCCGCAGTCAGCTCAATCTGAAGATCCTTTAATTTATCAAAAAAACTTTGATGCACCTGTTCGAAAATGATGTTAAACTCTTTCCACCCAGCCTCATTATTAAAGCTCTCGTTGATCGTTGAAACGAGTTGTTGCATCTGTTTTTTCTGATCCCGTTTATCCTCTTTGATCATTGCGACGAGCGTGGATCTTAAATCCTCCAGCACCTGATTATTTCTCACCTGAGTTAATGTATGATTTGACAACTCACGCATCTTCAGTTGTAATTGCTGCTTAAGACTTTCCTCTTCCAATTGCCTGTTTTTAAGTTCTAATGAAATCAACTCATGATCGGCTTCCTGCTGTCGCGCGAGTGTGTTCTGCTCTTTGATCTTCACACGTTGCCTGCCAATAACAAACACTGCCGAAAGAAATATCACAATAAGAAAGAGTAACGATGCCCCGCCAATAAGCATATTAATTTTACGGTCACTCTCCAGTTTAGCAATCTCATCGCTCTTTTGATCCATTTCGTATAGCACTTGCAGGAAAGAAGTTTGTTTCATCGCTTCCGCAGAATATACTTCTAAAGAGTATTTACGACTGAGCTCCATATAATGAAAGGCACTATCTAAACGCCCCAAAAGCCGATAGGCTAAGCCCAGATCTTTGGTGCATGATGCTTGTTGGTATAGGTTTTTTGATTCGAGGGCCATGCCGTAAGCACGTTTACTCAGGGAAATACCGACAGCATAATTGCCGGTTTTGCGCTGTATATCACCCAGATTATTTATCACTTCTATCGAGGCGATCTTGTTATTGCTGTTCTTATACAAGGCCAAAGAGCGATTAAAACAAACTTGCGCTGAATCATACTGCTCCAGATCTTCATAAATGCTTCCTAAATTCTCGTATATCTTTGCCGCGCCATCTTTAAGATTTACAGATTTATACAGTCGTAAAGCTGTCTGTTGATAAAAGAAAGCAGAATCATACAAGTGCTTTTTTTCGTAGAAGTGGCCTATCTGCCCGAGCACCTCTGCCGTCCCCGTAGAATTGCGGATGCTACGATACATTTTCAGCGCCCGTGTATAAAGCTGAAAAGCCTCATTCTCTTGCTTGTTGTAATAATAGAGCGTTCCCATAGCACTAAGATTCCCAGCCAATCTACTGCGGTCGTTTATATTAGCATAAATGCGATCGGCCTTACGATAAAAATCTAAGGCCATCGAATAATGCCCCTGATTAAAGCAAATCTTGCCCATCTCGGCCAGGCAGTCTCCGGCCTCAACCTGGTTATTTTCAGACAAAGCTCTGAGATGCTTTCGCTTTAAGATCAAAAGATCGGAGTCTGGTTGTGAATTAACAATACCACTAAATGGCTCGGCGAAAACATTGGAAATGTTAAACAAAAGAAAGAGGATAACAAAAAGACGTATCATATTATCATGCAATGGCAAAGCTGCCATAATGCGCAAAATAATAGCTTTGGTATGAAGTTAATGTTAAGACCGGTGTTTGGCAATAGATTATCGGCATACCTCGCTTAATCGTTCACACTCTTTAAGCTGATATATGTAACTTTGTCTTGTGCCAACAAAGACAACAAAGCCCGTACCCAGGAAAAGACCCACGGTTAGAAGGAAGCAAAAGAATGCAAAAAAGAAACTGAACACGCCGCTGCTCATCGCCGGATCCTTTGTGCTACTCATCATACTATCACCACTTTATTACGGATATGTATTAAAATTCTTTGTGGCAACCGGTCAATGGGTGAAGCACTGGGGAGATGATCCAGACTATCCACATTACAATAGTTTCAATATTAACATTCCCAAAGGGTTCGATGTTCATGGTATTGATGTATCGTATGCCCAGGGAAAGATCGACTGGCCGCAAGTTGCTTCCATGCAGGAAGAAGAAATAGCCATCAATTTTGCCTTTATAAAAGCAAGTGAAGGGATAATGAAAGTTGACCCCTGGTTTCAACGCAATTGGCGTGAGGCCGCAAAAGCAGGGATAGTCTGCGGGGCATATCATTTTTTTCGTCCTCGAAAAGACGGAATTGCTCAAGCGCGGTTCTTCCTGCAAACGGTGCCGCGGGAGCAAGGTGATCTTCCGATGGTTGTAGATATTGAAACACTTGATGGTGTTGGCGAAACGAAAATGCGCAAAGAGCTAAGCGCGTTTTTAAGGCACCTAGAAAACAAGACGGGAAAGAAGCCTATCATCTATTCCGGATTAAGTTTCTATAACGATTATCTCTCCGGTCACTTTGACGATTATAGACTATGGATAGCACATTATTATAAAAGCAAACTTAACATCGCTTCACATAGCAACTGGGCATTTTGGCAACATTCAGACAAAGCGCGTATCAACGGCATTAATCATGTGGTCGACTTCAATGTTTTTAAAGGGACGAAAGAAGAATTTCGACATTTCCTCAGCAATTAGAAGACACTTCACTATTATAATTGAATCTGGCTCTCTGCTTCAATATAGCATTCCAGTAACCGGAATTGATTTCTGGCTCGTGAGAGATTATGTTCAGCATATTGCACGGGATAGTAAATATCTCCATTGAGAAAGTCCGTTAAAAAACGAAGAGCCTGCATAAATATCATAAATCGCCCGGAATAGAGGAACAGTTGCTTCTCGTATTCAGTCAATATCTCTCCCATTTCAGACATGTAACCCTGATAAATCGCCTTCATATAATCTGTGCGGACGAACACCTGGTCAAGATCACGCTCTTCCTCGTTTGCGGGGCTCAAGTAAGTTCTCATCATATCACCCACGTCACTCATAAAATATCCCGGCATAATCGTATCAAGATCTATGACCGACAGGCCTTTGCCTTGCTGATCAAATAATACGTTACTTATCTTGGTGTCGTGATGAATGACCCGTAAAGGTATTAGTCCGCCCGCCCTCAGTTGTTCATAGACGCTAATAATATCAGCGTACTGGGTGACTTTCTCAATTTCAGCTGAGGCTAGTTCTTTTCTATCCGCAACAGCTGCTTTCAATGCCTCATCAAATTGAGTTACACGCAAACTGAGGTTATGAAAATCGGGAATGGTATAACCAAGCGTATCTGCATCAAAATCGTTCAACAAGCGAGACAAGCGGCCAAACTGCTGCGCCGCTTCAAATGCTTGCTCAGCCTTGTCAAGACTCGTAAATGTAAGCGACCCCTCCACAAAAGGTAAAACGCGAAAGCACCGATCTTGCCAAAAGCTCAGCGTACAACCCTCAACATTTGGCAAAGGAGCGGGAAACAAGTACCATGGAGAATGCTCACTCAGAAATTGCTCTACCCTATTAAGGTTATCAGCGATAACTTCAGGCTTCTGAAATACACGAGTATTAATTTCTTGTAATATAAAAGCCCGTTCCTGAGTGCTGATTTTCCACGTGCTATTAATTAATCCTACCCCCAGAGGAGTGACCTGACATTTTTGAATATCGAGATTGTAACGATTCAGAATTTCTGCAAGCATAGATTTATACCTTATAAATAATTAATAGATGGGATGGTCGCCTGGAATATGTAGCAATCCGTGTTCGCAGACACAAATTCAGCTTCCAAAGTTCGCCCCCCTTAATGTAGGGTGGAAATGATATCAGGAAACTCCGATTCGATCAACAATCTTTTGTATTGTTTCCCACGAAAACCTTCATTTACCATTCACATTAGGAGCAAATGTAGCAATATGAGGATGCAGAAAAAATTAATTCTACTCAATCTGAAAAAAAGGTCGTATTATTGATGTGTGCGCAAACACAAGCGATAATTTCAGAATATTTTAAAAAAAGATCATATTTGAAGGATCATTTATTATTAACTTCACCAACAAGCGAGCGTTAGCTATAGCACACGCTAATAGTCGCTGACCTATTTGCAAATTTATCATGACTCCAACACAAGCTCAAACAACAACTAAAAAACCAGGCGGCTTAAATCCTATTTACATCATAGGGGCGCTATTTTTCGTTTTCGGATTTATTACATGGCTTAATTCTGTTCTGATTCCTTACCTCCAGCTTGCATGCGAGTTAAACAGCTTTCAATCCTTTCTGGTAACATTCGCGTTTTACATGGCATATCTTATCATGGCGGTTCCGTCATCATGGATATTAAGCAAGACCGGATTTAAAAACGGAATGTCTATCGGACTATTATTCATGGCTGTGGGCGCGCTTATTTTCATACCGGCGGCAATGACGCGAAGCTATATTCTATTTCTGACAGGCTTATTTGTTCAGGGAACAGGCTTAGCGGTGTTACAAACGGCATCGAACCCTTACATAACTATATTGGGACCTATCGAGAGTGCCGCGAAACGCATCAGCATCATGGGGATCTGTAACAAAGTTGCTGGCGCCATTGCTCCCATCGTATTAGGAGCGGTAACCTTAAAGGACGCGGATCATTTAAAGAGCCAGTTACTAACTATGGGCGCAGCTGAAAAAGCAGAGCGCCTTAGTGAATTATCACATCGGGTGATTGTCCCTTATATCATCATCATGGCGGCATTAATTTTTCTTGCGATCATAATCTATTACTCCACCCTACCAGAGATCGAATCTGAGAAAGAAGAAGAGGGAGTTGTTTCTGCGGCAAGTCAGGCGACGAGTGTTTTCCAATTTCCAAATCTGACCCTCGGCGTAATAACATTGTTCTTATATGTTGGATTAGAAGTTCTGGCGGGCGATTCGGTGATTAGCTACGCCTCAAGTCAGGGCATTTCATTAAACATGGGTAAATACTTCACAGCTTTAACCATGGGAGGAATGATTGCAGGATATATCGTAGGCATCATATGTATCCCCAAATATTTCAGCCAAAGTAAAGCATTGAAAGTATCAGCGATTATCGGTATCATCTTTAGTCTTGTGGCACTTTTCACCGAGGGTATTGTTTCTGTGGTATGTATATCCTTATTAGGAATCGCCAATGCACTAATTTGGCCGGCGATATGGCCGTTGGCAATACATGGCTTGGGACGTTTCACAAAGATCGGCGCGTCCTACTTAATCATGGCTATCGCGGGGGGAGCATTGATACCTTTATTCTATGGTCACCTTGCCGATTCGTACAGCCATCAACAAGCTTATTGGATCATGGTACCTTGTTACCTATTTATAGGTTACTACGCAGGCTGGGGACATAAACTAAAACCAAATTTTAAAAGATAACGCCTAATTAACCAATTAAAATGGAGAGAAGAGAGTTTCTAAAATTCGGTGGCATTGCGGCTGCCGGATTCAGCATTTTACCTTCCGGTTCGTTGTTTGCAGCAGATCAACAAAAAGTTCGGCTTGGCTATATCGGAGTAGGAGCCCGGGGGATGAGTCATATTTCGGAAGGTGTCCTTCGGGATGATGTAGAAATCATAGCCATCTGCGACACTCAGGAATGGGCATTAAGCATGTGTCGTAATTATCTGAAAAGAAAAAATCGCCCCGCAGCGACTGAATACACCGGGAGCGAAGATGCTTATAAGAAAATGCTCGACAGAAACGATATCGATGCAGTGGTAATCTCCACTCCATGGCAGTTCCATCACCAAATGGCAATTGACTCCATGCGTGCCGGCAAAGCCGTGGGCTGCGAAGTAATAGCCGGATTAACAGTCGACGAACATTGGGACATCGTGAGAACCTCGGAGAAAACAGGAGTTCACTATACCACGCTGGAAAATGTGTGCTATCGTCGCGATGTAATGGCTGTCCTAAACATGGTAAGACAAGGCCTCTTTGGCGAGTTGGTACATTGCGAGGGCGGATATCAACACGACCTCCGTGAAGTATTATTCAATGATGGAAAAGAATGGTATGGCCACGGCGTTGAATATGGTCCTAAAGCGATCAGTGAAGCTCAATGGCGCACGCAGTTCAACATTGACCAGGATGGCGACCTCTATCCTACACATGGCGTGGGTCCATGCATGCAATTTTTGGATATTAATCGAGGAAATCGCTTCACCAGCATGTCTTCCTTTAGTTCAAAATCGCCGGGCTTACCCGCTTACATTGAGCATAAGTCTCCCGGACACCCCAATGCAAAGATCAAGTATAACAATGGAGATGTAACAACAACAATGATTAACTGCGCCAATGGCGAGACTGTCTTGTTATCCCATGATGTACATCTACCTCGCCCCTATTCATTAGGTTTCCGTGTGCAGGGCACAGAAGGCATCTGGATGGACGTAGCTGACTCAATTTACATTTACGAGAAGTCAAAGAAACCACATCAATGGGATCCTGCAAAGGAATGGCTGGATAAATATGATCACCCGCTTTGGAAGAAGCACGCGAAAGAAGCCGAAGGTGCCGGACATGGCGGAATGGACTGGTTCGTATTTAACGGATTCATAGAAGCGATAAAACGCAAAAAACCATTCCCGATCGATGTGTATGACTCTGTGACGATGAGTGTCATCACGCCTTTATCCACCAAATCACTTAAGGAAAAAAACGCGCCGCAAGACTTTCCCGACTTCACGAAGGGTAAATGGACGCAGAGAAAGAACACATTCGCTCTGGATGATAGTGGCCTATAAAAAAAAACAGGCGATGAAAATTATTCATCGCCTGTTTCCTTTTCAGGAAGCTCAAAGCAATTAAACCCAAAGTCCTTTTCTAAAAACCTTTTCCATACGGCTCAATAAACAGCCCCCCTATTGACTATCCAAGGGAGCTCAGCTATCGAATTCTCAAATTCCTACAGAAAAAGAAAGAAGAGAAGCTGGTTAAAGTTCAAAAGCATAAACATTCCCCATAAAATCAGCCACGTAGTAACGATTTCCTGAAAACACCATTTCCGCGTACACAGGCGCCCCAACATTCAGCTTCCTGATAACATTACCATCAGACTCATTCAATTGATATAGGCCTCCGTCTGCTCCTCCAAAAAACAGGGACTTTTGATTTTTTACTACACCCGCTTCCACCGTTTGTATAGGATTTAAATTATCCGGACTAAAATAGGGCGCGGTATATATCAAAGCCTCTCCCACTGGCCTGCGCCAGCGCAGCTTGAAGGTGTTTTTATCGTAGGCAAGCACCCCACTTGCCGATGAAGAAAGGATGATGAGATCATCAGTAACCAAAGGCTCGCCTGTAACTTTAAAATCAAAACCTGTATTAACTTTCCTCAAAGTTTTTCCTGTGGAAGGTTCTAATTCGAATAAACCATCAAGTCCGGTTGCATAAAGCTTACCATCCTTATAAGCAACTTTCCCGCTACGGAAACGCAGACCATCATCCGCGCGTTTCCATACCAGCCTGCCCGTCTTTACATCATGAGCAAATAACGCGTTCCAATTTCCTCCGGTAATGAGCAGATCACCGGCAATAGTCATTTGCGCGGGACAACTCTCCCCCGTTCCCCAACTATTATTTGACCATATAATCGAGCCTGTTCTTGCATTTAAAGCTTTCATAAAACGACCTTCGCCAGTGTAATAAACACCATTACTTATTACCCCTCCAATAAGATTACCGGGCAATCTTGTATGTTCTAAGCTGGTCTTCCAAATCAGTTTACCCGAAGAAGCATCTACGGCATAAGCTATACCTTCCTGATCGGTACTAATTACCATACCCTCGTAATAGTTCAATACACCTTTAATGGAGTTTTTGGTTCTATAATGCCACAAGACAGCTCCCGTCTTAGCATTTAGAGCCGTTATTCCACAATGAACATTCATTTCATCATCCACAACACCAACAAAAATCTTGTCTGCCACAGCCAATGGTGCTGCTTTCCACACATTCCCTCCCACGTTCGCGCTCCAAAGCAACTTAGACGTGGGCTGTTTCGAATAATTGAACTCCTGCTTTCGAATTGTTGTCCGGCCATTCACATACAACACTTCTGCCATAGCTGTATATTTACCAGAAGAAAGCATATCAGCAGCAATTTCTGACCGCCAATTCCACTGAAAAACCTTGTTAAGCGCCTTTTGTGCGACTCTTCTTCCTTTAGAATCATATAAACTAAATAACACTGACTTAATGGCAAACTCGGAGTCATAGGCATTTATGCATAACTGAAGCTTTCCATTCTTTACTACGTTCATACTATTTGCCGGCTGCACGATAGTCACATGTTCTTTCAAATTGACAAACTGAGGCTGAATATCTGCTATACCTTGCGCGTTAATATCAATAGATAAGAAACGTCCCATCGAGTTATCTATTCCTCCTTTATTCGGCGGCGCCGTGCATATGGTATAGATTCCAGTCCTGGCGTCCTGTTGCACGAAATCGGAGTGGTAATGCCCGTAAATCCAGGCTTTAAGGCCATGCTTGTCAAGCTGGATGCTATCGGTCTTACCGCGCAGCGTGAAATCACCAAACTTGAACGGCAGATCATGATTAAAAATAAACACCGGTCTGTTTTTATCTGTCTGCGCAAGATCATTTCGAATCCAGGCAATCACCTGATCTGTAGTATAATCCGGCCGATAGTCGCCTGAGGCCATAGGAGTAATAATAAAATGAGCGGGGCCGGCATCGAACGAATAATAAGGAGGGCCAAACAATGATTCAAATAAATCCTCCCCATAGGGTCCCTTCACCAGGTCATGATTTCCCATGGCGTAATGAATCGGCCTCTGTAGCATCCGCGTATTCACTTGCGCCGCATGAAACTTCAAGCCCTTTTCGTAACATATATCACCGGTATGTACAACAAAAGACCCTAACTGATCCTTAGAAAAATTGCGGATATTGGCAATCCAATTACCATATATATCCGTCTCCGTGTCGGAGATATGTAACATCCTCACCTTGGCTCCGGCAGTCATGGAATCCTGCACCAATCCGAAATTATATAAAGAATCCCGGCTTTCCGCTCTTTTATAATGCTCGCCAGAAGGAATGAAGCCCGCGGGGGAGCTTATAAAAATAAATCTAGTCTTTGCGTATCCCGGCAGTTCAAATTTTCCATCACGATCACTCTTGATCACATTTAAACCGTCAGAAACCCGAACTCCTGCCATAACAGGCTCGCCGAGGTCCATTCGCCGATTTTTGTTAACATCGTTATATACCGTTCCGCGATACTGCGCCAAGGCATTTAAGGAAACGGAAGTTAAAAGAATTAAAATCCAGATTTTCATTACTATTATATGAATAAGAAATCAGCAGAACAATTAACTGCAATCCACGGCCTAATGCCCTTGCGACCAAATAAAAAACGTACGCCAGGAGCTGACGTACATTTCTACATTTTAGAATATGTTCTTAGGTAAAACACCAGTCCAACATTCAGGAAGTTTCTTCAAACCAAATATCTTCGCGATAACAAAGGACGTGTTCTTGTTGCTATTAAAGCTAGTCATCTCACCCCGCTTCTTAACCATGGGGCCTGCTACGGCCCAAGGCACTTGCATCTCCAACATACTCATACCTCCATGTCCATTCTCTTTTCCACCATGATCGGTGGCAAAAATGAAATGGGTATCTTTATACAAATCCTTAGCCTTCAAATCGTCAAGAAACTTCCCGATAGCTGAGTCAGCCTCCTCTATGGCGCTAACGTATTCCGGTGACATCCACTTATGGCTATGCCCAGCGTGATCTATTCGGACGCTATATAGAAATACGAAAGTCGGCGACTTTCTATTTTGCTCAATAAAACTTAAGGCTTTAGCATAGTTATCACGAAAACCATCGTTCTCTTCAAATGAGACCTGATCAATGTATCTTGTATTGATCGGATTAATAAGAGCCTTCCAGTTAAAATAGTAGGCAGTCTTAACGTCAGGCTTTTGCTCCTTCAGAATTTTAAAGATTGAAGGATAGTAGCCTTGCGCATCCTTCTGCAGGGGCTCAAGCTCATACTTTTGTAAGGTCCAGCTATTGCTGGATACGCCATGCTCCTCAGGCCCGGATCCGGTCAAATGACTTGTCCAGTTTGGAAGCGTAACAGACGGCATAACGGGACGGGTAGTCAGCGACCATGCCCCTTCAGAAAAAATCCTGTCTAAATTAGGATGTTTAGTATTTTTAAAACCCTGAGCACTAAATCCGTCAAGTCCAATCATCACTACTCGTTGGGCAAGGAGAGGTTTACTCGCTATCAGAAATACCGACAATGCGACAAACGCTGTTAATCTTAGTTTCATTTTCAGTGGTGTTTTAATAATTTACGGGAATTTCTCTTATTTTCTCGATAGATAAATTTACAAATACTAAATTCCAACAACAAGAAATTTAATCAACATCTCTAAAGAAAGGCGATAGATAAAAGAAAAGGGTATACCCTTAGACCTTTACAATCTAAGGGTATGGCTGCTATAGAAGAGGAAGCAGCTCTATGAGATTGTTGATAATTTTATCGGGATTTGCTTCGCGAAGCTGCTCGGCAGTATGGGCACCGGTAGTAATTCCAATACTCAGCACACAACCCGCGTTCTGTCCTTCCTGTACGTCTATCGTAGAATCACCCACTTTTACAACCTTATTGCCGTCAGCGATATCGAACTTACGCATAGCGTAATGAATCATATCCGGATGCGGTCTGTTAGAGCCAACATCACTAGCCGTTACCAAAGCGTCAAAGTCAACGCCTTCCTGCCAGCCTAACTTCTTAATAATAGATTCCGCGGTAGGACGATCGTAACCAGTATTTAATACTGCTAAAATCCCCCGTTCTTTTAAAGAAACGAACACTTCCTTCGCGTTATTTTGAGGAAAAAGTTCTTCCTCTTCATATGCCGCTGTTAACATACCTAAGAATTGTTCAAAAATTGACGTTGCCAACGCATCGTCATCTACATTCTCACAGTTGAGAAGCACAGATTTAATAGCCGCCTTTTTTTCCATTCCGGCGCCATGTGCAAGTACATCCTCAAGACTTACTTCATACCCGGCGTTATTTATTGCCTTTCGAAGCACTTTATATACAATATTGTTTTCATCTACTGTTGTACCCGCCATGTCAAACACGACCATTTCTACTTTATTTTGCATGATATCTTTTATAATACTTTTTTTAAATTCTTATGCCCGCTCTCACCGGCTTATTGTTATTAGCATATATAAATGCCTCCTCAGACTCATCCAGAGGAAATTCTTTCTCTACAAGCGCATCAAAAGGATACGCCTTATAGCATCGTTCCACAAAGTCCGCGGCTCCGGCGAAATCCTCGTAGTTATAGTTATGCAGTCCTTTTATTTGAAGTATATTACGAACCACCTTTTCTGCGTCAATAGCGACCGGCGCAGCAGGAAATACCGCACCTATCCAAACAGCGCAACCACCTAATCCCAATGCATCTATACCCATCTTCATGGCTGCGGGATGACCTGTCATATCAAAAACCAGGTCTACTTCAGGCATGGTAAGGTCTGCGGCTCCGGAAACGTAGCAACTATCAACACCGAATTTCGGTGCCCATTCCAGACGCGAAGGAACGGTGTCAACCATACCGATAAATGAAGCCCCAGCATCTTTACACATAGCCGCGCATGACAAGCCAAGCAATCCGGCTCCAAAGATTAAAACCCTTTTACCACTAATTTCTCCCGCCACACGTAAGGCTCCTCTCGTTGTTGCGTGAGCGCAGCCAATGGTCGCAGCCACACCAAGGGGCATATCCGATGAGATCTTGAGAAAAGCAGTATTTCCTTTCAGAATGCAATAGTCAGCCAATCCGCCGCTAAATACATCCGCGGGAGTAGCCAGAGCATGTCCATATTTAAATAGGCCAGCACTTTTCTGAGGCATGTCCGCACGAGGGGCTTCGACTCCGGCAGGAGCAGCAAAAATTGACCAAACCACACGGTCACCAATAGTTACTGGCCGCCCCTGATAGTCTACCCCTGGATGCGCGGGACCCACACTAACAATTTCTCCCACAATTTCATGCCCCAACACCACCTCGTCAGGTTCCTTACGATGCCCGCAATAGGTATGAAGATCACTACCACAAAGCGTGGTATAGAGATTCTTAACCAGTATTTGATCCTCCGCCAATGCCGGAACGTCAAATTGCTTCAATTCCAGCGCCTTACCAGCTCCACTAAACAATACAGCTCTGCCCTGCATCGATGGGGTCTGTTTTTCTTTCATTACCTTTTTTCAGTTTAGATTTAAAATAGAAATATGCAAACGCTGTCAGACATAAGCCTGCAACGCCTAATATGCTGCTCCCCGCCAAGAAACTATGCAGTATAGAATCAGATTTTGGCGCGAGATATCGCATGAACATTAAAACAATATAACCTGTATACCCTACCGAATCTGCAACGTACATTAAGAAACCCACGGTCGCCTTCTCTCGGGTAAGCGCAATTAGGCGTTCAAATACAATAGCATGGATCGATACATATGGTAAATAAACCCCCAATCCGATAATTACCATCCCCAAAAAAGGATCCATTCCGTTACTCAAACCGGCAACAGCTATCAACAACAATATAAGTCCGGCGAAACTAACGAACAACGAAAACACGAATGCCGTTTTATGATGTCTGATAAGGGCGGCCATTCCAATGATCAATAACACACCAAAGGATACCCAAAGCTCAGATTTGCTATACAATTCAGGGGTCTGCTCGAAACCTAACCCTGCCCATATTTCCGCAGCGAAATCAGCACGTACGCTACGTAGTAAGGTAGCAAAAAGATATACTAGCACCACTCCGATAATACCGGGAGCATACTTCATAAAAAAGTTTATACGATCGCTGCTAGTCATGGGCTCACGAGACGAGCGCGCGGCAACATCTCGATCACCAGGCGCAGGAACGCAGGCTAACATGGCAATACACAGAAGTGTCGGAACCATAAATACCAGTCCGGCATAAAATGGCATCCATTGCTCCGTAATATGCCAACCCAACAGCATTGCTCCCACAGATTTGGAAACCCCGTCTGAAACAATAAAACTTGCGCATAAGCCAGCAACGAGAAATTCTGTTTGTTTCCTTCCCTCAACGAAGCTTAACACCAAACCAAAAATTACGCCTAGGGGCAACCCGTTAAAAAACAGACATACCACGTTATAGGGCTGCGGCAACAATCCAAATAGTAGCAACATTAGTTCTGCGAAACCGATCAAGCCCAGAATAGCTCCAATGCGCTGCGCGGGTTTAATCTCGCTTACAAATTTGATACCTACCCATTTCGCCAGTACATAGCCCAATGTCTGAGCCAGAATAAGTGTAGTCTTATAATCCAGATCAAAGAACGCTGCCCCCGTGTACGTGGCAGCAGTATAAGGCTTCCGAAATCCATACATACAGAAATACGTCCCAAATGCCGCAACTAAGGCCCATAAGGGATGAGCAAAGATTTTACGGAGCGTCGCGTTGTTGCTTACTAATTGCATAACACCGTTCTTATTTATTATTCACTATTTCTTCAGCAAGGCCAAATGACAATGTCATTCCCGCCCCTCCCAGACCGTTTACGATTAATACTCCAGATTCAGGTGTGTGAACAAACTCAGTATCACCATTGGTCATCTTCGGATAAATACCAATCCAATGCTGGCTTATAGATAAATGAGGCGTATTTGTGAAAGTCTTGAAATAATTTAAGATAAGGTCATTGATCTCAGAGCGAATAAAGGGATCATGCACAGGACCATACTCGTGAGAGTCTCCGATAGTAAGCTCGCCCTGTTCGTTTTGCGATACCATCACATGTATCCCCAGTTTTAGCAATTCAGCATATTCACGTTCAAAACGCTCTTTCAACTGCGGCAATGAGGCGGCAGAGCGAAATCCATTATAATGGATAAGCGAAAGACTGCCGCACAATGCAGGTCCAATACGCCACTTTTCTGGCTGAGGCGCAGTGCGCAACATCTGAAGTTTACACTTTGTTATCGAGGTTTCCTGAAATACTTCCGGATAGAGCGTCTCAAAATCAACGCCGCTACAAACATATACCCGATCCGCTGACCAGCTTCGTCGTCCCGCCCACACCTCGGGAAATGATATATGCGAGACTGCTGTTCCGCGAACGAAAGTAACATCGTAACGCTTCTCAAGAAATCCGGCAACGGCATCAATAGCTACCCTTGCTTCTACGATCATCTCATCGGGACTCCAAAGTGCGCCTTTTAATCCTTTCAGATTTACACCCGGTGACTTCTTTATTACTTCCGCGGGTGTAAGTAAAGAACAAAGACGTTCCTGCTTATTAACCTCGACAAAATCGCTCATTGCCTGCAATTCATCATCCTCATACGCCAAATGCAAGGAACCCACGGGATCATACCAAATTCCCGCCTCATCACAAATAGACTTCCATATCTCACGGGAACGCATAGCGCGCGCATAGAGCTTTCCCGAAGGCTGACCTATGGGCCAAATCATACCGAAATTACGAATGGATGCTCCGACACTCCTTTCGTGCCTATCTATTACAGTAACGCGATTTCCTTTAACAGCTTCCGCTCTCGCGATGGCCAGGCCAACGATTCCGGCTCCAATGATGAGTACATGCTCTTTTTCCATTTTTTGTATTTCATAGGTCTCCTAGGGCACAATGCAAAAAGGAGATAAACATAGTTTAGCAAAACTAAACTATGTTTATCTCCAAGAGCTAAAATTTATGTTAAATTTATGTTAAGAATTAACTTTCTTTTGACTCAAAGAAGTAGATAACGAGCATTACGGCGTTAACGTTGCCGGCATTTCGTGGAGTATGGGGAATGCGACCATCAAATAACAGCGAATCGCCAGGGGAAAAAGAATAAGTTTTATCGGCTATATCATACTCGACGTCGCCGGCAATCATGTATTTATATTCGAAAGCTTCTGTCTGTACCATAGGGCGATTAGCTCCGGGCTCCAGCTCAAGCAAAACAATATCAACAGTTCCCTTATTAACAGACTGACTGAAGATACGTTTATACATAAACCCGATAGCGTCCTCTTTTTCAAAGGATTCATACTCCTGGCTGTTCTTGGTCAGCACTAAAGCCTCTTCGTCAGAACTTTTTATATCTCTGAAAAAAACATTCAGATCAATTTCAAGCGAACCAATAATGTCGATTAGTACCATCAAGGAAGGAATGGTGCGACTATTTTCGATTTGGGATATTAGTCCTTTACTAACACTTGCCCGATCGGCAAGCTCCTGAACGGTGATACCTAGCTCTTTACGCTTTTCTTTTATTCGTTTGCTAATCTGTACTAATACGTCTTCTTTCATTCTCGTTTTATACGTAGTAAAAATATATAATCTATTGGAATAACACTTATTTATAATATCATTAGAACAAGCATATTAGTTATACATTCAGCAATGGACCGGCTACAGCCCAAAGCTTAGTCGTTTCGTTTGACATCAACTCAAACGAAACGACCAGCAAATGCCCCGTTAAAGAAACGAAGTATCTCAAGAAGTTAACATTCCAACTATTGACAGCAATTAGCATTGCTATTTTATAACGAAGCTGCTTAGGTTAACAAACTCTAAGACGCGAGCCCGAACTTTTTCCTCACTAAGGTCGGTCAAACCCTCTGTACCGAATTTCTCAACACAGAACGACGCTAATGCAGAACCATAAATGATTGCGTTCTTCATCGTATTGAAGTTTAACTCTCCCTGTTGAGCAAGATAACCAATAAAACCTCCTGCAAATGTGTCACCCGCTCCTGTAGGGTCAAACACCTCTGCCAATGGAAGCGCCGGCGCCGAGAACACCTGCACCCCGTCAAACAGCAGGGCTCCATGCTCACCTTTCTTAATAATCAGATATTTAGGCCCCATCTTCAGAATCTTAGCAGCCGCCTTCACCAACGAATATTCGCCTGAAAGTTGTCGAGCTTCAGCATCGTTGATAGTTAAGACATCCACCATCTTCAAAACCTCTTTCAAATCGTCCATGGCTACATCCATCCAAAAGTTCATTGTGTCAAGCACAATCAGACGCGGACGCTTCTCCAGGCGCTCTATTGTTTGCTTCTGAATCTGCGGAGTAAGGTTACCTAAAAGAAGATATTCGCAGTCCTGATAAGAGGCCGGAATAACCGGGTCGAAATCAGCCAATACATTTAACTCTGTGATTAAAGTATCACGAGAGTTCATATCTGTATGATATCTTCCCGCCCAAAAGAATGACTTTTCGCCCTCTTTCACCTGTAATCCTTCGACATCAATACCGCGTTTCTTCAACACATCAATGTTTTCAGCGCTAAAATCATCGCCAACAACGCTAACAATTTTTACTTTATTGTAAAAGTAGGACGCTGACATGCCGGCATACGTAGCGGCACCTCCTACAATCTTATCTGTTTTTCCGAAAGGCGTTTCAATAGCATCAAAAGCTACAGTTCCGGTAATTACTAAACTCATATCTATTATTAAACATCTAAAACATTCACCACCAGCAAACTACAGACAAAACACTTCATCACGCTAACTGAATGCTGTGTATGGCAGCTTTTTTTGAAAAAAAACTTGCAACAAATATTGCATAAATAAATTAAAAACCCGAATATTGCAGTCCCAAAAACAAGGGAACTTTTGCTAAAAAAGCAAGGTTAAAAACGTTATAGGCTTGCAAGAAGTTTATAAAATTGAAGTGATTAGAATTCTTAGCCGGAATTAAATAAATTCTCGAGTAGCTCAGCCGGTTAGAGCATCTGACTGTTAATCAGAGGGTCGCTGGTTCGAGCCCAGCCTCGAGAGCTTTATAAAACTTGCAATAAGTTTTAATTCCTTGAAGTGCTAAAATTACATAACCGGAATTAAATAAATTCTCGAGTAGCTCAGCCGGTTAGAGCATCTGACTGTTAATCAGAGGGTCGCTGGTTCGAGCCCAGCCTCGAGAGCTCAAAAGCTTTGCGATAAAGCTTTTTCTTTTAACACTAAACCACCATAACCGGAATTAAACGAATTCTCGAGTAGCTCAGCCGGTTAGAGCATCTGACTGTTAATCAGAGGGTCGCTGGTTCGAGCCCAGCCTCGAGAGCAAACCCCGCAAGCCCGCGGGGTTTTTTTTGTCTCTAAACAAGCATTAGATCCAATACAATGTGGACCTAAGTACATCATCTAGTTAAATGAATGCGGGATAAGAAAAACTCGTTCTGCTAAGCTTCTTCGTCCGTGTTGTTGCAGGTCTGACCTAGAAAGTCAGGGGTGAATGTTCCATTATTGTGTCCTGCAATTACATTCTCCTAAGAAAATATATTTCGAATTAAGATTGAAATCTGATCATAAATATCAATGGATTTTCAAAAAGCACTCAAAAACCCCTAAAAATCTAACTATCAAATAGTTACATTACAATCAATAGATGTTAAAATAATTTCTTAATTCTTTATAAAGCTTGCTTTCCTGATAGCGCTTATTTTCGCGGGCGATGAGGAATGCGCTTCCCCGCAGGTTCTCGCATTCGGGGGGCTAAACAGAAAGCCGCCGCCCCCCTCTGCTACCTACCTGGTTTGAGTCTGACTCGGGACTGACTCGGAACAGACAGCACTGGTCATCGACATTTCATGGGCATTTCATCGACANNTGTCGATGAAATGTCGATCACCACTCGAGCGTCTCTCGAGTCTGTCCCGAGTCTGTCTCGGAACAGGTGGGGCGCAAGGGGGTACAAGCGGGAGCCGGGTCTGTGACCTGAAAAGGTGCAGTCAGGGTTCATTGATGTGACATAATGCGACATGGTGGGACAATTACCCATCGCTCCTGACAGGCAGGGTAAACCGTAGCGCTTATGGATCAGAAGATGATTCTGCGAGGTTTGTTAAGAAGGATGAAGCCGGGCGACGAAGAGTTAAGTAACTGAAGGATATGGCCTTGACTGCCGAAAAAGATTACTTCACCTTTGTTCTGTCAGCGCTGCGTGCCGGTACCCATTGCAGCGGATCTTACAACTCCGATTCGCCGGGAGGGTTCAGGCGACAGGAAAATTAAATTTTTATTGTCATGTCAGGAATTACAAAAATCACGAGCGATGCTTCCATTGGCCCGGGCTCCAAGCTAAAGATGTTAAATGATCAGGTATCAATAACACCGGAGACACGATTTCGAGGCTCCAGATCCTCGAAAAAGCAAGGTGCCGCGCTTAATGCATTCGGAGGTTATCAGAGGAAGTCTCTCTTGCCAAAGGCAGGAGCGCAAGCGACAGGGGCCATGAACCCAGGAACAACGGCAAGCGATCTGAGACTGATGGAAGCAGGACTGGAAAAAGAGCACTTTTGTGATTTGAAAATAAGATATTGAAAGCAGGGATACACTTGGGGACATTCAGCGGAAGAGCAGCATTTAATACTTTCTGTCCGGATTAGATTTGGCATCCTCTGAAGTATCCAACGAACCGGGCTTCTCCAATGATCAGCGATTGACGATAATAGCAAATGAACCTTCCCCCCGGCGAAGTGGCAATGTCCTTAACGTTCAAGTTTGGCTTTTCGCTTCACTAAGCTTAACTCAGCCGGAGAAAAACGTCCGCAGTTGCGCAGAAAGACAAACATATCATGTAGCAATGCAGGATCGTCAATATTAATTTTATCAGCTGATACTAAGGCCATAATTTTCTTAGCATCTTCATCCTGATGTTTACTCAGATTCAAGAATGATGGTGTATAATACTCGATACTAAATCTTAAAAAACGAACCTCCAAATTTTCCGCGCTCATACCTACTGCCTTTTCCAGGTCTTTAATGCCACGACGAACATATTGAAGTTTGGAGTATGGATTCCAGGCATGCTTCGCCATAATTGCCTGCGAGGCACCGTAATAAGCCAGCATTAACGCGTTTTGAGATTTAACAGCTCTCAGATTTTCACAAAAGAGCTCAGCCTGATTTTTATCCTTTAAAGCAAGAAAAAAGTCACGTCTCGCCTGGGAAACATCGTAGGCTCTAAGAGATAGCGGAAGCAGGAAAAGTATAAATAGAACAGTGCGCATCGTAATTTATGTTAAGGCGAAACCAAGATTATGCCGATTTGTTTGTCAACACCCTCCCCCAAAACCAAAGTATTAAGATGGTAAATCGTATTTAACATAATTGAGATTATAAAAAACACACCGTAAAGGTTTAGGTGAAGTAAAACTATAAGTGTTCAAATAACGTCATTTTAATTCGCTGATCATAGATTTAACCTCAAATAGATGGTAAACGAAGGATTTTATAAATCAAACTCCTGTTTGAGACGTTAGAAAATAAGATTTTGATAATTTGAAAACGCCTTATGGAAACATTACTTAATACGTTTAACAACTTACCTCACTTTGTCTGGAACATCCTTTTAATTGGTGTAGCTATTTTTTTAGGTCTTGGCATACGTGCCCTGATCCGAAAGTTTCTCCAATTCAACTATCGACGGAGCAACTACTATCTCTTCGAACTGATTTCAAGATATATGCATGGGCCTGCCGGATTCTTCTTTCCGCTGCTCATGGTAAACCTGGCCTCTCCGTTTCTTCAGGCAAACAGAGAACAAATGGCGAGAACCGATCGCTTCATTGAAATCGCCTTAACGCTGGCCTTTGCCGCACTGGTTATTAGTGCCATAAAGATACTCGAAGGGGTTATTTACCATATATACGACGTTAGCCAATCTGACAATCTGAAAGCCCGACGTATACGCACGCAGATGATGTTCCTGCGTCAGCTGGCAGTGACCATTATCGTAATCGTTACTGTGGCGATCATTCTGCTAAGCTTCGACAACCTCAGGAAACTAGGAACAGGGCTTCTGGGTGGTGTTGCCATCGGAGCGACCATTGTAGGTTTCGCAGCGCAACAGTCATTGGGGAACTTACTGGCCGGATTTCAAATTGCATTTACGCAACCCATCAGACTTGACGATGTGCTTGTTGTAGAAGGTGAATGGGGCCGTGTAGAAGAAATCACCCTCACCTACGTTGTGCTTAGGATTTGGGATGAGCGCCGGCTCATACTTCCTATTAACTACTTTATCACGAAGCCTTTTCAAAACTGGACACGCACCAGCTCGCAAATATTAGGTACGGTGTTCCTTTATATGGATTATAGCGTACCAACAGACCCGTTGAGAGAGGAACTCACAAGACTATTGGAATCCTCTAAATTATGGGATGGCAGAGTAAACGTATTGCAAATCACCGATACTAAAGAACGCACAATAGAGATACGCGCGTTGATGAGCGCCAGGAATTCCGGCGACGCTTTTGATCTGCGCTGTCTTGTACGCGAAAATCTCATCAAATATATTGAACAACATTATCCTACGGCACTACCAAAAACAAGAGCCGAGATGCCTTCCGCCCTGCCTGCAACGACATAAAGACGACTGTAACAATAGGTATCTTTGCTCGTCTAAATAATAAAAGATTCTATTATGTCGATAAGTAAAAGCGATAGGGAAAATGTACGTGTGGCGCTGCAGTCGGTGGGCGCCAACAAATTAAGGACCTTTTTGACGGCCTCCATTATCGCTATCGGACTAATGGCTTTGGTAGGAATTCTAACTTCCATCGATGCTATAAAAAGCTCTCTGAACGACAATTTTGCACGCATGGGAGCCAATTCTTTCAACATCCGTAACAGAGGAGTTGGTATCAGAGTTGGGGGATCAGGACAACGGGCAAAAGTTTTTAAATCCATATCCTATAGAGAGGCCGTTGCTTTTAAAAGACGTTTTAACTCCATGGCTGTGGTATCGGTAAGTGCACCGGCGGCACAGGCGTCTACAGCCAAATATGGAAGCAAGAAAACCAACCCCAATATTCCGGTGCTGGGTGGTGATGAAAACTACCTCCGTACCGCAGGCTATGAGGTTGAGTCAGGAAGAAACTTCTCTCAAACGGAAATTGACAAGGGTGCTGGTGTGGTGATCATCGGATCGGAGATTAAGAGTACTTTATATCCCGACACAGACCCTCTGAATAAGTCGATACTCATCGGAGGCTCACGTTTTCTGGTCGTGGGCGTACTTAAATCAAAAGGCTCAGGGTCAGGATTCGGAGGCGACAAAACGTGTATTACGCCACTGGCAAGAGCACGTCAGATCATGAACACCTCGCAGCCCTCCTATACAATAACAGTGATGTCACCAGCGCCGGAAAGGACAGATTACCTGATCGGCGAGGCAACAGCTCTTTTCAGAAATTTAAGAGGGCTCAAGGCGGGAATGGAGGATAATTTCGAAATTACCAAGAGCGATGCCATCGTACAGACACTCCTTGAGAATATCAGATATGTAACCCTGGCAGCCATCGTTATAGCGATAGTAACCTTAGCCGGAGCGTCTATTGGATTAATGAACATTATGTTGGTATCAGTTACCGAACGGACCCGCGAAATAGGCGTACGCAAAGCTATTGGAGGTACACCGGCGATTATCCGTCAGCAATTTCTTATTGAAGCGATTGTTATCTGCCTTATCGGAGGTATCGCCGGAATAATTCTGGGCATCGCTATTGGAAACATGGTTGCCATGTTGCTGGAAGCAAAATTCCTGATTCCCTGGATGTGGATAACAATGGGAGTAATAATATGTATCTGCGTTGGGGTAGTTTCCGGACTGTATCCGGCGTCTAAAGCCTCTAAATTAGATCCGGTGGAAGCTTTACGTTACGAATAGGAGCAAAGGGATAAGCGGTTTATAAAGTAAAGAAGGAGCGCTCCTTTATGAGAAGCGCTCCTTTAAATCAACGATTATATTGTTGTTGATAATATTCCTGATAACGACCCGAGGTAACATTCTCTAGCCACTCTTCATTCTCAAGAAACCAATCTACTGTCTTCTCCAGGCCTTCCTCAAACTGTAGACTAGGAGTCCAGCCTAAGTCGCGTTGCAATTTACCAGAGTCTATCGCGTAGCGCAGATCATGACCAGCCCTGTCGGTAACAAAGCTTATCAGCTGCTCGGAAGTACCAGGGGCTCTATCTAATTTCTTATCCATGATCTTGCATAACAAACGGATCAAGTCGATATTTTTCCACTCGTTATGACCGCCGATGTTGTAAGTATCACCGGACTTCGCCTGATGAAAAATTACATCGATCGCCCGCGCGTGATCAACCACCCACAGCCAGTCCCGGATATTCTCGCCTTTGCCGTATACGGGCACAGGCTTATTGTTCTTGATATTGTTTATTGCCAGAGGAATAAGCTTTTCAGGGAAATGAAAAGATCCATAGTTATTAGAGCAATTGGAGATTACCGCATCCATACCATAGGTATCATGGTAGGCTCTGACAAAGTGATCAGAACTTGCTTTTGATGCCGAATAAGGGCTATGCGGATCATAAGCGGTTTCTTCGGTAAACATGCCATCCTCGCCCAATGTGCCATAAACCTCATCAGTAGATACATGATAAAAACGATGCGCGGCGTAATTCTCCTTCCAGTTAGCACGCGCGGCGTTCAACAGGTTTACCGTACCCACCACATTGGTCATCACAAAATCAATGGGACTGCTGATAGACCTGTCAACATGTGATTCGGCCGCGAGGTGTATCACCGCATCAAAGTTCTCTTCAGCAAACAGACTATCAATAAATTTCGCGTCAACAATATCGCCCTTAACAAAACGATAGTTCGAGGCATTCTCAACGTCTTTGAGATTAGCTAAGTTGCCTGCATAGGTAAGCTTATCAAGGTTTACTATCTGATACTCCGGGTACGTAGTAACAAACCTACGCACAACGTGTGAGCCAATGAAACCAGCGCCTCCGGTTATAAGAATCTTTTTGCTCATTATGTGTATATAAGAAATGATTGCAAAGATAACTATTTAAAACCTCTGGTTATACCAAAGGATTTTCCTTTACATATTGCTCCCAGGCCCAGGCAGAACGCATCATATCCTCAAGACCAAGCTCCGCTTTCCAGTTAAGACCAGCTTCCGACTTAGTAACGTCGCCCCACACCTTCTCAATATCACCAGCACGACGAGGGCCAATCTGGTAGTTAAGCTTTACGCCTGTGCTCTTCTCAAAGGCACCAATAACCTCCAATACCGTGCTACCCTTGCCGGTACCCACGTTAAACACCTCATATTTGGCATCCATATGTCCTTCTTCCATTCTTTGCAGGGCTGCAAGATGCGCTTTAGCAAGGTCGACAACATGAATATAGTCACGGATGCAACTGCCATCGGGCGTATCGTAATCATTGCCAAATACAGTGATCGGACCACGCTTTCCAATAGCACTTTGCGTTATAAAAGGCACCAGGTTCTGAGGTATTCCAATAGGAAGCTCTCCGATAAGAGCAGTATCGTGCGCTCCCACAGGGTTAAAATAACGGAGAGCTATAAAGTTGTAATTTGAATTTGCTGTTGCTGTTTCGGCGAGAATCTCTTCCGCGATCTGTTTGGTATTACCATATGGCGACTCTGCCTTCTTCACAGGCGCGGCCTCTGTAACGGGAAGAATATCCGGCTGTCCGTAGACCGTACAAGACGAAGAAAACACGAAATCTACCTTACGTCCTTCAAATGCGGTGATAAGGTTGATTAAAGAGAAGAAGTTGTTGCGATAATATTTCAAGGGAAATTGAACCGATTCGCCTACCGCCTTATACGCCGCGAAGTGAATCACACCGCTGATCTCCGTATGCTCTTTGATGAAGGCGATAGTCTTCTCCTCTTCGCTAAGATCAAGCTGAAAAAAATCGGGGCGTATGCCACTAACTTTCTCGATCTGATCAACAATTTGAATGCTTGAATTGCTGAGGTTATCAACGATGATCACCTTGTATCCAGCCTTTTGAAGTTCAACAACAGTATGAGAACCGATATATCCGGTGCCACCTGTCACAAGTATGGTTTTCATGTTTATTTATTATAACTGGTAAAATCCTTATGTTCAACCTTTTCAAGCACGTCTTTCGGCAGTGACTTGAAATATTCGTAGGTAATTTTAAGTCCTTCAGCTCTTGAAACCTTAGGTTCCCATCCCAGAATTTCCTTCGCTTTAGTGATGTCAGGACGACGTTGCTTAGGATCATCCACTGGAAGAGGTCTCGTTACGAGCTTCTGACTTGTTCCTGTGAGCTTTATTATCTCATCGCCAAACTCCTTGATAGAGATTTCATCAGGGTTACCGATGTTTACGGGTTGAGCATAATCCGATAATAGAAGGCGATATATTCCTTCAATAAGATCATCAACATAACAGAAAGAGCGCGTCTGACTACCATCTCCAAAAACAGTAAGATCCTCGCCACGAATGGCCTGCCCAATAAACGCAGGCAATACACGTCCGTCATTCAGACGCATACGTGGTCCGTAGGTATTGAATATACGCACAATACGTGTTTCAAGGCCATGGAATGTATGGTATGCCATGGTGATGGCTTCCTGAAAACGTTTAGCTTCATCATATACTCCCCGAGGACCTATAGGATTTACATTACCCCAGTATTCCTCTGACTGAGGACTAACATTTGGATCGCCATACACCTCTGAGGTTGACGCGATAAGAATGCGCGCCTCTTTCTCTTTGGCTAGTCCCAATAAGTTATGAATACCCAGGGAGCCCACTTTCAGGGTTTGGATAGGAATCTTCAGGTAGTCAATAGGACTGGCCGGGGACGCGAAATGAAGAATATAATCCAGCTTACCTGGTACGTGAACGAACTTCGAAACATCGTGGTGGTGGAATTCAAAATCCTCACGTTTAAAAAGGTGCTCAATATTACGTAAGTCGCCGGTGATAAGATTATCCATGGCGATAACATAATATCCCTCTTTGATAAATCTATCACATAGGTGCGAACCCAAAAAACCGGCAGCGCCGGTTATTAATACTCTTTTCTTTCCCATTATTGTTCTACAATTATACGTCCTATACTGTTATAATAATATCCATAATCGACCATCCGGTTTAAATCATACAGATTTCTGCCATCAAAAATAACCTTTGCCTTCATTGCTTCTTCCATTCTGGCGAAATCGGGATTTCTGAACAGCGACCATTCGGTCACAATCACCAGCGCGTCAACGTCTTTAAGGGCTTCATAAGGATCAGCGGCAAAAGCGATGCGATCACCTTTCAGACGCTTAACATTATCCATTGCTTCTGGATCATAAGCCACAATATTAGCATTCTCCGCAAGCAACGCGTCAATGATGTACAAAGCAGGAGCTTCTCTGATATCGTCTGTTTCCGGCTTGAACGCTAGTCCCCAGATGGCGAACTTCTTTCCTGCCAGGTCACCATTATAGTACTTCTTCATCTTCTCCACAAGTACAGTTTTCTGCTTTTCGTTTACTGACATTACAGATTTAAGAATGCTAAAATCATAGTCAACCTCATCCGCTGATTTTGCCAAGGCCTGCACATCCTTGGGGAAACAGCTGCCACCATATCCTACACCGGGAAACAAGAATCGCTTACCGATACGCGCATCCGAACCAATGCCCCGGCGAACCATGTCTACATCAGCGCCAACGAGCTCACACATATTGGCGATCTCATTCATGAAGGTAATTTTTGTTGCCAGGAACGAATTGGCAGCATATTTAGTAAGCTCAGAAGAGCGTTCATCCATAAAGATGATAGGATTTCCCGAACGTACATATGGACCGTAGAGTTCGGCCATCAATGCACGCGCGCGATCGCTGCTGGTACCCACCACCACACGATCAGGTTTCATGAAGTCTTCAACTGCCACACCCTCACGCAGGAACTCAGGATTAGACACCACGTCTACCTCAACACTGGTATTCTCAGCAAACACAGCGCGAACCTTGTCTGCGGTACCCACAGGCACCGTCGATTTAGTAACAACAACCTTGTAATCTTTTATTAAACGCGCTATATCTTTTGAGGCGCCCAGTACATAGCTCAGATCCGCGGAGCCATCTCCTCCCGGAGGCGTGGGCAAGGCCATGAAGATAATCTGCGCGTCGAGAACAGCTTCCTCAAGCTGTGTGGTAAAGGTTAAACGCTTCTGAACAATATTACGAAGGAATAATATGTCTAATCCCGGCTCATAAATGGGAATTTCGCCATTCCTCATTTTAGCAACCTTTTCAGCATTGACATCAACGCAAACTACGTCATTCCCTGTCTCTGCAAGGCAGGTTCCGGTAACCAGTCCTACGTAACCGGTTCCTACAACAGCTATTTTCATATATAATATTAGTTTTGAGATTAATGAAGGTGACGCCGCATATTCATACTTATTTACAGCTTTCGGTGCAAGTTAAACAAATTGAAGTATCGAAAGAGTGAGCGCTTTTTTATTTTTTTTAATTTAACTTCGATGCCATTAAAACTACGACAATAATATGCTATTTCTATATAATCTGGGCATAAATACCTATAATCTCCTTCTTCATTTTGCCGCTTTATTCAATAAAAAAGCAGCCCAATGGGTACATGGACGAAGGGGGCTGCTGAATAAAATCGCTAAGGAATGGAACGGGGAGCAACGTCCTGTATGGTTTCATTTCGCATCGCTGGGCGAGTTCGAACAGGGACGTCCCCTGCTTGAAGCTTTACGGCGACAGGAGGATATGCCTATTGTTATCACATTCTTCTCGCCATCAGGATATGAATTAAAAAAAACATACCCCCTGGCAGACAAGGTCTACTATTTACCTATCGACACCACCACAAATGCCAGGAAGTTTGTAGAGCTTATCAATCCACGCATGGCCATATTCACGAAATACGAATTTTGGCATAATTACTTCACCGTATTACATGATCGAAAAGTTCCGCTATATGTAATATCCGCGACCTTCAGAAAAAAGCAGGTATTTTTTAAATGGTACGGAAGCTTTGCACGAAAAACACTCCGCCAGGTTACGCATTTTTTTGTTCAGGATGCTTTCAGCGTCGAGCTTCTGAAAACTATAGGCATTGAAAATAGCAGCGTAAGCGGCGATACACGCTTTGACAGGGTAGTTGAAAATGCGAGTACCCCCCGGCATATACCTATAGTTGCCGACTTTTGCCAGGACTCTTCAGTCATGGTCGTTGGAAGCAGCTGGCCAAAGGACGAAAGGATCATCAGCGAAATTGTAAAAGATCGCCCTGAATGGAAGTTTGTAATCGCCCCTCACGAGATAAAGGAAGATAAACTTAGAGAACTGGAATCACAATTACCAGCAGGTTCTTCGCAACGCTACTCTACAGTAAAAGAAGCGGTTGATGAAAAAGTTCGTGTGTTGATTATCGACAATGTCGGCATGCTATCTTCTCTTTATCAGTATGCCAGACTTGCCTATATAGGTGGTGGATTTGGCGTGGGCATACACAATACGCTTGAGGCCGCGGCATATGGTGTCCCTGTAATATTTGGACCAAACTACCATCGCTTTATCGAAGCCAGGGAGCTTATAAGATGTGGGGCTGGCTTCTCCATCGATGACCTGGACAGCATGCGCGTAGTTGTTAAAAAAATGCAATACGATAAGTTTATAGATCGCGCATCGGAAGCTGCGGCAGAATACGTAAGAAAGAATAAAGGCGCTACCTCAATAATTATGGAAAAGATTCTGAACTAAGCATCATCACCGGGCGGATTTTGGGGATATCCGAATTCGCCCGGTGATGAACAAAAATGCTATGCTTGCGCCATCATGGCGAGACAATCAACCCAACGCGGATTATCGTTCAGGCTTTCTACAAGCTGTAATTTCTCCCCGCCTAACTGCCGGAATTCCAATTCATATTCTTCAGCGATCTCATAGATCGTTTCAAGACAGTCGGCAACAAAGGCAGGACTAAATACCATGAGCCGCTTCGTGCCGTTCTTTGCCAAAGAATGAATGACATCGCTGGTATAAGGTTGCGCCCATGGATCTTTTCCCAACCTCGATTGGAAGGTTACCGTATATTTATCGTCGGGAATACCAAGCTTAGCAGCTATTAGTCGGGCGGTCTGATAACATTGCGCTGAATAGCAGAACTTGTTAGCTCCGGTAATCTGCTTGCAGCAGTCGGCAGACTTGAGGCAATGAACCCCTGTATCATCGGCTTTTACAAGCTGTCGCTGCGGGAGACCATGGAAGCTGAACACGAAGTGTTCAAAACTATCGACATCATGAACCCGGGCATTATCCGCGTAGATATCCAGCATTCCATCCAGGTCATAATAGGAATTCACAAACGACATGTCCGGAATAGTCTGCCATCGGCTTACAATCTCCATGACACGTTGATGTACTGATCCTGTTGTAGCTGAAGCATATTGAGGAAACAAAGGTATTACCTTTATTGAGCGTACACCGGCACGCTTAAGCTTGTCAAGCGCTACGTCTATGGATGGATTCTGATAGCGCATGCCCAGCTCTACGCACCATTCCTCACCCAATTTCTCCTGCAGGAGCTCTCTCACCCGCGCGCTATAATACATAAGGGGAGAGCCATTCTCGGTCCACACTTTCTGATAAGTCGCAGCGGACTTAGGTCCTCTAAAAGGAACGATGATCCCTTTAACAAGCAACGTCCTGCCAATAGCGTTTATATCGATAACACGCTCATCCATTAAAAACTCGTCCAGATAACGTCTTACGTCTTTAACGGAAGGACTGTCGGGAGTGCCTAAATTTACAAGTAATATACCTTTTTTGTCCATGATGAAGGTTCAAAGATAAGACATAAGGCTATGCCAAAGCAACATGAAAGACGGCAAGCTGAAATATTAACAAGACGCTGACCCGGATCTTAGGTATATAAAATAATTCCCGCAACACGCCTTTAGCAATAAAGCCTTCGAATTAGAAGTTTTCAAGCGCCGCCTTAACATTTTGCATTAACCACATGGGAGTAGATGTAGCTCCGCAGATACCCACTTTATCATTTTCAGAAAACACAGCGGAATCCAGCTCCTCAACAGAAGACACAAAATAGGTTTCAGGATTATACTTTTTGCAAACTTCGTAAAGCACCTTGCCATTGGAAGATTTCTTGCCCGATACAAAAATGATCTTATCGAAATTCAACACAAAGGATCGAAGTTCTTCATTCCGGTTTGATACCTGGCGGCAGATCGTATCATTAGCGGTCACCTCATATCCCCGCTCTATCAGTTCTTCCTTTATCTGGTAGAATTTTTCAGTACTCTTAGTGGTCTGACTATAAAGAGTGATCTTCTTAGGAAGATCTACGTTATCAAGTTCGGCGATATCCTGAAAAACAAGCGCGTTATTATCTGTCTGCCCTTGCAGGCCAATAACTTCAGCATGCCCGTGTTTACCAAAAATAATGATGTTCTCCTGATCTTCGTAGGAGGTCTTAATACGATTCTGAAGCTTAAGCACCACCGGGCATGATGCATCTATAAGGGTAATATTGTTGGTTAGCGCCATCTTATAGGTCTCCGGAGCTTCACCATGGGCTCTGATTAACACCTTTTCGCCTTCAAGCTCCGCTAACTTCTCATGATCTATGATCCGTAATCCTTTGGCTTTCAACCGCTCTACCTCTTCGTCATTATGCACAATGTCGCCCAGACAATATAAATAGCCGTCTTGTTCTAAAATTTCCTCTGCCATATCAATGGCATAAACTACTCCAAAACAAAACCCGGAGTGCGTATCAATAACTACCTGAAGATTTTTTCCCATACCCTGATTAAATGCAAAATTAAACAAATTAGTTTGACTTAAACAGCGTTATACGTCAGACATGCCACTCGTTACTCAAAACTGACGCTTGCCGATGCCGAACTAGCCGGCCTTAACCTTTCGGCCTTTCCATATTAGCGAATGCCGGATAGCGTTAAACATGGCCCCCAAAACTATAACAACGAGGCCTAGCATCTGCAAGGGGTGCAAAATAATGTTCAGAAGTGCGCTTTCCCGGCTTTGAAGAGAAACCATCAACCTGATTAATATCATCAGACCGATGGCAAAAGATAATAGGCGAATGTCCAGATAGACATATATGAAAACCGGTCCCAAAACGGATAATAACACAAAGCACAAGATCGCGGCGATATTGCCTCTAAATGCGGTCAGCAGTCCTCTGACTGCTGTTTGCAAAGTATCTGCCATGGAGCGACGCAGTGAATAAACAAGAAACCCATTCGCCAGCAGCGTTTCTGCTTTATATCGGTACGCTTTAACGAGCTTCATAAGGTACAAATCTTCCGACATTTCGTTCTTAACCTGGGCATGCCACTGATGCTCCTTATACAGAGCTGCGTCAAATACCATACATTGCCCACTGGCAGCAGAGAAAAATGTTGAGGAGGACAATCGTACAAGACGTATCGGCAATAAGGTTAACAATAACCAATGCATCAACGGAATAATCAGATACTCAGCAAGAGAATGAAGTCGTTGATCCGGAAATAAACTCAGCAACCCCAAGCCATTCATTTTCATGCGGAACACCGCATGATTGAAGAAGCCCCGCTGAGGCATCACACCAACATCAATGAAAAATAAATATCTCCCCTTGGCAACCTTCGCCAACTGATGGCAAGCATAATTTTTCCCCGACCAGTCTGCTGGAAGATCTTTCCCCTCAATCACACGGATGCGGTCATCCCCGGAACTTAGCTGCCTTAATTTAGATAAGGTATTGTCAGTAGAATTATCGTCGAGAAATACAAGCTCATATTCCTTGTAGTCCTGAGCCTTAACCCGCTCAACCAACGCTTCAACATTAGTCTCCTCATTTCTCACGGGCACCAATATGGAGATAAGATCCCTTTGGCGCTGACGTACAGCGATAAGCTTAGGGTTCGATATAAAGTTAAATAGCGTGATAGCAAACCGCAGAATAAGAAAAAAGAAAACTACATAGAAAATGATCATAACGTTTACAGGAAACCCAACCCTTGCATGAAGATAAGAGGTTCCCATATCTTAACAAAAGATTTCTGGCTAAAAGCAAGCTTCGCTGTGGTGTGGCACATCTCCCGGCATATCACTTAGCACCTTATTACGCCATTTAAAGTTTTAACATATTAAGTAATAGTTGCTGGCCCACTACATTCGCCCGGTTACCTCCGCTGGTGTTAAATGTATTCATTGATTCATTCATTCCATCCGTATCAACTGCAGTTAATTTTCCATTCGCTTTAAGACAGGAGGGGATATCCAGAGAGGATATCACAATCTTTCCATTTCCCACAGGAATTACTGACAGCGCGGAGAACACTTCTTTCTTATGATCAGAAACGCAGCCGACAAGCGTTTCTCCATTTACAATGCGGAGCCCTATACGCCGACGATTATAGGCGGCAAAGCACTGATACTCCCAATTAAACACACAATTTACAGGAAGGCCTGCAAACACCGGATGCTCCCGATTAAAGAAGTTTCCTCCATACCATGAACGGCCTAATGGTTTTGCACCCCGATAATCCAGCACCTCTTTATCCGCGAGAAATTCCGCCCAACGCTCCACATTATCAACAATAATAAGCGTATGTCCCTGATGTACCCATTCAATAAGATCGCTCATGCCGCTACCCCATTGCTGCGGCTCAAAAGCACCGGCAAGTAAGTAGTCGCCCTGCGGTTTACCTCCCGTATAAATCTTATATCTTAAGCCTGCAGTCTTCATGAAACGCTGTAAGGTTCCAGTTGTGTCGGCCACCGAGCCCTGGTCTAAGATCCCGCTCTTATCCAGCTTTACGGAAAAAATCGAATCACTGCCATTTGTTACCAAACGGCCTCTTTCTAGTAATTGCGCCTCGATACGGATGTATCCCGCGGAAGGAACAACGAGCTTCCACCCATAACTCAAAGGCTGTCCGTAGGTGTTGCCCCCAGCAACATTAACACGATCCTCTTTGCTTGAAATGTTTCGTCCCTGACTGTCCAGCGCTTTAAGCCTCAGCACATAATTCCCTTTAATGTTGCGCTCATTAACAATATAAACATCCACCGTAGCGGTGTCCTCCGTGGCAAGCACCTTTCGGTTTAACTTTACCGCCAGATATAAAGGCTTATTATAGCGGGCAATTAAGTCAGGATCACCTTTAGGATTTCGGTAGTTATCAACTACTCCCGAGTGGTTCTCAAGTTTCATACTCTCCCAACCGTTGATAGCATAGCCATCAACGATATTGTTCATGCGTATATTTTCTATAATCCGTCCCTGATAATAATAAGCCACATTTCCCATCGCTTTTGTAAGCTGATCTACAGAAGTAAAAGCCTTGTCGAACTTATACTCCTTTAGAAAGCGAGCGTATGAATCATACCACGCCAAATAATCAGCACCCTCCCAGCCCGGGGTGCTCTTATTCTTTAAAATCGCTTCTCTGATAAGTTGCAGTCGCGGAGGAGTGCCAATGGCTCCATCCTCCCCATAAAAGATAATCTCATTTTTATGATCTGAAAACCGATGGTAATTATCCTTTCCCACATACAGGTTATCATGATATACCCCCGGCCCCCCGGCGTGATGCCTGTCATACCACCCATAATCCCGAAAACTCGTATCCCGCGCCTCCAGATGGAGCTTGAAGCGCGCATCGGGCCTCTCAACAGGATTATCGCCATTACTTGAATTATAGGTCATCAGCCGACTCGGATCCAGCGTATGTCCCAGGCGCATTTGACGGTAGTCCTCAGCCTGCGGATACGCACCCCGCTCGTTGTGCATGTTATAAATTATTAAGCTTGGATGACTCCGGTCCCGCACAATCATCCGGGTAAGTTTCTCATTCCGATAGGCGAAATAGAACTTTGATTGCAGGTTATTATCATTAAACCGGTTTGCAGGATATTGATTACCTCCCGGCTCCTCATAGTACAACAGTCCTAACTCGTCAGCATAGTCGAGCACCGCGGGTTGCGAAACCGCGCGGTGAAAGTTCAGCATATTCAATCCCAGATTTTTTGCCGTCTCCACCTGCTTCCGTGCCATTTCATTTCCCGGAGCGATTCCATTCTCCGGCCAGAAGCTCCAGGAAATAGCCGTCCGAAGTACAATGCGTTTTCCGTTTAAATAAAACTGACGATCTCCCTTAACATCCCTGATCTCAAACCAACGAAAGCCGAAACGTTTCTCCGATTCATCAGCGCCCAGACGGACCTTAACCTTGTATAACGCAGGAGATTCGATACTCCATAAACGCGCCTTCTCAACTTTTATACGTCTGGTAAAATCCGATATCCCCTCCCTCAGGTGCTGTACGGGCATTCGTTGTTCAAAAACAATCTTATTGGTCTTATCCTCAACAACAACAATATCCAGCGTTCTGGAAGCATTAACCTTACCGGAATTACAAATAGCAACCTTAATCTCCACTTGACGTGGGTCCGGCATATTTTGAACAAAGACATCATCGATATATACCGGATCTGAGGCCTCCAACTTTACCTCCCCCGTGATGCCGCCAAAGCCGTGAGATGGATTCGTAAGATACTTTCCCCAGGCGTAAACCTGAGAATCTTTCCAGTTAAAGTTACCATTGGGATCGGTGATCCTAAAGGCGATTTCATTCGCCTGTCCGAACTTCACAAATGACGTGATGTCTATATCAAAAGGAGTACCATTGACCAGATCATAGCCGGCAAGCTTCCTGTTAATAAAGACTTCAGCCCTGAACCTGACAGATCCCACCCTAAGCAGAACGTGCTTTCCCTGCCATGACGCTGGTACCCTCGCCTCGGTTACAAACCAGGAGACACCAACATAATTACCGTTAACTCCAAATCCATCACCCCTTCTGTTCCATAACTCACCTTCTACGGTAGCAGGAATGCGAACACCTCTCTTATCCGGCGCATCTAAAAGACTCCAGCCTTCCGTAGGATTATTAACAGGCAGTTGAGCAATATTTACAGGCGGCAAGTAAAGCGTATCATCCTCCCAATGGGCCTGCTTATCGAGAGTGATATTCCAGGCATGATTTGATAAACTCAGTTGCTCACGCTGCTGCGCCGCTCCCTGCAAGCTCAACATTGTCATAAAAGACGATAAGAATGAACAGAACAAACAATATTTACGGTACATGAGATTGGGTTTGATTGGTAAAAAGTTGAAAGAGATCCGGAAGGCATGAATATCCCTGAAGATATCCCATAGCTTCTTCCGGACTCAGAATCAACACAGCTCTATTGTTGCGCTAAGCCATAGCCGTTGGTGATCTTACCATTCGACTTACTTATCGTCTCAAAAGGAATGGGGTAAAAATATCGGGGTGGCGCCCCGGCAGATTTAATACCCGAGAGAATATTCCGATCATAGCTACTTTGGTTATTCACAATATCAATGCCCCAGCTCGTGGCTTTATAGCCCTGAGCAATTAATGCACTTGCCTCAGGCCCTTTGGGATCAATATAATTAAACAAGCCCTTTATTGCTACGTTATGGTCAGTACCCTTTACTTTTCCAGCCACGGCTGTTGTTGACCAATCATATTGTCCCCGCCAGCCTGGAAATAACGCGGGATTGGTAACGTCGGTACATTCGTATGTGAGCGGCTTATCCAGCTTCACATTCTTAGTAAAGATGTAACTTGAAATAACGTTGCCGTTGGCGAAACGATAATAGCCATTGCTACGCAATCCGTTAATCATATTAGTCATCTCGGCGCGTACGGCAACGGCCTCCTCAGAAAACTTTCCGGAACGGATCATATCCCAACGCCGAACACCTTCCCCAATAAATTCAAACTTCCGTTCCTGAAATATGGCAGCAAGCAATGCCTCACCACTCAATCCACTGAGGTTATGAGCAGCATTGCCGAAGGCCCGCTCCCGAATCTGATTTACGAGACTCAATGCCTCGGCAGCAGACCCTAGCTCTGCTTTCACTTCGGCGAGCATAAGCATCACATCCGCCATCCGTAATACCGGATAATTTATTCCCGATTGCCTCTGAGCTGCTGAATACGGAGGATTCATTCTGTTCTCGTCCCACTTGTTTAAGCAGATACCTCCATCAAGCTTCGACCCCGGCTTAAAGGTCAGCATAGCCTCATTGCCATCACCATTGCTGCCGGTGACTGTAGCGGAAACATCCCGCCGCCTGTCGGCATTGTCAAACTCCCCGTAATATACGGTTGGAATGACGCGCACAGCGGAGAACGACTTTGTTGGAGCCGCATTCGAACCTCCTCCATTTGAAGGGCGACCGAAATTGTAAGGATAGTCACTGGTGGTAGTTTGCCCCGACTGCCCTCCCTGTACATTGCCAATCTCAAATAACGATTCCGGGCTAACACGTAAATCATGCATATACTGAAAATGCCGCTGAAAAGGATTACCTGTATAAGTACGCTCGTCGGTGCTTATCAGCGTTACGCTACCCTTATTATCTATTGCGGCCTGCAGGTACTGCTCGGCGATTTTCAAATAATTCGCAAAGTCATTGCGTCTGGCATATTTACAGCTATATTCTTCAGCTCCTTTGGTCGTGAACTGTACCATACCATACAGTGCCCCCACGTCTGTTCTGATGGTCTGATAGCCTGCTGAATATAGTGCGATCTCCCCTATAAGAGCATCAGCGAAGGTTCTGGACAAACGCTCAGCGGTTATTCCCCCTTCCCCTACGCGATACATCAGCGGCTCGACCTCTTTTAACGAGGCAATCAGCTTATCATAAATATCAAATCTTGAGCTCAGCTCATAATCATCTACATACGTGTTCTCATAACCATAGGGCACATCACCATAATGCTTTACAAGATTAAAGTAACACAATGCTCTGATCGTCATCGCTTCACCGTATAGCTGCGTCCAGTCTGATACCTTACCCGCTGCAAGATCTGCCTGATATGCCGGCTTTTCCGCAATGACAGAGGCTACTTTCGCGGCCCTCGCCAAGGTGCTGTAAAGATTATTAAACGGATCTTTCATCGCATCCACAGTAAGGTTCTCAGGCGTCATAATCGCATTTATATTATTTGTAGAGCTCGCTTCAGGATACATCTCTACATCCGATCCTATAGGATCATTCCAGCTGTACAAGCTAATGGCACAGTTCTGCCGGTAATTAGCATAACACCACGAAAGCGTTTTGAAAGTCTCCGAAGGTGTAGATGTTACAAACTCATCATCTGCATTAGAAGGCGACGATACCTCCAGGTAGTCCTTGCATCGCACACAAAACATACAAAGGACAAGAACTAAAATATAATTACTAAATCTTTTCATGATCAACACATTTCATTCAGTTAAAAACTTAGATTCATTCCTACAACGAACGACCGGGCGCGAGGATAGGTACCCCAATCTAAACCTGTAGTGGGATAAACTGCATGGTTCTGAGCGGTGTTAGCATTTACCTCGGGATCCAAACCTGAATAGCCGGTAAGGGTAAAGAGGTTGTAAACGCTACCATGCAAACGCAGATTGCTAGCTCCGATTTTTTTCAGGATCTTCGCGGGAAGGCTGTAGCCAAATGTCAGCGTATTCAAACGCAGATACGAACCGTCCTCAATACCTAAAGATGAGGACACACCATTCTCATTATATGCAAGGGGCAATGAGGCGCTTTGATTCGCTGCCGCCAACTGCTCAGGAGTCGACAGCCTTGTTAACTGTCCGTTGACAACATCATAGATCTTATAGGAATCATTCAATAACGCGAACTTATTCTCATATACTCCCGACTCCTTATATCCGTAAAGAGAGCCCAGCTTATTCACATTATAGATTTCGTTGCCGTAGCTCCAGTTGAAGAATAAAGCCAGATCAAAACGCTTATAAGACGCGCTAACATTGAAACCGCCGGTGTGGGTGGGGTTCATATTTCCTATCGTAGTAAGATCATTATCGTCAATCTTGCCATTGCTGTCAAGGTCCTTGTACTTAATTACCCCGGGATAAGCAATCTGCCCTGAGGGACGCTCTGTAGGCCCAATGCCATGCAATGCCCCTATAAAAGATCCTACATCGGCGATACCCGACTTCAACGTATAGACGCCGTTTTGATAGTTAAAATCATCTGTGGTATAGAAACCATCATACACTAATCCACGCACGATACCTACGGGCTGACCAACTTTCAACACATAATCGGCCGTAGGATAAGTGCTTGAACTAGCCCAGGCAGTACCGTACAGTCCTGTCACGTTAGGCGCCAGACGGTCAACATTCCCTTTATTGAAATTGATATTTGCTCCAGCTGTAATATTCCAGTTTGTATTCTTCAGCAGCACTCCTGATAAGGAGAACTCCAGTCCCTTATTACTTGTCTGACCGATGTTCGCATACGTGGTGGTGAAGCCCGTAATTCCGGGGATCGTCGTAAGCATCAGCAGATCCTTGGTGGTGTTTTTATACAGATCCAGCGTACCCCACAGCCTGTTTTTCAAGAGAGAAAAATCCAATCCAAGGTTTCGGGTAACGGTAGTTTCCCATTTCAGATCCTTGTTCGCCATCTCTGTAGACGCAAGATCGTACGCCGTCTGATATTGATTGTTCAATACATACTGCCATCGGCGATCGGTTTCCGAGGCCCATAATTGCGACCACAAGTTAGCGCTGATACCATCATTTCCTACCTCTCCATAAGAAAAGCGTGCCTTCAGATTATCTAACCAGCTGACATCCTTAAGAAATGCCTCGTCCGACAAACGCCAGGCAATCGCTGCGGCTGGAAAATATCCCCACCTGTTGGTAGGCGTAAATTTCGAAGATCCGTCTGTACGGAAGGTTAACGTCAGCAGATAGCGATCCAATAAGTTGTAATCTGCCCGCCCGAAGAAGGACATGATGCGTCCCGGCGTGTTAATGCCCGATGAAAAAGCGCTTGTCCCGGCGGTCTGATCATATTGATTGATCATTGCGAAGGCATTATCTTTAGTAAAGTTCGCCGGAAAATGATTAGCTGTAATTCTCATGTTGGTCCCTCCGGAATTGTTCAGCTCATAGCCGGCAAGCACATTCAGACGGTGTATCCTGGCAAAAGTCTTCTCGTAGCTCAAGGTATTTACCCAGCGTAAGGCCCAACTATCCGATTTCTGATAATCCACGGATCCGGCAAAGAGCTTCTCACCAGTAACGTCATCAAGATAATTATTGTATGTGGCGCCTCCCCAGATCTTAGACTCGTTCCATGCTCGCGTCAAGGTCACGTCACTATGAAAGGTCAGTCCCTTAATAACGCCCCAGTTCAGCGCGGCCGTACCAAAAAGATTCTGCTTTCCCGTAAGAGGCTCGTAATCCTCTATACGGCTCTTGGGACTGTAAGCATCCCAGGAAGAGAACTTCCCATATTGCTCCATGTTCCCTTCCCGTAATGCGGCAAGGTCTCCCAAAATATGAGCCGTAGCAATAGGCCTGAAGCGATATGAAGATGACAACAGCGATCCACTGCCGCTGGTGGTACCTTCATTTCCGAAATTAGATATATTGGTATAGCGGGCATCGACGCTCACATCCAGGTTATCAGCGAGCTTCTGATTTATCCTCAAATATGAATTCGCCCGGCGGGCATAAGAGTTTATTTTCATGCCTTGATCGTCAATATAGTTCGCTGAGAACAGCACCTTTGTTTTCTCAGATCCGCCGCTAATAGAGACATCATGATTGTGAGATACAGAGCTATTATAAACGTCGCGCTGAATATCGTCTGACTTCATTCCCCGGTAACTCTCAATGCCCCCGGAATTTGAACCTGTATAATCCCCAATGCCGTACAACTTCTCAAAAGGAATACGATAAGCGCTGCCATTGGCGTCAGCATTTGCCCATACATATTTCAGGTAATCGTACGGACTCAGAGACTCTAGATATTTCGTTGGCTGGTTAAAGCGAACATAATTGCTATAAGTCACCGTACCTTTTCCTGACCTGGCTTTCTTGGTGGTAATCAGGATAACACCGTTGGCCCCCCGGGCGCCATAAATCGCCGTGGACGAGGCGTCTTTCAGAACATCGACACTTTCCACCTGATCGGGAGAAATATCATTCATCGACCCTACAATCACTCCGTCAACGAGGATCAAAGGATCATTACTCTGCGAAATAGAACCGCCACCCCGGATACGAATAGATACCGCAGCATCCGGACGACCATCCTGCGACACAACATTTACGCCGGGAAGCTTTCCCTGAAGTGCCTGAGCTACGTTCGCCACCGGTGTTGCCGCAATGTTTTTACCACTTACAGATGCTACTGATCCCGTGAGATCCCTTCTTCGTACAGTCTGGTAACCCACCACCACCACTTCATCCAGCAGCGCGGCATCATCCTTTAGAATAACAGATAAGGGTTTTCCGGCTACAATGTCGATGGTCTGCGATTCCATGCCGAGGAATTTCACGTCAACCTGCTTTGCTGTCCTAGGCACCGCAAGACTGAAATTCCCATTCACGTCACTCGACGTTCCTATGTTCGGACTGCCGTGTACGCTTATTACCGCCCCCATCACTGCCGCTCCCGAGGCATCTTTCACGGTGCCTTTAATCGTGATATTCTGAGAATAAGCCAGTCCTGTAATACAGCTCAACAGCAGCACCAATAAAAAGATTATCCTTCCTTTCAGTTTTTCTCGTGTTTGTTTCATGTTTTATAATATGCTTAGTATTAAAAAAAGCTGATGCCGCAAAAGGAAGTACTATCCCTTGCCAGTTGCAGCCTGTCCTTTAGATTTCGTTTGCCTTCCGTAGCTGGTCGTCATGAAGATGATAGCCTCCCGGGCAGATATACGCTCTATTACATAGAGCGTGTTCAGATCTTGGGTGCTTATCATGACGGGGCGCTTGCGCAAGCGCAGTCATTCGGTTAATGGTGCACGTAGATGGTAGCGGTCCTTAGTTCATAGAATCCTCCTTTCTAAGTAAGATTGATAATCAGAATAAAACAGGCTCCTTTTTCACATCGTCAAACTGACGCTCTGCCTGCGAGTAAAAGTGAAAAAAGCGCTGCCGCTGAGGGTCTAAAAACTGATATAATTGGTTAAATAATTGGCATGCCGTCCTTTTTTCCGATCTGCGACCTGAACGCGGAACATCAGGATAAATATTTGGGGTAACGATTTGATGAAGATCAGCCGAAAGGAATAGTTGATAAGATACTCATAGGTGAATAAACAGAAGAGGCGACAAATTGCCGCCTCTTCTGTTTATTCAAATTTTTCCCAAAAGCCATCCCGCGGTAGCGGAGCTTCTATATTAACGGGTTCCTTTTTCACAGGATGTATAAATTGCAGTCTACGCGCATGTAAGCAAATAGTCTTCCGAATGCTTCCCCTTGGATATCCATATTTATTGTCACCTACTATGGGACAGTCCAAAGTTGACAATTGCACTCTTATCTGATGCGGACGACCTGTAATAGGGTCAACCTCTATAAGATAGTAACTATCAACTTTCCTTATGAGTTTGTAATTCAACTCCGCACGGAGACTTCCTTTTACCTCCTGCTTATGCGCGGTGGTGATGTTCTTCTTTGGATTCTTGACCAACCAATGTATGAGATTTCCCGACTCAGGCTTAGGCGCGTTACGCGTTACAGCCCAATAGGTCTTCTTCATCTCGCGATTTTTAAACATCGCGTTAATACGGTCAAGAGCCTTGCTTGTTTTCGCAAACAGGATCACCCCCGAGACAGGTCTGTCAAGGCGGTGTACTACCCCCAGAAAAGCACTGTTGGGCTTATTATATTTTTTTGCCAGGTAGCGCTTTACCTTCTCATCCAGCGACTCATCACCAGTATCATCTACCTGCACAATATCGCCACCTCGCTTGTTTATGGCGATAAGATGGTTGTCTTCATACAACACATCTCTGTCCGTTATATCTTCCCGCGAATGTATGAACTCAGCTCTAGCCATTTTAAACGCCTTATTTAATATTGTTCCTGTGTATTGGGAAAGTCACCACTTTTGACATCTCCCACATACGACTGTACAGCCCCTGAAATCTGAGTATATAGATCCAGATACTGACGCAGGAAACGCGGTTTAAAACCTTTATTCAGGCCAAGCATATCATGCACCACGAGCACCTGCCCATCGCAACCGTTACCCGCGCCGATACCAATGGTTGGGATCGACACACTCTGCGTCGCCTCTGCAGCCAGGACGGCAGGAATTTTCTCCATCACTACAGAAAAACATCCTACCTCTTCCAGTAGCTTGATATCTTTTTTAAGCTTTGCTGCTTCAGCATCTTCCTTTGCCCGTACACTATATGTACCAAACTTATTAATCGACTGAGGTGTCAGACCTAAATGACCCATCACCGGAATCCCGGCAGAAAGAATCTTCTCGACAGACTCCAGAATTTCTTCACCGCCCTCAAGCTTTAACGCGTGTACTCCCGATTCGCGCATCATGCGCACCGCCGACTTAAGTGCCAGCTTCGGGTTACCCTGATAAGTGCCAAAAGGAAGATCCGCCACAACCAGACTTCTTTTCGCTCCGCGAACAACAGAGGCGGCATGATAAATCATCTGATCCAGCGTTATCGGCAATGTTGTTTCATGACCCGCCATTACATTTGACGCCGAGTCTCCCACTAAAATAGCGTCAATACCTGCATCGTCAACGATCCTTGCAATTGAATAATCATAGGCCGTTAACATGCTGATCTTCTCTCCACGTTGCTTCATCTCTCGCAACGTGTTAGTAGTAATGCGCTTTATTACGGTATTTACAGACATTTCTATGTTTTTTAGGCAAAGGTAGATTAAATTTATTTACTGTTTTATAAAAACGATATATTTACTACCTTTGTCTCCCGTGAAAATCGAAGACAATAGCTTCCGCCTGTTGTACTCTCCGCTGGGCAATTCTTCCGGCAAACTAAAGCTTTTTCATTTATTTTCAGTTTTTTCCTCTTTATGGCAAGGCATCGGTAAATCCGACTCCCGGCATAAATATGGACCATTGAAACAAATGACTTACAAACGAATATTTACAATACATACCACATAAGTTAAAATGATCAACTATATCAAATTGCCGGCTGTACTGCTGCTAGAAGACGGTACAGTATTTCACGGAAAAGCAGCAGGTAAGATTGGAACCACTACAGGAGAAATCTGCTTTAATACAGGCATGACCGGATATCAGGAGGTTTTTACTGACCCCTCTTATTTCGGCCAGATCATGGTCACCACCAATGCACATATTGGGAATTATGGTGTAAATAAAGAGGAAATTGAGTCTGACGACATCAAGATCGCAGGTCTTGTTTGCAAGAACTTCAATATTACCTACAGCCGCAAGATGTCTGATCAGTCAATACAAGACTATTTCCAGGAGCAGAATTTAGTTGGGATCTCTGATGTGGATACTCGTTCTCTCGTGCGCCACATCCGCGATAAAGGAGCGATGAACGCTATCATCTCTTCAGAAATCCTCGATGTTGAAGCGCTCAAAAAGAAACTCGCTGAAGTGCCTTCTATGGATGGTCTCGAATTATCATCACAGGTAAGCACAAAAGAGCCTTACTATTATGGTAAAGAGGACGCTGCAAACCGCATCGCGGTACTAGACTTAGGTGTTAAGAAAAATATTCTTAGAAACTTCGACCATCGCGATGTTTACGCGAAAGTGTTCCCCGCGAAAACAAGCTTCGAAGAAATGGAAGCATGGGGTGCTCAGGGATACTTCATCTCTAATGGCCCTGGCGATCCATCTGCCATGCCTTACGCTATCGACACTGTTAAGAAAATTCTCGCTGCCGATAAGCCACTGTTTGGTATATGCTTGGGTCATCAACTTCTTGCGCAAGCCAATGATATTAGAACAGAGAAAATGTTCAATGGACACCGCGGATTGAACCACCCTGTAAAGAATATCATCATTGACCACTGCGAGGTAACCTCTCAAAATCATGGCTTTGGTGTTATCGCTGAAGATGTTGAGAAATCCGATAAGGTCGAAATCACTCACCTTAACCTCAACGACAACTCCATCGAAGGTATCAGAGTAAAAGGAAAAAAAGCATTTTCGGTACAATATCACCCGGAATCTTCTCCTGGTCCTCACGATTCACGTTACTTATTTGATCAGTTCGTAGACATGCTTCAGGCATAATATTTTCTGCGCAAGATCACATTACAAAGTAATTTACGTTATTTTTACTGACACAGGAACAACTATTTTTGGAGCGCCTGTTAATAAACAAATAACGCAAAGGAAACTTTTAATTTTTATAAAGTTGCCTACTTTAAACGCCTATTAGATAATTTTTTAATATATAATACGATGAGCAAAATTTTAAGGGTACATGCCCGTCAGATCCTTGACTCAAGGGGCAATCCTACTATTGAAGTAGATGTAGAAACAGAATTCGGCAAAGGCCGTGCAGCAGTTCCATCTGGTGCTTCTACAGGTGTTCACGAAGCAGTTGAATTAAGAGACGGAGATAAATCAACATATTTAGGTAAAGGTGTTTTAAAAGCGGTTGAAAACGTAAACACCAAAATCGCTGAGGCTCTTATTGGTTATGATTCTTTAGATCAAAATACCATTGACAAGATCATGATCGAGCTTGACGGTTCAGAAAACAAAGGAAACCTTGGCGCTAACGCTATCCTTGGTGTTTCTCTTGCTGTTGCTAAAGCTGCTGCTGACGAGTTAGATATTCCTCTTTACCGTTATGTTGGTGGTGTTAACGCTAACACCCTTCCTATCCCAATGATGAATATCATCAATGGCGGTTCTCACTCTGATGCGCCTATCGCGTTCCAGGAGTTCATGATCATGCCTGTTGGTGCTCCTTCTTTCTCTGAAGCTTTACGTTGGGGTACTGAAGTATTCCACAACCTTAAGAAACTACTTCACGATAGAAACCTTTCTACTGCAGTAGGTGATGAAGGTGGTTTCGCTCCTGCATTTGACGGAACTGAAGATGCTATCGAAACTGTTCTTAAGGCTATCGAAAAAGCAGGTTACAAACCAGGTGCAGATATCTGCCTTGCTTTAGACTGTGCTTCCTCTGAATTCTACGTAGATGGAAAATACAACTACGCTAAATTTGAAGGCGAAACTGGTAAAGTTCGTACCAGCGAAGAACAAGCTTCTTACCTTGCTGAGCTTACTCAGAAATATCCTATCATCTCTATCGAAGACGGTATGGCTGAAGACGATTGGAATGGCTGGAAAGTATTAACTGACAAAATCGGTGCTACTGTTCAGTTAGTAGGTGATGATTTATTCGTTACTAACACTAAACGTTTACAACAGGGTATCGACACTGAAACAGCTAACTCTATCCTCGTTAAAGTTAACCAGATCGGTTCTTTAACTGAGACGATCAACGCTGTTACTTTAGCTCAGAACTCTGGATATACATCTGTAATGTCTCACCGTTCAGGAGAAACTGAAGATGTTACCATCGCTGACTTAGCTGTCGCTTTAAATTGCGGACAGATCAAAACTGGTTCTGCGTCTCGTACTGATAGAATTGCAAAATACAATCAGTTAATCCGTATCGAAGAAGAACTGGGCGAAAATGCTCGTTTCATCGGTAAAAACTTCAAATACGCTAAGAAATAATCTTTAGCTGATTATAAAAAACCGCCCCTTCGCAAGATTGGGCGGTTTTTTTATGGCCTACTTTTTCCTCTCCCTACTGCTATATTGCTCTCCCTTTCCCCCTTTTCTCAATATTGTAAGCCAAAAACTGCAAGCAGTTAACCTATGTTATTTAATATTAACACCAGACTAATAAATTTTACGTTTATATATCTGAATTATTTAAATCCTATATTTGACTATGAAAAAAGCTATCGGGTTATTTAGTAATAAGTACGTTATCGCTTTCGTCTGCTTTTTAGTGTGGATGCTCTTCTTTGACAGAAATGATCTTATGTCGCAATACGACTATTTCTCGCAGAGACAAAAACTTGAGGAAGAGAAGGAGTTCTATCAACAGGAAATTACGAAGGTCTTAAAAGACCTTCAGGAGTTAAGTACCGATCAGGAGCGTCTTGAGAAATTCGCCAGGGAAAAATACCTCATGAAAAAAGAAAACGAAGACGTATTTGTTATTGTACCTAAAAAAGATGGCGATGAAGACAGCAAAACATTATTTTAATTGTTTAACGTGAGGGGACAGACAAGCAGAAAGATCGGATTTACATTACTTTTAATCGTAGGAATACTTAAACTAAACCTTGGATATTCTCAATCTAAAGAACCTCAGTCTGTCAAACAGTCGGAAATTCAGGTTCTTCAGGATAACGAATTTCCCGTGGCTACCCGTTTGGTGTATGTCGGCGAAATAAAAGGACGTTCGTATATCAAGATGTCGTTAACTCCAGCTAATGACGATAAAGACGCGCCCAAGGCGGATCATCTTCTATATTACAAGGGGTCTTATTATGAGGCTAAGAGTGGCAAAATATATCAGTTAACAGTGATATACAATACCGAGAAGGGCACTTGGGAAATCAAAGGTTACAATACCCGTCGTCAATATGTCTGCCACTTCAGCGGCAAAGACACAGAAAACGAAGGCATCGACGGCACCTGGCGCAATAAAACCAGCAGCTTAAACTTCTACCTGTTCAAGAAAAATAACATCGCCGAATAAATCCGCTGACTATCTGAGAATGTGTATATTGGTACAGAAAAACTATCAATATGAAATCATACCTAACCTCATTCTTTTTGCTAGTCCTGCTATTTCCCTTAATGCTGAAAGCGCAGCAGGAAAAACGATATCGTTATTATATTAAATATCCCAACCAGCTGGTAAAAACAGAGCAGGAAGCCGACTTTATCAGGATACTGCAGGTCGATAGCAACAGTGCCATTTTTACGGAGAAATATAAAAATGGAAAGCTCCGTCGAAGCGGAACGGCTCAAAACAGAGACATATCCTTCGAGGCCTTTGGCGTGCATGGTCCTTCATTCAGCGTCTATCCCAACGGCAAGGTTGCCAGGATAGTACAATATAACAAGGGCAAAATTACCGGTGATGACTCCTGCTTTTATAACAACGGCCGCCTACTGTCCGTTCGAACGTACCAATACAAACAAGAAAATGGCCGCACGGTAGAATCGGTAATGGTAAAAGAGTTGCGCGAACGCGATGGAAAGGTCCTGGTAAGTAATGGAAACGGATGGTATCGTGATACAGAACCCGACAGCTTATTTCTGATGGGAAGCAAATACCACATGGAACCGAAAGCATCAGAGTCTGGAAAAATCGTCAACGGTTACAAGGACGGACTGTGGGTAGGAACTATTCACAAGGGAAGCTATAAAGAAACCTTCGACGTGGGAACCTTCCTCAATGGCGTAGCATATACTCCAGACAGAGATTCGGTAGTTTACACTCAACAGATGCAACTCCCCTCTTTTGGCGAAAACATAAAGGAGTTCTACCGGTTTATATCCAAAGAGTTTCGCTACCCGCTCGCAGCTCTTAGAAATGGAATCAGCGGACGAGTGCTCCTCGCCTTCACTGTAAACACCCAGGGGTTCCTCGAAGATATAAAAATATTGCAGGATCCCGGATTTGGCACAGCTCAGGAAGCAATCAGGGTATTGAAAAAATCAGGTAGATGGTTGCCGGGAAAAATCCATGGAATACCCGTCCGTATGTTCTTCACACTGCCAATAGTGTTAGAATCGTCGCCTCGCCAGATTTCTTACTATCGTTAACAAGTAGAGCAAGCGTTCTCATTAAAGCTTCTCGACAACACAGCCTGCAAAAAAATACCGGTTCAATCATCAATCTAAAATTCATTGATGATTAAACCGGTATTTACCTTATGTAGCAACATAAGCTTCTTGCGAAGTTTAAAGCATACCTCCGTCTACAGGAAGTACCTGTCCTGTGATGTATCCGCTTAAGTCTGAAGCTAAGAAAACACACGCGTTGGCGATGTCCTCTGTTTCTCCGGCTCTTTTCAGAGGGATGTCTTTTTCCCAACCTTCCACAACCTTTGGATCCAAAACTTCGGTCATCTCTGTTTTAATAAAACCAGGAGCCACAACATTCGCACGTATATTTCTTGATCCCAATTCCTTAGCAATGGATTTAGTAAAACCGATGATACCTGCCTTCGATGCCGCGTAGTTCGCCTGACCAGCATTACCCTGCACACCCACTACGGAGCTCATGTTGATGAATACCCCTTTGCGGTTCTTCATCATAATCTTCGACGCGGCCTTCGTAACGTTGAAAATAGACTTAAGGTTCACCTCAAGAACATCATCCCACTGCTGCTCTGTCATACGCATTAACAAACCATCCTTCGTGATACCCGCGTTGTTCACAACAATATCAAGAGTACCGAAGTCCGCTACGATATCATTGATCAAGCTCTCTGCCTGATCAAACTTAGAGGCATCTGAACGATAGCCTTTCACCTTCGTGCCTGCCGCCTGCAGTTCCTGCTCCAGGGCCTGACCTTTTTCTACAGATGAAAGATATGTAAAAGCTACATTCGCACCCTGTGCTGCAAAGACCTCAGCAATCTTACGGCCGATACCTTTCGACGCACCGGTTACCAGTGCTGTTTTTCCTTCCAGTAATTTCATATTCTATTTTTCGGAAATATTATTTCAATCGCATTTTCTGCCTGCCGCTCAAAAGACCGCCGGCGGATAAGGCACGAAGTTAATAGATTTTTTTCAGATAAACAGGTTTAACTAGCCGGATCTCAGGACCAACGCTTGGAAATGAAACGCAGCAGCTGTCCTGAAAATATCATTAGCTCAAATCCTAATGTGTCGCGCCGGCTCCCTCTGAATAAACCAGAGGAACTTATATACAGTAAAGCAAGTCTGAATGCCATGGGAAGCCTACGTGGAATCAAAATCCTCGTCAAAAATCATCGCCAACAGCCCATTTAATTCAGACTTGCATAGTTATCTATTTGCCTGACCGTATTTTTAGACTACGTTGATCTAATCCTTCCGATCCAACCTTCAAAACGACATTTCCTTTGTGATATGCCGACCTCAGTATAACTACAGCCCTGCCATTAAATAATTTCGGCTGTAATGAATTAAAGCTTTCCATGTCATTCGGAGCAGCATTGCCGGAAGCAACAATCCGGCTAGCAGTTCCGCTTAAAGAGATGTTTAGCTTTCTACCTGTTTCCGAAATCACCTGGCCATGCTGATCCACAAGTTCAATTAGCACATAAGCAAGCGACTGCCCGTCGGCGCTTATCTTCGTCCGATCCGCTGATAATCTCAGCATTCTCTTCTCTCCCGGGGTCGTCAGCGTAATGGAATCGCCCACTGTTCCCTCACGGTCTTCAACAGCTGTAAGTCTTCCCGGATGATAGGGAACCTTAAAAGTTGTTTTGTAAGTGCTATCAGTTTTTTGTTCCGCCAGGAACTTACCATTGAGGAAGAGTTTTATCTTAGGGGTTCTGGAATATACGTTCACAGAGATCTCCTTACCTTCATACTCAGGAAAATTCCATGCCAGTGTTTCCTCCGGCCAGCCCCAGAAGCTTACCTTTCTAATCTTCCCCGGTTTAGCAGGTAATTCCACGGCCATCGTGATGTTACGCTGTTTCCAAACGATGTCACGATAATAGGACTGAGGCTTTTTAATACCCAATAAGTCAATATCGCCACACCAGGCATTATACCATGGCCAGCCCATAAAAAAGTGTGTATTTTCTGTAGGATCCACCTCAATGGAACTTCCCAATCCTGATTCTCCCAGATAGTCCATGGCTGTCCAGATGAAATCTCCTATTACATACGGTAATTTTTCTACTTTATTCCAATTAGCGACCGCCTCGGTAGCCACACTTTCACTGCCAAACATCACGCGTTTAGCGAATCTCCCATGATCGCGCTCATACAAAGGCCACATATAATTGTATCCAGCCACGTCAAGTGAAAGAAACGCGTTGTCAATAGGAACTCTGTTTTTACGCTCTTTATCCCATTGATTGTTCACCCCGGCGGTAATGGCTCTGGTGGTATCGTATTTCAACACTTCCTTCCTGAGGTAGGCTGCAATCTCAACACCCCGGTCGGTAAGCCTTTCATAAATCTCGTTCCCGATACTCCACATAATCACAGAAGGCTTATTACGATCTCTCAATACTAAGGCTCTGATATCTTTTGCACTCCACTTATTAAAGTACTGATGGTAGTCATCCGGATTTTTCTTCTTCTCCCACTGATCAAAAGCTTCATTTATTACTAACATCCCCAAACGATCGCAGGCCCGCATAAAGCTTTCTGACATCGGATTATGTGACCGCACAGCAATAAAGCCATTGGCCTTTAAAAGCTTGATCTTCCGTTCTTCGGCATCATCATAAGCTGCAGCTCCCAAAAGACCATTATCGTGATGTATACATCCCCCCTTCAAGTCTAAAGACTGTCCATTAAGCTGGAATCCTTTGGTAACAGAATAGGCAATCGTACGGATACCAAAGGGTAAGCTGACGATGTCCTGCACGCCATGTTGGCTTCTTAATGTTAACTTTAAAGTATATAGCGACGGAGTAGTCACATTCCACAATTTGGGCCCGGCTACAGTGAAATTAAAAGCCATTTCTGTGGTATCGTTAGCAGCCGAATGAACAGACTGTTGTTCCTTACCCACAACTTTTCCATCAGGACTAATCAGTGTCGCGTCAACCAACGGGCTTTTATCTGTCTTAGCACCGATCACCGTTGTCTTGACGCTAAGTGTTGCCTTGTCATTAGCAATAGAGGTGGTTTGTACTGAACTCAACCAATCGTCTATATAAGACTTACCCGTAGTGATAAAATATACATGTCGGTAAATTCCCGACCCTGCGTACCATCTGGAGTTTTTCCCCTTGTTGATTACTTTTATCGCAATAGTATTCTTCTCACCCGGCGCATTGCAATATTGCGTTATGTCGAAGCGGAAGGTGCTATAACCATACATATTTTCATTCGCCTTCTTTCCGTTTATCCAGATCTCCGATTGATTATATATTCCTTCAAAATACAGCTCAAACCTTTTCCCCGCATCTTTTGGATTTATTGTGAATGTTTTCCGATACCATCCTTCGCCTCCCAGTGTCTGTCCTGTGGCAGGTCCCCCGGGACTATCCTTGCTGAATGGTCCCATCGTTTTCCCGGCTACCTGATCTTTTAGTGGCTCAATACTCCAGTCATGCGGAAGGTCCACCGCCCGCCAGCTACGGTCATCAAATCCCACGGTGCTGGCCCGCTCAGCGGCACCCAGATAAAAGCGCCAACCACGATCAAAAAGTTGCTTCCTGTCTTGTGCATAACCGAATGCAGACAATGACAGCAACGTAACTAACAAATACATTCCCCAGATCGACGACTTATACGTTGAGTATCCGGAAAATATAGATTTAAACATCGAAACTTTATGTATTTGCGGTTTGCTTTCACCCGATACATTAAACTTATGCTTATCGGTATCAGTACAATTGGTAAGGTCCGATAATATTCCGTTTTCTTTTAACATTTGACTGTTTTTGCTGTGATACCGCGATTTACGGTAGTTGAGTGATGGCTCAAGAAACATCTTATAAAATAAAATAAAACAACTAAGTGCTGCTACTGTACGTAGTCAAAAAGGATCGTAATTTAGAGAATAATTCGAATATATCCTGAGATAATTGCCTCCTAATTGATATTCGGCGCAATCGAGGGAACGATATTGCCTGAGCTGAGAAACCTTTACTATTGGTTACGGAGGGCAGATCCATACTTATCAAAGCAAGAAAGTATCGGCACTCTTACACAATAAGCAGGATAACGCGTTGCCAAAACATCCAGTACTACAGATACAATTTAACAAGGTCTCGATATCAACAAGGGTTGGATTTTGAATGGCTGAACAAGTCAGCCCAGAGTCGCAAGAAGCCGCGTCTGTCGTTAGGTCAACAGATAAAAACCATGCCCGGCAGCCTTTATCGCGACGGGCAGGCATGGTTTCTAAAAATGTGCAGACTAATTAAATACCCATTTGTTGTTCCAGATGCTCACGTATCGCTACCGGACGCTTATCCTCGCCCAATGCTACAAACGTTAACACCCCATGAATGGCAAGATCACGGGTCTCATTATACATCTGTTCAACAAAAATATCTACACCTACCTTAATACTGGTGCGGCCCAGCTCAGCTACGCGGGCTACAACTTCTACGATGGTCCCCGATGGAATAGGCTTGGTAAAATTCACTTTATCCGATGATACCGTAACTACCGGAAGTCGGGAAAAACGTGTGGCCGCCATAAATGCGGCCTCATCCATCATGTGCATTGCTACGCCCCCATGCAGGGTATCGTAATGATTGGTATTAGTAGCAAACACAGGTTTAAAAACACGCACCTCTGATTGCTTGATTCGTTCGTCGAGATTCATGCCCAAAGATAAACTGCTCTGCTTTTTATTAGCGTCAAAAAAACATCACTATTTTTTCGCCGGAACAAAGTTCATCGACAAAGAGTTTACACAATGACGTGTATCCTTGGCGGTGAACCCTTCGCCCTCAAAAACATGCCCTAAATGAGCCCCACAGTTCGCGCATATTATCTCAACACGACGCCCGTCCGGATCCGGAATACGCTTTACCGCTCCCTTGATTTCATCATCGAAACTTGGCCACCCACAGTGTGATTCGAACTTATCCTGAGAACGATACAAAGGAGCATCGCAACGCTTACAGGTGTAAGTTCCTGTTTCCTTGTTGTTAAGATACTTTCCGGTACCGGGATACTCGGTTCCTTTATGTACAATAATTCGCTCTTCCTCTGCTGTAAGTTTATTATAATTCATTGCATTTTTCTTTACTGTATCTTTCCTTTCCGGACTCACCGGACCTTTACTCTGCGCGCAGGATACTGCCGATACACTCAGCAACACCATACACAAAACCACAAATCTCCACATAATCATCATTAAATTTAATGCATAAACGACGGAACCGCTAAAAAAGGATTTCCCGTGGCGGAAGATGACACTTGTCTGAAGCATCGGTTTTTCTCCTCCCTCGCCCATAAAACCCGAAAGATGTTATTTTTGCAACATGAAGATCACGCTGCTCACCGTGGGTAAAACCGAAGACAAATATCTTATTGAAGGTATTGAGAAATATGTTAAACGCCTTAAACATTATGTAAACTTCGTTTCTATAGAAATTCCGGAGCTCAAGAACACGAAAAACCTCAGCACTGACCAGCAAAAAGCTAAAGAAGCCGAGCTTATAAGGAAACATCTTCAAAACGGTGACTTCATCGTCCTGCTTGACGAAAAGGGTAAAGAATTTACCTCGGCCAATTTCGCGGCATTTATAAGTAAGAAGATGGTTAGCGGACTGCAGAATCTTGTGTTTATCGTGGGGGGGCCCTATGGTTTCGATACCAGCATATACGAAAAAGCGGGCGACAAGATTTCCCTATCCAGAATGACCTTCTCACACCAGATGGTTCGTTTGTTCTTCGTAGAACAAATCTATCGCGCCTTTACGATACTTAAGGGCGAACCCTATCACCATGAATAGATCTCGATCTTTCATCCTACAATTTTCCACCTACAAGAAGTTATTCCATCTTCCGGCGGCCCAGCTTAAAGGGCTCGGGTGGTGCTTCCGTTCGCGGGACAGTACCCCGCGTGGCATTCGGGATTTGTAGATTACGATACTTCTGCTGCCATTTTATCTTATCATACATCCTGCTCGTGGGTAAATACATATCCCAGAAGCGGATATAGCCCCCCTCCGGCTCATGCTGCGCTATACGCTGGCTGACCGTCAGGGTCTCCCGCTCTGCC
>DKIV01000045.1:0-225 GCA_002454425.1 Sphingobacteriaceae bacterium UBA6709
ACCTGCGCACGCCGCTGAAGCCTTTTTTCGGCACACCTGACCCCACGATGCGCAACCGCCTGACGGCCACCGTGCTACGCGCCCTGCGTGCAGGACCTGTCGACAACTGGCTGGATCGGGATCTGCATGATGGCGACTGCTCCATCCTTAAAGGCTTTGAGTTTAATAAGAATACGCCCTTCTTCGGGATCAGCAATATTCAAGGCGAGCTGAGCATGGATGAGC
>DKIV01000045.1:381-40641 GCA_002454425.1 Sphingobacteriaceae bacterium UBA6709
ATCGTAATCTACAAATCCCGAAGGCTACGCGAGGTACTGTCCCGCGAACGGAAGCACCACCCGAGCCCTTCAAGCTGGGGCGCCGGAAGATGGAATAGGGAGCATTCAATAGCAAGAGCATTTTAGGACTAAAGAATACTGCTTGCGCGTAAGCGAAGTTGAACAGGTATGCCTTACAAAGAAGTCTTCCGGTTGAAAATCTAAGCGAGGACTAAGGAGTATCGTACCAGCAGATCAAAACCAAGGAAGACACCTTTGATCAATTCCTAAAAAAGCTGCTATGACATTGGATCTCCCAACAAATTTTAAGCAACCACTCCTCCCGGACATCATTCTTTTCCTGAAATGTTAAGTTTCCATCTAACAGAAGTAACGAGTCGCGTAAAATGCCAATTGCGATTCTGACTGTCGCGATATCAGGAATCTCGACATTCAGTTTATGGCTCAGTCTTGAAGCTGAAAACAACGAAGACAAAACGGAGGTCAACATTTGATTGAGCGTTTGGAAACGATATATATTTTTTTCCTGTAAAGAGAAGCGTCGGGGCTCTGCCAACATGCCATTAAACGCGCTCGATAGATTTGCCAGACTTACATAGGCATCTTTACGAGAAAGCTTATACGACGTTAGGGGCTCGGGCTTTCCTTGCATATCGAGCAACAATTTCTCAAGATAAGCGATGTTAGCCTTGAGCACCTCGCTCATAAAAAAACTGATTTGCGAGGATTCCCACACCGGAAAGACATATGCCGCGGCAAAAGCGATCCCGCAGCCCAGCAAAGTATCCACGAGACGCTCGATGATGAACACCGTATCAGCGCCAGTATATATATTCAGGCACAAAACCACCATAATAGTAACGAACACCACACTCAGCTTGTAGTTCACGCGATTTAAAGCGAAAAAACACAACAAGGAGAAGCAAGCGAGTGTAAGCTGTAAGGCAGCGCCATGCGTCACATACAATAACAATGAGCCGAAGATAATTCCCATAAGACTTCCAGCCAATCGTTCTTTATTACGTTTTACCGTATGCTGAAAAGAGGGTCGCATAATAATAACAATGGTCAGGAGAATCCAATAGCTATAGGTACCCAGCGGTAAAAAAAGAGATAAGAGATATCCGAACAAACATGCCAGCGTAAGTCGTGCTGAAAACCGAAAAATACCTGAGTTGGTATTAATATGTCGGGCAAGGATGTTCAGAGGCTTATCGGGATTGCTTATAAAATGGTCATAACTAATTTCTGAAGGTTCGGCATCCATGCTTTCTGTCTTGGAAAGCGCGGCACGAATCTCTTCAATACGGGCAGACAGTCCGATTACGTTGAGCTTCAGACGGCCTAAGAGACCAGCATGTTCATGGCTTTCTCGTTCAATAATATACTGGAGACGTTCCTGTAGCAGCTCCAGCTCCTGACGGTAATGATCCTGCAAGGGAACGCCCGCTCCGGAGGTCAGACCATAGGCTAAACGAAACAGTTCGCTCGACATCAAATCTATGATATTGCAAACCAGTTCAAGAACTCCACTAGGCCTTAATGTAGTTCGCAGATATTGATAATCATAATGAACTTCATTAATCTCCTCGTAAAGATCTATCACCGCCACGGATATCCTCAGAAGTCGCTTACCTCCCGAACTCTCCGGATTCCGCGCGCGGCGGTCGCGAAGGACAATAGATCGTAACAATTCCTGCTTTTCATTCACCCGTAAGTGTCCGGAAAGCAACTGCTTTTCGGCGTCATCAAGAGATACGTCGACCCGGTAAAAGAGTGCTTTCACCTTCAAAAAATCACCTGTAGCCGAAATACATTCAGCAACAGAATGGCGGGCAGACTTGAAGGGGAACAGGCGGCTTTGTAAAAGGCTTATCAAATAATACCATGACGTGCCTATAAGTACACAAACACTAAAGATAAGCGGATCATGCGGTCTGAATCCAAGGACGAAAATCGACAAAATTATGGAGGCAGTTCCTAATAAATAATAACGAGTTCCAAATACCGCGAGCATAGAACATGAGAAGACGAGGATAGTAAGTACAACACCCAAAATTACCGGATGCGCCCACAAGGAAGCGTTAAGAAGAGACAAGATAAAGAATAAGGGTACCGCGATGAACGACATCGTTTTTTTCTGCTCCAGCGATCCCGCGCTGTCAGTTAAACTTATCATGAGCGAACCCAAACCTATAGCGATCGCCTCATGAGAATAATCAAGAGAAAATGCCACAATTACGGGAATCACCACGCTCAAGGATATGCGAAGGGCATCGGTAAAATATTCCGAGGTTAAAAATGACAACGTCCGCAACTTCATCATCGAATTCTTCATACCAGTGTCAGGCTTTATTTGTGCTTTCGCGCAAAGGTAAATAATTTGATATCTTCCACATCATGGTCATCCCGATCGTCGATTTCCGAAAACAAAAGAACCTGTTTGTTATTAAAAACATGAAGAGCATGAAGAGAATACTAACAATGATAATTTGTATTACGATGAGCGTTTTAAATAGCCAGGCGCAAGAGCCATCGCTCATCCCTGTAGCGAGTTTTGGAAAAAGTATGGCCATTGGCTTAAGCGTCAATTCTCAAAACAGAGTATTTGTATCATTTCCCGACTATAATGGAGATGGATCACTTGCGCTTGCGGAGGTTAAATCAGGGGTATTGCATGCATATCCGAACAGATCTTGGAATGACCGAAATATGAAAAAGAATTCCTTTACAAGGGTTCAGGACCTATATGTTGACAAAAATGACCATCTGTGGGTGCTTGACTCAAAGCCTGCCGGAGCGAACAACATTTTTGGGAATAGCCAGTCAGCCAAAGTTGGAGAATTCAAACTCGTTGACATCAACACTAAAACCAATCAAGTGGAGAAGACCTATTATTTCGACAATCTTGATAAAAGTAAATCAGCGTTAAATGATGTGCGGGTGGATGTGAAAAGACGTCTTGCGTACCTCTCTGATCCGGGACTGTCGAGCATCGTTGTCCTTGATCTCGAAAGCGGAAAAACACGCTCGCTCCTTGAGCAGTCAACATTTACTCTTGCCGACCCGATAGTACTGAAATACGATGGCAAAGAAATGAAAGATAAGAACGGAAAAGCTTTTTCTTCTAATATCAACAGTATTGCCCTCAGCCCCGATGCTCAATATTTCTATTTCAAACCAATAAACAAAAAGAAGCTCTTTAAAATAGAGACTCGATATCTCGCTGACAGCAACATTTCTGAAGAAGAACTTAGAACCAAGGTTCTGGTTGCGGGGGAAACGGGAATTACGCATGGTTTAATAAGCGACAGAAAAGGCTCGGTATATCTTTCTACGTCCGAAGACTATTCCATTTCCTATATTGATACACAGGGACAGTTAAAAACCCTGATACGCGATAAAAGAATTCTGTGGCCTGACTCATTCGGCATAGGAACGGACGGCTATCTCTATTTTAGTTGTTCACAACTACAGCGACAAGCACAATGGAACGATGGCAAAGATGAAACGGAATATCCCTTTAGCATTTACAAAGTGAAGCTTCCCTAGAAAACTGATTAAACAGGTGACCTGAACGAAACGAGTTAGTAATGATGATACCTACGTTTCCACACTTTAAACCAATGTTTATTTCGGGGATACGATCTATGTGGCGTAGCATTATTACAGAATATGGCCACAAGCAGCAGTATCAACGTTCCGATGAATACGGGACTTATCACGTACCAGTAACCGAGGGCCAGGATTTTGGCTGATCCGATATTCGCAATAAGCGCTGTCGCGCCTCCCGGAGGATGCAGCGTTTTGGTTATCTGCATACATACGATAGCGAGCGATACTGCCAGAGCCGCGGTGATCCATGGTTCCGCCGGTATGAATTTATGAACTGTTACACCTACCAGAGCACTAACCACATGTCCGCCAATAAGGTTGCGAGGCTGCGCGAGCGGGCTATCAATAGCGCCATAAATAAGCACAGAGGAGGCACCGAAAGAACCTATCAGAAAAAGATTATCATAGGACCCCACGTATCTGCTGTTTATAAATCCGATAATGCCTATGCCAACGAAGGAGCCTATGAATGTCCATAAATGTTCCCGAACATCAATAAGAGTTTCCTGATAAATAATATACTTTGCGCGTCGCGCATGCCGGCGAATTCTGCTTTTCATATGAAGATGTATTCAAAAATAGCCATTTCCTGAAAATCGGCAAGGATAATGTGTTATATAAAAGCAGGGAGCAGATGCGATCACCTACAAGAGTTCATGATCTAAATATCTCTAACGATAGGGCAGAGCGGATCGTTATTTCTAAATTAGCTCTTTTGAAAAGCCGGGCCATGGGGGCCCGACTACCGTATTGAGAAAGCAAAAAATAATTAAAGTCCATTTGAGGGAGCGACAAGCTCAATAGTTTTACTCTTGCGGAACTGTTTCATCATGGGAGGTTCTTTGGTTTCGAGTTTACCGAAATCTACCACTCCTGTCTGAGCCGCCCATACAAAGTATTTCTGCGACAACCTGCTTACGACGTCGTGATGCGCGGCAGCCACATTCTGGCGTTCCGTAGGATCTACACTCAGATCGTACAACTCCCAGGCGTAAGAGGGCCATGTAGATAAGAGTTTCCATTTCCCCTCACGTACAGCTCTGTTTCCGGCACGTTCCCAAAATAAAGGAGCATCGCGAGTCACGGTATCTGATTTTCCTATCAACAGGGGCATCAGACTTTTGCCGGCCAGTGGATTGCTCTTTGTTTTTTTATACGATGATGGATATTTTACGCCAGCCAAATCGTAAACCGTTGGCGCAATATCTATAATATGTCCCGCGCCCCGGGCGACACGTCCGGCAGCGATCTTTCCCGGAAACCAGGCGATAAACGGCGTATTGATTCCTCCTTCGTACATATAATCTTTAAATGCTCGAAAGGGGGTATTAGAGGCCCAGGACCAGTTCTTACTTTGCGACTCAAACGATCCCGCGGAACCTACGGGGCCTTCATTTCGTAAAGCACCACCGAACCATTTTACCAAGTCCTCCGCTGGAGCGCCATTGTCGGACATAAACACGATCATCGTATTCTTATCCTCACCACTGTCCTTCAGTTGCTTTAAAAGAATACCAATATTCTTATCGAGCCGGTCGACCATCGCCGCGAACACCTCCATCTTTGCAGCCCAGGCTTTACGCTGATCATAAGACAAGCGATCCCAATCGTAGATATCATCGTCTTTTTCAGAAGCTTGTAACCCCGCACTGATTAAACCCAGGTCGCGTTGCCGCGCCAATCTTGCTTCGCGAAGTTTATCCCATCCCCCGTCGTATTTACCCTTATAGCGGGCAATATCCTCAGGCAAGGCATGCAAAGGCCAATGTGGTGCTGTGTATGCCAGATATAAGAAAAAGGGTTTCTTGTCCGCGCGCGTCTTCAAAAAACCTAAAGCTTTCGAGGTAATCAAGTCCGTCTGATAGTAAGTACCCGGTTCATGCAGTTCAGGCTGTCCATCAAGCATATAAGGTTGCCCTCGTTCGCCGGCGAGTCCTCCCTGATCAAAATAACTTCCGTTTTCTGAAAGAAAGGAATGATCGAAGCCTCGTTGCCAGGGGAAGCTCTGTCCTTTGCCGCTGACATGCCATTTGCCCGACATCAAGGTTTGATACCCTCCCTGCCGCAAGACCTCTGCCATCGTCAATGAGGAGTTATTTATAAAACCCTGATAGGCTGGAAGTCCCAGATCCTGCGAAAAATAGCCCACCCCTGCCTTATGTTGATACTGACCGGTGAGCAAGGATGCCCTACTGGGGGCGCAGATAGAATTGTTATAAAATTGCTGCAGCCTTAAGCCCTCAGCGGCAAGTCTGTCGAGGTTTGGCGTTTTTATCTCCGAGCCATATGAGCCCAGATCTGAATAGCCGAGGTCATCTGCAAGAATGACGATGATATTTGGACGTCGCTGGCTCTGCGCGGCGGCTGGTTTGCTCAACGACGCCAGTGTCGTTGCCAGATAAAGCGAAAGTATCTTAGTTTGTATTGACATTATTAACGTTGTTTAAATACTTCTGAAATTAACGGGCACGTCGGGGGGCGGCATTTCGCGATGCCGGAGCACTGCGCAAACGGCTGTAATCAATTACTCCGTTTTTAGATGCCCAGTTATCATATAACCCTTTAAGTCGACTGACAATATCGGGATGTGATGCTGCCAGATCCTGGTTTTCGCCACGATCGGAAGCGATATCATAAAGTTCAAGCTTATTGCCACTTTCTACTGCCGACACGAGCTTCCAGTCGTCCTGTCGCACGGCGAAATTGCCACCGCGTTCCCAGAACAGGGGTTCTCCACGATTGACGCGATCATCATTTCCGCGCAGCACGCCCTTTAACGATCTGCCAGGTAAAGGCTTAGCCTTGAAACCCGCTAATTGTTGAGGATACGCCACTCCGGCAAAATCATATATTGTGGGTGCCAGATCAATCAGATGAGCCGTGCCCTGCTTAATCTTTCCCCCTTCGATGGCTGCCGGATACCATGCGATAAAAGGAGCACTGATGCCCCCTTCGTAGGGAGCGCCCTTGTAGCTGCGCAACGGAGAATTACCCGTTTGCGACCAATTGCTGTTTTGTACATCATACGATCCGGCAGAGCCTACGGGACCGGTGTTACGACGTGTGTATATCGCGGTACCTTCGCCACCCTGGGCACCATTATCAGAAATGAAAAGGATGAGTGTATTATCATAAGCGCCCACTCGCTTCAGATATTCCAACAGGCGTCCGATACTCTGGTCTACGTGATCGACCATGGCGGCATACACTTCCTGACGGCGTTGCCAGAATTCCTTTTCATCAAAAGTAAGTCTGTTCCAGGCAGCCACACGTCCATCATGCTTAGTTATGGCTTGTTTGTCTGTAATAACCCCTAGCTTTCTTGCGTTTTCTCCTCGTTCCAGACGTAGCGAATCCCAGCCCATTGCATACTTTCCCTTGTATCGGGCGATGTCCTGAGGAAGTGCCTGCAAGGGCCAATGTGGGGCGTTAAATGCCAAGTAGAGGAAAAAGGGCTTATCCTCTTTCTTTTGAGCGCCTATGAAGTCCAGCGCATGGTCGGTAATCGCGTCGGTAAGATAGCTTTCAGGCTTAAGGTAAAAGGGCTTGTTATCCAATACCAACGGAACGGTTGGAGCGTCTACATTGCCCAGTTCATAGTAGTTACTGGCGCCTCCGGTAAATCCAAAGAAGTGCTCAAAGCCGCGCTGATTGGGCCATTGATCGAAGTCGTCGCCGACATGCCATTTCCCCGACATCAGCGTTGAATATCCACCTTTACGCAACACCTCAGCCAGTGTTAAGGACTCGCGATTAAGAAAACCCTGATATTCCGGCAATCCTAAGTTATAATTGAAAAAGCCCACGCCCGCCTGATGCTGATATTGGCCGGTGAGCAACGAAGCGCGCGTAGGCGCACAGATGGCATTGTTGTAAAACTCGCGCAGACGAACCCCTTCTCGAGCCAAACGGGCGATGTTAGGCGTGGCGATGTCAGATGCTCCGTAAGGTGAGATATCAGAAAATCCAAGATCATCAACCATAATAAGGATCACATTCGGGCGCTTAGGCTGCTTTGCTGTGAGCTGACTCACCAACAGAATCAGCATCAGACTAATCATTACTCTAAAATTTGTCATGATAATCAGGTTAAAATCCTACCCAATCAGGGTTTTGCTTAAGTTTCGGATTGAGATTTAGTTCGCGTTGCGGTATTGGAAAATGGATGTGACGCTTTGCCGCCAAGGTCTTACCCGCATTTTTTAAGGTCGTCACATAGTAATCGGGGCCACGTCTAACGAGGTCAAACCATCGCTGATATTCATACACCAGCTCACGCCGGCGTTCCAGAAACACGGAATCACGGAATACCTGTTGTGAGAGTCCCGGCGCCAGCGTTGCCAAAGGCGAAATATTTGCGCGTTTGCGCACCTGATCCACAGCATCATAGGCGGCAGGAACAGGCCCCTGCAATTCGTTAACAGCCTCAGCGTAAATCAGCAATACCTCGGCATAACGCACAATAGGAAGGTTCTTGGATGACTGACTTTGATTTCCTACCACCGCCGGGTCGTAATACTTGTTGAATTGAGGTGAAAACTTATAAAGCGTTCCGTTCACCGGGCTGATCATCTCGGTGACAAAGGTTACAGCCTTTCTGCTGTCAGCATCGCTAAACCTTTGATAAAGCCCCCCCTGCGCGTGCAAGGCGTCAGCGTAATCGCCATTAATGCCCGGTACATCTGCCGGTGCTGAACGGCTGGCCAGACTGTTGCCCTGATATCCGGAATTACCCTGAAACTGAGCTGAAAAGATATGTTCCTTGCCGTTCTTGGTAGCAACATTAAAAACATCAGCGAAATTCTCGAACAAAGCATACTGTCTGCTATCGATAATCTCCTTGCTCATGGCGGCGGCCTCGGCCCAGCGCTGACGTGTTAAATATACTTTAGCAAGTACGGCTGCAGCGGCGCCACTGGTAGCTCTTCCGACGTTTGACGCGTTGTAGCTCGTCGGCAACTGACGCGCATCCGTCAAATCCGTTTCAATCTGCGCGTAAACATCTTCTTCGGGACTATTACCTACATACAACTCCTCCTCATTTAGCGATGCCGGCTCATGAAGAACCAGCGGTATATCACCAAACCAACGGACGAGATTGAAGTAATGAAGAGCCCGCAGGAATTTTGCCTCATTAATAAGGCGTAAGCGAGCGTCGTCTGTTATAGCGGAAGCCGGTATTTGTGCAATACGATCAATGGCTACATTCGATGCGTTGATGGCATCGTAACTCTGCTTCCATAATTGCTCCATGCGATCATTTGAGGAATCGTGCGAGAGGTTTGAAATGGCACGTACATGTGCATTGCGGGCGCGAGGTCCCGCTTCGTAATCATCGGTGGCCATTTCTACACCGATCTGAAACAGGCTGTTATAAAGAGACTGACCTGACTCATAGAGCTTACGGTACGCTGCTGTTACGGCGGCATTGGCCTGGCTTTCATTTTCATAAAATTGCGATGTTACCAACACCGCCCGGGGGTTCTCGTCAAGTGAGGAGCACGAGACAAGAAAAAATATCAATATCAGGAAATAGCTTATTTTCATGACAATAATTTGTTGCGTTAACGATATGTGAGAACTGCTCTTAATAATTTGCCCTGATGCCTATGCGGAACGAGCGCGCGGAAGGATAGATACCCGTATCAGTACCGGGAGAGACATTACTGCCCGAGGTTACTTCGGGATCAAATCCGGAGTAATTCGTAATGGTAAAGAGGTTTTGAGCAGCAACATAAAGCGTGAGGCGCGGCAGTCCCGCCTTTGCCCGTTTTCCGGAGGGATAGGTATAACTCAGATTTACATCTTTAACCCGCAGAAAGCTACCATCCTCAATAAAACGATCGGAGAACACCGGCGCCGGATCCAACTTAGCGCGTGGCAGCACGGTACTAGGCCGTTCGGGCGTCCAGCGATCTCTTGCAGATCCTGCCGCATTCTGCTGACCCGTAAAAAGCTCCAGCGCTTGCCTGTTTCCGTTCAGAATATCATTTCCAACCGACCCTTGGAGGAAAACACTTAGATCGAAGCCATTGTAGCTGAACTGGTTCGTAATTCCAAAAATATAATCGGGTTGAGCATTGCCAATGATAGCCTTATCGGCAGCGGTGGTAAATATGCCGTCGGCATTTATGTCCTTATATAATCGGTCGCCCGCCTTCGGTACCGCATTGCCAGTGTACTTTCCCAAGCTGAGCTCTTCGCCTGACTGCAGAATACCGTTAGTTACGTTGCCGTAGAAGCTGCCCAGCGGCTCACCAAGCTTGACAATATAGTTACCGCTGATATATGAGCCGGCACCTTGTCCAATTCTGGTGACCTTATTTCTATTTAAGGAAACGTTTAAAGAAGAATTCCACTTAAAGGCGCCTGAGAAATTTCGCGTCTGAAGCGTAAATTCAAGGCCCTTATTTTGCACAGAGCCAAAATTCTGCAAGGAGCTTGCATAGCCTGAGGTCCAAGGGATCTCGACATTCAGCAACAAGTTGCTTGTTCTCTTGAGATATGCGTCAACGCTAAGCTGAATTTTGCTATTTAGTAACTCTACATCGAGCCCCGCATCGTACTGGGAAGTGCTTTCCCAGCCCAGGTTGCTATTGGGGACACGCCCCGGCACAAAACCCGTGTTAATGGTACCACCAAAAAGATAATTCAAATTATAAAGAGTAGCCAGCGATTGGTATTCGCCAATTTCCAGATTCCCGGTTTTGCCGTAACTTCCTCTTAATTTAACTACATTGAATATCCCGCGAAGGCTATCAAAGAATTTCTCTTCGCTCAACTTCCATCCCAGGGCTAACGATGGAAAATATCCCCATTTGTTACCCTGACCGAAACGTGAAGATCCATCGGCTCTAATGCTTGCGGTAAGATAATAACGCCCGTTATAGCTATAGTTAATCCGGGAAAGTAATGAATGTAACACCCAGGCAGTGGCATCTGAAGAAGGAGCCAGCAAGGTAGCACCTCCCTGCAAGTTATTGTAAGCCAAATCATCCGCAACGAACTTCTGAGAACGAGCGAGGAAATTATCACTTTTGAACTCCTGCTGTGTGAATCCGGCAAGGACATCCAGACTATGCTTACCGAAAATACGGTTGTAAGTCAATGTGTTCTCATTCAGCCAGGAATAGGAAGTCAGCGACCCGCGTCCTGCCGAGCCTCCGGTTAGGCTACCCTCATAAATAGATGAAGGGACATACAGATTCTCATTAATATTGTTGACATCGGCACCGAAAAGCACCTTCAGGCTCAAGCCATCCAGAATACTGTACTCCGCGAATCCGGTTCCAAGAAACTTATTTGTACGGCTTTTATTTTGCTGTTCAAGTAAAGAAGCTATTGGATTAGCAAAGATATTCTCGAAGGGATTGCGCAATGTATAAGAGCCATCAGCTTCGTAAATCGTGGCTGTAGGAGGCATGATGAGCAAGCCAGACACAATGCCCGAGGGAGCAACATTAGCATCTGAACGAGACGCCGTGATATTCAAAGAAACCTTAAGTTTCTCATATGGTTGCGCGTCTACATTGCTGCGAAGAGAGAATCTAGAGAAGTCGGTATTTTTTAAGACCCCATCTTGCGAAAGATAATTCCCGGAGAGCATGTATCGTATCTTATCGCCTCCTCCGGACAGGCTCAGCTGATGATTCTGCTGTGCGGCATTTCTGAAAGCTTCGTCCTGCCAGTTGGTGCCTGTTCCCAATCCTTCAATCTCGGCCGCCGTTTTATACTGAAAGGGGCCATTGGCAGGATAAGCGTCAAACAGCGCGTCATTGCGCAGGCTGGCGAACTCCTTAGCATTCAGCACATCAACTTTATTCAACACAGACTGCAAGCCGAAGCTTCCGTCATAATTAATACTGCTCTGTGCGGCAGAACCTTTACGCGTAGTGATGATAACCACACCATTAGCACCGCGCGAACCATAAATAGCAGTCGCGGAAGCATCTTTCAGCACCGTCATACTTTCAATATCCGCGGGGTTAATGCTTGCCAGCGGATTAACAGGAGTACCGCTTAGTACACCTGCGCTTGTGCCACTGTTGTAAACAGGAAATCCATCAATAACATAGAGAGGTTCGTTTCCCCCTTGCACAGAGCTTCCTCCCCGAATACGCACGCTAACGCCTCCGCCAGGTTGTCCGGAAGTTTGGGTTACCTGAACACCGGCAGCAGCTCCCTTCAAAAGCTGGTCGGCAGAACTAAGAGGCTGTCGCAATACTGCACCGGATACAGAAGATACGGATCCCGCTAAATCAGACTTCTTTTGACTACCATATCCTACAATGACCACATTGTTAAGCGCGGTGGCGCTCTCCTCCAACAGAATCTCTACGGGACTTCCATCCGCCTGAAATTCAGTAGTCTTATACCCCAAATAGGAAATAGTAAGTGTATAGGGAAATTTCTGTCCCGTGATAAAACGGAACCGACCATTGGCATCTGTTTGAGCCATGTGGGTGGTGCCATTAATCTTGACAGTGACTGCCGGGAGGGGCGATTTATCTTTCTTATCAAGCACCCGACCTTCGAGCCTTGAATTAATAAGGGGCTGCGTTTGCGCAGCCGAAGAACTAGCATTGACCAACAAGGCCAAAGTAAACAGCACTGCCGGGACATGAGCATCCCATAGCAATGTTAGCAATTTGCTAATTTTTTGCATACTTTTATACGGGTTTGAGTGATTATTCAAACAGGCTCCAACGCCAATTGACACCTGTTTGTAATTTGAACCTGGAGTGCCCACGGCACTCCATTTTTATTTAATAGCTCCGCTTCTCCAAGTATTTAAACGAGCCGGAGTTTATAGTTGCTTTATTCTCCTCAGCAACACATGACGCAATTAGCTGGGCACAACAATACTAGGTTAAGAGAGAGATCGTATCGATTTTTCATGATGATAGTGTTTTACTTCGGCTAAAAGTAATAAGAATACATTTCCTACCAAATTAGTAGATTATACAATTACAAAACAATGACAATGTTATTTACCGAAGTCCATGGGAATCAATACTAAATTGCCGGACTCTTTGCCTGAGCGTTGAAATATGATACGGATTATGCTGGAAATGTTCTTGAATTTCGATGTACAACGTTTCCTTAAGGAGCTCGCAATGTGCGAAGAATATTACGTGCAGTAAGGAACGGTAAAAAGGCAATACGATCATGGACGCAAAAATCGGCAATTCCGCTAACGGCGGATAAGGTATTATTCGTCTTTGAGATTTATACGGCCGGTACCCACAGACAGAAATGCGGTCGGATTCATTCCCGTCATTCTTCGGAAAACACGATTAAAATTATTAGGAGTATTAAAACCTACTTCAAAACTTATTTCCCGGATGCTGTAACCTCCGTCAGAAAATAACTCAATAGCACGAATAACCCGCTGGTAGTTAAGAAAATTTGTAAATGACAAGCCTGCTTTCCTAAACAATCGACTCAGACTGCGTTCTGTAATATCGAACTCTTCTGCCAGGTCAGCAAGCTTCAGATCCTCCGAAAAATGTGCTGCTATATACTTTAACACAGAGACAAGTCGCTGATCCTCCGGCCATATCATTCCTTTAATGGGTATAGACAAGCTCCCTGCTATGCGCGGCAACATCCAGAGGAAGGAAATAACAAACTGATATAAAATGGTATCCTCGACTTCTTTGATAGCGGAAGAGACTTTGGCCACAAAATCTAAATTCTGCAATACAAAGCTATTCGTGTTATATATTCCGAAACTACAGCTATCCGTACCGGGACTGTAGTAAATTATTAGTAGATCAATTTCCTTATTCTTGGTGCTTAAGATATGCGTCAGCTCCGACGGAATAATGCATATATGCCCCTCCGGAATGAAATACTCCCGCCCTGCCGCCGACACATGCAACGTACCGGAACGTGTTAGAATAAGCTGATTTTTTTGATGCCGGTGTGCCGGAATATCAATAATCTCCTTTCCGGTCTGAATCACATGTACCTCATTTTCGGGAAATGCATCAATATCCTGTATATACTTCAACCGATCAGCCGCTTCCATTTTATTGTCTTAACATGTTAATGATATGTCGCCAAGTGCCAATTGCTCTGTGGCTATACCTTGTACTTTTGATTTATAAACTAAATAAAAAAAATGGAAAACTTCTTAGGATCCCACTTCATTTATACTTACGAAAATGGCTGGGAATATGAAATGTATATAAAAAATGAAGATACTATCGACTATCGCATACATAGTGGCATGGTTGGCGGACGCTGGGTGAGAGATCAGAAAGTTGATATTGTAAAACTTACAGAAGGCGTTTTTAAAGTTTCCTGGACCGAGCCTACCGGTACCGACGTTAGTTTGGCTTTTATGCCCGCGGAGAATAGAATGCATGGTATTATCTTCTTCCCGAAATGGGTACACGAACATCCGGAGATTACCGTTAGATATCAGAATGATTTTATTCCGCTGATGGAAGAGTCAAGAGTAAAATACGAAACTTACCCTAAGCATGTAGTGACAGAATTCGCTACCATTACATTTGCGAAGAATGAAGGTGTAAATAATGAAAAGGTAATTTCTCAGGCTCCTTATGAGGGCATGACTGCAGATATGCGTAGCGGCAAGCTTTCCTTTACATAAATTTAAAAGAACTAAACAGCTGATTGGATTTACGATATCCGGGAGCGCAGACCTTGCTGGCTCCCGGAATATCTATGATCAACCGTAAAACTATTATTTTCTCAAGAACGCCATCACACTTATTTGCCTGTCAGAACACAGCAATAAGTGGTCGGCTGAGATTACTCTTCCATACTTTCCATACCGATAGTAAAATCGGTCAGGAATTCGAGCCCGACAGTGGTGATCGCCTTTACAGTCACCTTATAACTACCAGCTTTTAGAGTCGTATTTTTCTTAACTGTTACAACACCGGTAGCTGATTCTACACCAAATATACCTTCGCTATCTGTAAAGGGTTTGCTATCCTTTTCAATAGAAACAATGCTGAAGCTCTTTTTATACTTTTCAGGATATACCGTCGGAGCAGATGAACGGTAAGCATTAGACAATCCTATAAAAACTCTATTAGTGATGACCGTAATATCCAAGTCTGAGTAATAAGTTCCATAGATGAATTTTATATTAGGAATGAACATCACCTTAAAATGCCGCGAAGCAATAGTAAATCCGTCTTTCTGTAATGCAGGATAAATATCGTAGGATACCTCAGCCTGCTTTTTCGGATCACCTGCCGTAGCCGCAAAGCGAATCTGATTGTCTACTAAGCTTACTAAACCAGCATTACTCGCGCCTGAATGTAAATACCAGCTTGTACCATGCGGCGCAGTAGATGGCGCCTGCAAATTAAATGACGCGCCTGATTCACTGTATAGGGTATACGCAAAAGGCACCTCTAATGAATTATCAGCCCCCTCAATAGTAAGCTTCGCGGGCACAATCTTCAACTCTAACGTGTGTCGCCCTTCAACTGAACTGTTCGAGGTATGCCCGATAACAGTCACCTTATATACGCTTGGAAGCTTACTTCCCGTAATAGACGAGGTAGAATCATTCGAATAAAGCAACTTGCTATCAATATTCAACTTTTTTGTGGTTGCATCAATCGTCACCGCCTGCTTTAACCTATCTGAAAGGTTCTCGTTATTAGAGATCTTTACGTCAGCATTTTCTGTAAAACTTAGTTCAAAAGTAACGTTTCCGTCCTCCTGAACTTTTTCCGGTAACCCTACCGCTTGCTGCTCTCCCATAGTCATAGAAAGACTTGCCGGAAGATCCATTGCTACCTGAGCAACAGGAGCAGCATCATCTTTCTTACAGGCTGTAATTAATGAAGTCAATCCAACAGCTACTAGCAGAACTGTTAAAATAGGTCTGAATTTTTTCATGCGTGTTTTCAAATTAGAGTTTTTAGTACGTAGATATTTGCCAGGATCACTGCTTATAAATGCTTTCAGCAGAATCACAAGCAACATGGTTGCAAATATAGATATTCTATTTACATTTGCAACGCAATTGCATTACAATAAAAAACACATACATCTTTTACAATACATGTTATCACGCGTACAAATAAGTCACATGCTACTTTTGGCACTCGGTATATCTGGGCAGCAATGCCTGGCACGCCAAACGCAAGCAAAAACTGACACCATCAGAACCATTTCCTTAAAAGCGGCAACCATTTCAATTAAACAAAAGGAAACACCAGGAACGGTAGTCAAGATGGATGGAGAGCAACTGCGGCTCAATCAGCCCAGAACCATTGGCGATGCACTCAGTCAGCTTCCCGGAGTCCAAAGCTCCAACTTCGGTCCTAACTCCAGCCTGCCTGTAATAAGAAGCCTCAGCGGGAATCGCGTGAAAATGTTAAGCAACAACATGCCGGTCAATGACCTTTCGGGCATAAGTCCCAACATAAACGTCAATGTTGACATGAACACCATCCAGAGCGTCACCGTTTATAAAGGAAGTGCATCGGTTTTATACGGCGGCAGAGCTATCGGTGGTGCCGTGCAAATGAAAGATAACACGATTCCATTAGTCGCTTTTAAAAAGAAAATTGAGGGGAATGCCAGTGTCCAGGGTGCTACAAACAATGGAAGCTCACAGGCGATACAACTGGGAGGCAACGCTGGTCAACGCTGGATATGGAATATCGGAGGGATGCACCATCAGAACAAGGATCTTAAGATTCCCGGAAATACCAAAGCTCCAATTGCATTTGATCCTAAAATGGACGACCTTACCCAGTCCATGGCTCAGGTATTTGTCGATAAAGAAATTGTCAGGAACCTTACGCTATATCCCTATCTGAGTCAGTTCGTTCTTGATAATATTAACGACCCCTCCTGGGGCCTGTCGGAGGGAGATCTTTATACAGACAAGCCAACATCTTTCGTAGACGGTGAGACCGTTCAAAACCCCGCCAATCCTCTTTACATACCGGGTCAGGATCCTAACACACCCAGAAGCACAACAATTTATAAAGGAATCCGCGATTATGCTCCTGTGGAATATGGTGTTATGCCCAATAGCCACGCAAAGTTAACGATGTTTAATGCAGGGACGAGCTATCGGGGGAAGAACTTCTATGTGGGTGCAGGCTTTAAGGGGTCATCAGGATACTACGGAATTCCGGCGTTTGCGCTGTACAAACTACCCGGACATACACATGGTCCCGTAACTCAAAACATGACGTACCTGCCCATAAATACACGCTCCATATCTAACACTACCCTGCTGGAGACTGCTTATACCCCGGAAAGCGGGCCGCTTTCTTCTTATAAGTTAAACTATCAATGGCAGGCAGGCGATGATCGCGAACTACTTGGAATCTATCAGGCAAACAAATTTACAAGCAACCGGCATTCCATACGACTGGAGGCTGAACAAAGAACATGGACCATAATTAAAGGAACCTCGGGCGTCGACTTCAATTTTGCCAAAATTCAGGGCAAAGGCGAATCACGATATATCCCTGATAACCTCAGTCGCGAGCTCGGCATATTCACTTTGCAACAATTAGAGTATAGTCTCGTAAAGCTGGATTTGGGTTATCGCCACGACCTGGTGGAACGTATAGCGATGCCCGACGCGTCTTATAAAACAAGTAGGGGAATGGCAGGTGGCAAGCTCTCTTCGCGCAATTTCCACCTCAATCAATTTAGTGCCAACACCCTTGTTTCTATCATCGAGGGAGTAGCTGCAACTGCCGCATTTAATCATTCGGAACGTGCCCCTGATGTTGATGAGCTCTATGCAGGAAATAACCATTTCGCGATCATGATCGAAGAAAACGGCGATGACAGACTTCCAAAAGAAACCGCCACAGGCTATGAGTTAGGCGTGGCACTGAAATTTAAAGGTTTGACACTGAAAGCAAACAGGTATCACACGGCTTATGAAAATTATCTATACCTGGCGCACACCGGAATCTCAAGATCAGGAGGCTTCCTGGTAAAGGAATGGCGGGCCAGCGACACCGAAATCGATGGATGGGAAGCCCAATCTTCTTATGAGATGAAAATCGCCAAAGAACAGTCCCTGCAATTAGGTGCCTACTTTGATCTTGTAAAGAATAGGAATACTTCAGACAGCGAGATGCGTAACTGGGCCGAAGGTGACTTCATGCCCAACATGCCTACCAGCAGATTCGGATTCTCTATGGCGTGGGCAATAAAAAACGCGGGTCTCAATATCAACTTCGACAGGTCCCTTAAGCAACGGTTCCTCGGCAAGAATATAAATCCGGAGCCGCCCATGCCTGCATATTCTATGCTTTCGGCAGGACTAAACTATCGGCCAAAACTCCAGGTTGTAAAGGGCGAAATATTTGTTAATGGCAATAACCTCCTTAACGTAGAGGCGCGTCCCCAAAACTCCTTCCTTAAATATGTAGCGCCGCTTCCGGGAAGAAACATCACTATTGGTATAAGAACAGCCATTTAAGATATTTACTTAGAAAGGAGAACTCTTATCGCCAGCATTCAGGAGCTGACGATAAGAGTTGATTCAAATTTATTTGGCGTGCGAAGGTACGGTTACCTCTGTGCCCAACACGACATCGTTAAATACAATGTTGCCAGCATTACTTAAACTCAGGCCCGTAGCTGCCGAATCAATCTTTACATTTGAGAAATGGATATTCTCGACTTTTTTACCGGGATAACCCTGAATAACAATGCCCGCGTTCGTGGCTTTCCTACATCTTAAGCTGTCGACAAAAACGTCGCTTATCTGTGTTACAAAACCTTTCCCCTCGCCATGGTAGTAGGACGTGATGAAAAAGCAGTCTTCCACCTCTCCAAATTCCACATTCTTAACATATATATCACGGATGAAGCCGCCTCGGTCAGGGTTCGACTTCAAATAGATTCCTCGCTTGCAGTACCCTCCAAAACTACAGTTACTCACAAACACATTCTGCACTCCGGCGGACATCTCACTACCGATAACAACGCCATGTAAGCCTTTAAAGCGGCAATTTCGAATAATAATATTCTCGGAGCTCATGGCCGTAGCTCTGCCTTCATGGTCTCTCCCCGACTTGATGGCTACATTATCATCACCATTGTTAAAGTCTATATCTTCTATCAATATATTTTTAGAATACTCTGGATCGAAGCCATCGTTATTTCTGTTAAAGGCATCAAACTTAACCTTGCGAGCCGTAACGTTCTCTGATTTGAGAAGATGTACGCACCAGAAGGGCGAGTTTTTAATTGTGATTCCCTCAATAAGGATATTTTTGCACTCAAAAAACTGAATAAGCTGGGGCCTCAGGAAATGTCCCTTGCCAAATACTCTTTCTTTAACAGGAACGCTTTTATGGTTCATATCACGGCTCAAGTCCTGATCAGCCTTCTGCTGTTCAGCCCATTTGCTGAATGAGTTAGCAGCATTACCATCAATAATACCCTGACCAATAATTGAAACATTTTCTAACTGATACCCATAAATAAAGGGACTATAGTTATAAAGAAAAGTACCTTCCCAACTTGTAAGAACAGCGGGCAGGTAATCCTCAGCGTTACTGCCGAAGACCAATTTCGCGCCAGCCTTAAGATCTATACAGAGATTGCTAATCAGATGGATCGGTCCGTTGATGAGGTATACTCCCGCGGGCACCACAATTCTGCCGCCCCCCTTTTTACCGCAAGCCTGAATCGCTTTGTCAAAGGCTGGCTTAGCATTACTTGAAGAATCGCCCAGAGCACCGAAGCTGGTTAATAGCACGCTATCTTTTGAAGGTACCGGAGCCTTGATATTGCTAAAAATCTCGTTCATTTTATCCTCCGGAGATGCGGTTGTCTTCGGAGTATTCTTGCAAGCAAATAAAAATATAAGAGCCAGAGGTAGCAGGAATTTGTTCATCTTAAAGTGGCTAAGTTTATAAAAAAAGGTATTTTAACATATGCCTCCGGAGCTGGAACTCCCAGCTTCAGAGGCAATCTAGTGATAGTGTATGTGCGACTTATTGTTCGCTTAACCTGGAGGGCCTAACAGACACCAACGCGGCAAGAGCTTTTGCCCGATCGCGCACGCCATGTACATCAGCATCAACGGTATCGTATGCCAAAATCACACCCATCCTTCTAAATGGACGCGTAAAAGGTTTACCGAAGATGCGTACATCGGTACGAGGTTGAACAAGCACCTCTTCAATCCCCGAAAATACAGGTTCCTCGCCTTCGGCATCTGCCAAAATTACGGCGCTGGCACCATTGCGTTCATGCTTAATTTCGGCAATAGGCAAGCCCAGCACAGCACGAGCATGTAGCTCAAATTCCGAAAGATTCTGCGTGCCGGCAAGCGTAACCATACCGGTATCATGCGGACGAGGCGATAGCTCAGAGAAGTAAACACCATCATCGCCGATAAAAAACTCGACGCCCCAAAGGCCGGAGCCACCCAATGCTTTTGTTACGGCGGCGGCCATGCGCTGACATTCTTTTAAATCATCCTCATTCATTTGTGCAGGCTGCCAGCTCTCCTGATAGTCGCCATTTTCCTGACGATGCCCTATAGGCAGACAGAACAGGGTATTGCCACTGTCCTGAGTAACAGTAAGCAAGGTTATTTCAAAATTGAACTTCACGAAGGCCTCGACAATCACTTCCGATTGGTCGCCCCGTTTTCCATTTTGCGCATACGCCCATGCCTTTTCAATGTCCTCAACTGCCCGTATTACCGATTGTCCCTTGCCGGATGAAGACATCAGTGGTTTTATAACACATGGCATACCAACTTCACTTACCGCAGATTTGAGCTCCTCCAGTGTATTTGCATATTTGTAACTGGCGGTGCGCAAACCAAGGTCTACGGCTGCCAGATCCCGGATAGCTTTACGATTCATGGTAAAGTTCGCGGCCTTCGCCGAAGGAACCACCCGTATTCCCTGCTTCTCATAATCATAAAACCGCTCCGTACGTATCGCTTCAATTTCAGGAACAATAATGTCCGGTTGATGCTTAGCGACGATACGATCTAACTCCTGTCCATCAAGCATATTGATAACCTCGCGTTCCTGAGCCACCTGCTGAGCTGGCGCATCATTATAAGAATCTACGGCAACCACATAGTGTCCTAGTCGTTGAGCCGCAATAACAAACTCCTTACCAAGCTCCCCGGAGCCTAAAAGCATAATTTTCTTCCGCATAGCGCTATTGTGTTACGGTGGTAAAGCTACAAAAACCTAAGAATATGCTCACGATCCGAAAATAAAGAGGCGCGCGAGCGGCGACATGTGCAAGAAGATGAGAAATGCCGTGCATTGCAATGCGGGTAGCTGCGAAGAAATCATGAGCGTCTTGCACAATACCACCGCGAACAACAGCCCCCCTGACAGTATGCCTGTTACCTTCGCCCCTGTGAACCTCTATACAGCTGCTGTGCTGAATTACTCAAGATGGTATACATACGTTGTAAGGGCGCTAAACCACTGCCCTTTTTAGTTAGTTTTGGTTTAAGGAATGAGGACAATCATTCTGAAGTGGGTGGAAAAAAATAAAAGGTTAATCCGGAAATATCCCGGCACCCATATACAAGTCAGCGCACCTGGGGGACGCTAAAATCTTCGCTACGTTAGTTTAAAGAAAAACAGCCATGTAAGTGGCATGGCGAAGCTATTACCGCTGAACAATCGCAACGCTTCCTTCAAAATACATCTGCTCAAACCCAACTATCCCAAAGGGTTAAACTCATTTAAAGATTAAACTACTATGAAAAAACTCGCTTTACTTTTCTGCGGCCTGCTATTGCTATCAGCCTGCGGCAGTTACAAGAAGATCCCTTACTATCAGGATCTCAACCCGCAAAGCTCCAGCCAGGCAATAAACAACTACAAGCCTTACATCATACGAGCAAAAGACATTCTTGCGATCAGTGTGATGAGCAGAAATCCCGATGCCGCGCTGGTGTTCAATTCCAATCTCTCAAACATCAAGGGCAACACGATGATCTCGCCCGACAATCCCATTATAGGATTTATGGTAGATGACACTGGAAACATCTACCTACCCTATATCGGGGCAGTGAAAGTAGATGGATTAACTCCTGACGAGGCTCGTAAAAAAATAAACGAACAGCTTACAAGTGTCTATAAAGATCCGGTTGTGAATCTGCGTATTGCCAATTTTAAGGTAGCGGTATATGGCGATGTGCTGCGCCCCGACGTCTATAGTCTTCAGAACGAGCAGACTTCTATTACTCAATTGCTGAGTATGGCGGGCGATCTGAACATCACCGCCAAGCGTAATAATGTGTTGCTCATTAGAAATGAAGGCGGAGAACGTAAGTTTATTCGCGTAGACCTTACCTCTAAGGAGCTCTTTAACAGTCCTTACTATTATCTAAGGAACAATGATGAAGTATACGTACAGCCCGACAGGACGAAATATGCCAGTGTCGACCGCGGATATCGCAACACCAGCCTCCTGATTTCGGCACTTTCAATGATTGCCATTATGGTAACCGCCATAAAATAAACTTACCATGAATACTCAAAGACTACGTGTTCTGATCACCGCGCCTTCTATTAACGCCCGGGAAAACGTTAGCGGCATTTCCACGGTTGTGGCGGGGATACTTGCTGAAAACAGTCATCATCACGACTACTATCACTTTCGTACTGGCCGAAAAGATGGGGAGAAGAAGAATATTATCTGGCTTTGGCGCCAGCTAATGCTTACACCGCGCTTCCTGATCTTCATGCTGCGCCACAAGATCGACCTTGTTCATCTAAACTCAGATCTTATGCCCGCGTCCATAGTGCGTGATTGCCCCCTCCTGCTCATTGCCATGTACGTCCTGCGAAAGCCTGTAATCCTTCATTATCATGGCGGAAAATACATGATGGAACCGCCTTCTCCCGGAAGCTGGCTCTACCGGATTATACAGACGATGCTTAAGGGCGCCAATACCTTGTTGGTACTTACAGAAACAGAGAGAAAGACACTGATCACACATTTTGGAGTAAGCGCTCAGGTTATGCCGAACGCTGTAAAGGAAAATCCCAAATACATCACACGGCGCTACAACGGCCCTTTACGATTTCTCTACCTGGGGCGCATTGTTACGCACAAGGGCATAGATCTGATTGCCGAGGCATTTCGGCAACTACAGTCACGCCTCGACGACTTAGAATTTTGGGTATGTGGTCAGGGGCCTCAAAAAGAACACTTTTTGAAAACCCTGGATGGTATTCCTGGACTGAAATACGAGTATAAAGGTGTCGTCGACGGTGAGAAAAAAGCCGAAACGATGTACGCCGCCGAGGTATTTCTCCTGCCCTCCTACTTCGAAGGGCTCCCCATGGCCATGCTTGAAAATATGAATCATGGCTGCATACCCCTGGGAAGTGACGACCAGGCTTTCCGAGCGGTACTCAGTCCGCCCCTAAATGGGCTTATGGCTCGTAAAGGGTCAGCAGAGGATCTGGCAAGCCATATTTCCTGGCTGCTCGACAATAAGGATAAGCTAGCGGCAATGAGCAAGTCGGCATACGACACCATCCAGACGAAATACAGTATTAAAAATTACATAAATCAACTGAATCAAATTTACACTAACGCTTTAGACCATGAAAGAAGTAAACTTTTTAGGAATCGGCATGAACCCAGTGACCTACAGCGATCTCTTCACGAAAATTGATCGCTGGACAGCGAACAAGGAGCAACGTTCGCATCATATCGCTTGTGTGAATGCTTACAACATCGCCTTGTCCTTAAGTAATAAAGAGCTTAAAAGGATCTATAACGGAGCCGATATCGTAGGTGCTGACGGGATGCCTTTTGTTCGCTGGATACGCTTTTTCAACAAGGAACAGTGCGACCGCATCGCTGCACCCGACACAATCCTGGCGCTTGCGGAACATGCCAAAGAGAAAAGCTATACTTTTTATCTCTATGGCGGCGCTCCCGATGTGTGTGTAAAGATGAAAGAATTTCTCGAAGCCCGATTCCCGCATATCAACATTGTAGGACATTATTCGCCACCTTTCCGTGAGCTAACGCAGGAAGAAGATGATGCTATTGTTGATGAAATTAACCGCCTGGCACCTGATATCATTTGTGTAGGCCTGGGTACCCCTAAACAGGATTACTGGATAGACACTCATCTTTATAAAATCAAAGGTTCTGTAATGATTGCTTCCGGTGCAACATTTGACTTCTTCGGCGGACGTATAAAGATGGCTCCGAAGTTCATAAGACTCTCCGGATTCGAATGGTTATACCGCTTGCTGGGAAAAGACTTTAAACGACTTTGGAAACGCTACACTGTGATGTACGCCGTTTTCATCTACAACTTTATGCTCCAGAAGTCGGGACTTGTAAAATATCATCTCTCGACGCAGAAGCATCCTGAACCAGCGGAATCGCCGGCAATTTCAGGGGCTCTGGCTTAACACCAGGCACTCTATTCAACACATAAACCGGTTGTTCAGTTCGCTGAACAACCTTAACACCCCCTTCCTATGAAATCAGAAAGCTACGCCTATATCCCTTACGAGGAATATAACCCCGGGAAAAACTCCAAAACGGTAACAGCCAGCATTCGCAGCTATCTGTTCCACTGGCCCTTATTTGTTGTGTCTGTGCTTATATGCATAGCTATGGCGGCGGTATATCTGCACTTCGCGACCCCGGGATACACGGTAACTGCTCGTCTGCTAATAAAAGATAATGAAAAAGGTCTGGGCGACAACATCGCTCTGGAAGAGCTTAACCTTTTTAAATCCAATACGCTTGTTGAGAATGAACAGGAAGTACTGCATTCACATACGCTTCTAAAAAAGGTTGTCGAGCAACTGAACATTTTCATCCATTACTACGAAAAAGGAGATATTAAGGCTCAGGAGATCTATAACGATCGGCCTGTTACTCTAATAATGTCCTCAATACGTAAAAGAGCAATCCCTCAATCCTTTACGATTGAGATTGCCGATAAGGAACATTTCATATTAAAAAACAAAAATACGGAACAGCGACTGCGCTTCGGCACCAAACTAAAGAATACCTATGGCAGCTTCATCCTCCTTCCCGAAGTCAATGTTGAGAATGCTATTGGAAAAAAATACGTGATCGCCTTAGCGAATATTGACGATGCTGCCGAGGCATATGGTTCCGCGCTGGAAACCAAACTGACAAATAAAAAGGCGACAACCATCGAATTAAGCTTCAGAGACAATTTACCGGAGCGCGGACGAGAGTTTCTCAACACCCTTATCGCAAGCTACAATAAAGCCTCTGTGGATGATAAGAACCGGGTACGACAAAGCACCCTGAACTTCATAGATCTGCGACTGGCCTCTCTCACCGGCGAGCTTAACTCAGCGGAAAAGAATGTCGAGAATTTTAAAAGCTCCAATGGACTGGTTGACATTTCTTCGGAGTCGCAGCTATTCCTCGATAATGTTAAAGATAACGATGCCAAGCTAAATGCGGTACAGGTGCAGCTGGATGTGATCGCAGGAATAGAAAACTACGTAAACTCGAACAATAGCGGAGGGCATGCTCCGGCAACGGCCGGCATTACAGATCCGGGCCTCATCGCCCTGATAAATCAGCTGATAGGCATTGAGTTGAAGCGACAAGAAATGCTCGAAACCGCCCCCGAAGGCAGCCCCCTGCTGGAAAGCGTCGACCGCCAGATAAGAACAACTCGGGTGGCAATACGTGAAAATGTTAAAGGCATAAAAGCGACTCTTGTAGCTTCGAGAAATCGCCTCGGAAGCTTTAATAACAAGTTTGAGGCCTCAATACGCCAGCTACCCAGTCAAGAGCGCACCTTCGTAACCATAAAAAGACAACAGGGTATTAAGGAAGGCTTGTACGTTTACCTGCTACAGAAGCGTGAAGAGGCTGCCGTAAGTTATGCGTCTACAATATCTGACAGCCGCACAATAGATGAGGCATATTACGGAAAACCCGACTCGCCTAATAAGATGCTTATCCTTGGTCTGGCAAGTATGGCGGGCCTTATTCTTCCTATAGGCACATTATTTGGCCGTTCGCTGTTCAGAAACAGGGTAGAAAGCAGCCAGGAAGTGACGGAAGAAACATCGGTACAGGTATTGGCGGAGCTGTCATACGAATATACAAAGAACACGATTGTCGCGCTGCCGCAAAGCAGAAATCTCCTTGCGGAGCAGTTCCGATCCTTACGCACGAACTTGGAATATATCTACACCGAGCAGTTTGGAAGTCGCGTAACGCTGATTACCTCGGGCATGCCACGTGAAGGAAAGAGCTTCGTAAGCATCAATCTGGCCATGGCTCTTGCCAATGCAGGCCGCCGTACGCTTCTTGTTGAATTTGACCTGCGCAAACCTAAAGGCACCGCTTACCTCAAACTGCCTAAAGGTCCGGGACTTACAGAGATCTTGTCAGGACATGGTGATGCGATGCAATATATCACGCCCGTGCCTATTAACGACAACCTCTTTGCACTACGCTCAGGCGAACTTAGCATGGAACCGGACGAGCTTCTCCACAGCGATAAGATACAGACGATGTTTGAAGAACTGCGCCAACACTTCGATGAGATCGTCGTTGATACCCCTCCTCTGGAGCTTGTGAGCGATGCGCTGATCTTGTCGAAACAGGCAGACGTTAATCTGTATGTGGTGCGCCAAAGTGTAACACATAAATCCCAGCTTTCCTTTATCCGCGAAATATATCAAAGTCAGCGATTAAAAAATCTAGCAGTAATCTTCAATGGCAGTGACCTTGCCGAACGCTACTCGGGCCGCTATTATGGCTATTATTCCGATGATAAGCCGCGCAGCAATAAGCACAAGCCTGCGCTAAGAAAATTCCTGAAACGCTTTTAATAAGAACACTATGTTGCACAAGCTTAAACTATCACAAAGGCTTGGCGATAAGTTCGCCACCAACTCGCGCACCGGCGTCATTCTTATTAACACTCTATGCTCGCTCCTTCTTAAGGGCTCCTCGATCCTCGTTAACTTCATGCTCGTGCCACTCTGTATAAAGGCTATCAACGAGCGGGAGTATGGCATGATACTCACCATCACCTCGGTCATGACCTGGATCGCTTTCATGGACATCGGCATCGGCAACGGGCTCAGAAATAAACTTAGTGCCGCACTGGCAGAAAAAAACTATACGCTGGGTCGCCAATACGTCAGCACTGCCTACTATTACATCACGCTGATATTCGGAGCACTGCTCCTCATATACACGTGCATTCACCCTTTCATAAACTGGTATAGTTTACTGAACATTCCAGAAAGCGCAGTAAAAGGCCTGCCGGCATGCATCTTCCTGGTCATCGTGGTGTTTATCATCCGGTTTATCTTTCAGCTAATAAGCGTAATCCTGCTGGCCGACCAGAAGAACTATATCAGCGACGCCATCATGCCCATCGCCAATCTGCTATGTCTGCTAAGTGTTTATGCCTTATATGAAATGCGCCTGGCGAGCTTTTATACGCTCATCGCGGCAAACAGCATTTTCCCTATAGCGGTTTTAGCGGCAATGAGCGCGCTGCTTTTCCGGGGCAAATACCGCAACTTGCGCCCCGCCTTAGGTTTCGTAAATCACGCGCTCAGAAAAGACCTGCTTAACACGGGTACCCAGTTCTTCTTGATACAGATCTGTGTGATCATCATCTTCTCAACGTCTGAATTTCTTGTAGCCAACCTGTTTTCAGTAGCCGACGTTACACGATTCAACATTGTTTCTAAATACTTCGGCATCGTCTTCATCCTGGCGAACATGATCATGAATCCCCTGTGGAGTGCATTTTCTATAGCCTGGCACCAGAAGGATCTTGGCTGGATCCGTACTACGATACGGCGTATGAATCTGCTGAACCTCGGCTTCCTGGGCATCAATATCTTACTGTTCTTTCTTTACAATCCCTTGATTGAGCTCTGGATAGGGAAGCCAGTGCAGGCGGGATTCTATTTTGCGGCGGCGCTGATTATCTATAACGCGCAGATGATCTTCAATAACGTTTATGCCATGCTACTGAATAGCATCGGCAAGCTCAAACTGCAATTAATTACCGGTATTGCGGGCGCGATAATCAATATCCCTTTGACGATAGTCCTGGCTCGTTACACTTCACTCGGGTTATCCTCAATCTGCCTGGCAAATATCATCAGCCTGCTACCAAGTACTGTTGTGCTTTCCTTGCAATGCCACAACATATTACGAAAAGCGGAAGAAGCTGAAGACACGGAAATTTGGAACAACGAACATTCACCTGTCAGCAATTTATAGCTATGGAACATACTAAGAAGGCAAACGTGGCCGTAGTCACCACCTTTTACAAGCCCTTTTCCATGCATTCCGAAGATGAGCTGCATGCGTTGGAGCAGATGAAAAGCATCTTAAAAAACAGGGATCTTTTCTTTATGCACCCCGAGTCTATCGATCCGCGGGAGTTTACAGAATTTATGAGTCCCGTACCATTTCATGCTATCCCGCTCTCCGACCGCTATTTCGGGAGCCTTAGCAAGGCCAACATCTTCCTGATGGGCCCTCGCCTATACAATCACTTGAAGGCTTATGATCACATCCTGATTTATCATACAGACGCCTTTGTATTTGATGATGAACTGGATTACTGGTGCAGCCTAAACATCGACTATATCGGTCCGCCCTGGTTCATCGGTAATGAAAAGCCTGTAGAACCCTTCCGGTTTAAAGGTGTAGGAAACGGAGGATTTTCCTTGCGCCGCACTCAATCCTTTATACGCATCTCAAACAACATCCTATATACCCTTCCCCATTTATTGTGCTATCGGCTCTATCGGCTCCTCGAAGGCCAGCGCTTTCCTCAGCTGCGGCGCCTGCTTGGCATAAATTATATCCTTAAAGCGCTAAAGCCCCATATAGGGTACGAGGATGAATATTGGGGAATGATTGTTCCACGTTACTTCAAGTGGTTTAAAGTGGCAGCTCCGGAAGATGCCGTTCGCTTCAGCTTCGAAGTGCTACCTGAGGAACTCTACAGGCTGAACAATTACAAGCTCCCTTTTGGGTGTCATGCCTGGACAAAATATGGGAAAGATTTCTGGAAATCCCACATTTATAAAGATTAATAACAATAATACCCCTTACGCCGGCAAGCAATAAGCCTTGCATGGCGCAGGACATCGATGACCATCCTGACTGATGGACACGAACATGAGTCCTTCCCCAACATTACTACCATGACTGACTTTGGATTTGATTACCGGCGACGTCCCGGATGGGAAAAGTGCTACCTTTCGGGATTGGTACTTTTAATTACGATGGCCTCGGGATTTCCGATTTTCGTAAATGAAAAACCGGTAAGTACCTTCATATTTTTATACACCATCGCGGGGCTGTGTTATTTTAAGCCTGACTTACGCTGGGCATTCCGGGCAATCATCCTGTTTGCCACGCTCATGCTTCTGCAAACGTTTTATTACGGAGGCTTTTACGTTAAAACCGCGATCCTTCAGCTTATGCTTTTTAGTACCGCGGCCTTTAGCGTTGCCTTGGTGGGCTATTCCTTCATTTACATTTACATCAGAATCATCTACATCCTCGCGATAATTGCTATTGTTCTTTTTGTTCCCATACTCATTTCACCGGGCTTTCATGATATGCTGCTCTCCATATCGCCCATAGTGGTTGAGAAGATTAAGAGTACCGATGTTTGGGATGCAACCTCGCGCAACATTTTACTATTGCATTTCCCTCCTGATTTTTATGAGGGACTAATCAGGAACAGTGGTCCATTCTGGGAACCCGCGGCGTTCGGGGGGAATCTCATGCTGGCAATCATGTTCAACACGCTCTCTTCCGGCAAGATCATCAATAAGATGAATACCATCTTTTTCATCGCCGTGATAACCACTTTTTCAACGACCACATATCTGGCGCTAGGGGTCTTCATCAGCGGATACGCGATCATAAGAACACAGGATAAGCTAATGAAAGGTTTGATTGTGCTGATGATGGCGATGGCCATGGCCGGTTGCCTGACACAGCTTGACTTCCTGGGGAAAAAAATTATCGCAGAATTCGAGGAAGCTGAATACGCGGCATTTATGGAGGGCGGCGATACGCGGGTGGCCAGTGCGATGCTCGACCTGCGCGAAATATCGCAAAGCGCATGGGAGGTTTGCTTTGGGATGGGTACTCACCCCGATGTTCGTGTTAAAACTGCCGATAAAGAAGTGGTACGTTCCAACGGCATTACCGACCTCCTTGTAGATTTTGGATTAGTATTCTTCCTGATAACGTTTATCCTGCTGGCACGCACCTGGCTACGTCTGGCAAGAATGTCCCGCGTTGAAACCTCCCTGGGAGTGCTTGCCTTCATTACTGTGATACTGCTATCGTTCAGCGAAATTTACTTCATATACCTGCTGTTTAAAACGCTGACACTCCTGGGACTGCTTAACTATCGCTTATTGAAGCTGCAAAAATTCCCATCAATACGTCCTACGATACTAAGCAGAGAACGGCCAGATACAAAGGAAGTACGCCCAACCCTCAGCATCCCCGGAGCGTGAGCCGGCGAAAACATTTGTCCCGTTGTTACATGCCGCCAGGTTCTCCTAATGAAGACCATCAATCAAATCTTAAATACCATCACCTATGCGCATTTTATGGTTATCACAAACACCGGCTGTAGCCAAAGAAATCCTGAATGATCCGACGCCCGGATGTGGATGGATAAGTTCGCTGCAAACAAAAATACAAAATGACCCCCACGTAGATCTTGGTGTATGCTTCTTTCACGAGGACTTTAAATTTAAAACGAGCACCGATCAAGCTACTTTTTATGCTATCCCCTTTGCCATACGGTCAAAGGTCTCCAAGATTTATTACAGGCTTACAAATGCTATGCACGACTGCAATGAGCAGGGCCTGAAGGCCGTAGTAAATGATTTCAAACCAGACGTAATCCACCTTTTTGGTACGGAGTCGGGCATGGGCGATGTGCTCAACTTCAGCAATGTTCCCGTAATTATTCACCTGCAGGGGCTCATAAATCCCTACGACTATTCCTGGTACCCCAAGGGAGTATCACCAAAACAAGTATTGATGAACTCGCCACTTAAAGCGATTCTCTTTAAAACAGGGTACTTCTTCCAGCAAAAGTTCTTCGCAAAACGAGGACTTCGCGAAAAAAGCATCATCAAAAAAGGACGTTTCTTCTTCGGCAGAACACATTGGGACAAAAACTACGTACGACTGTATAACAAGGATTTTGAATATATACAATGCGAAGAGATGATGCGTCCCTCCTTCTACGGACATACATGGACGCACAAGCCTTCCTCCAAGCTTAGGTTCATCACTACGATAAATCCTTATTTATTTAAGGGCATCGAGATTATTTGGGATACAGCCGACATTCTTTCCGAAAATGGTGAGTTTGAATTTGAATGGAACATCGCCGGCATTACAAAGGATCATGATCTGGTGAAGCTTTTTAAGCGATTACGTCCGCATAAGAAGATGAACATAAACATAAATTTCCTGGGCGCGCTTGACGAAACTGAACTTTGCCAACAGCTGCTTCGAAGCGATATATACATTCACCCTTCGCACATGGATAACAGTCCCAACAGTGTGTGCGAAGCGATGATCCTGGGAATGCCCATAATCGCCGGAAATGTCGGTGGCGTATCAAGCATAATATCTCAGCATGTTACGGGAACTTTATACAATTCGCATGACCCTTACGAACTCGCAGGCAGGATTATGGAATTCTTCGATAATCCACGCCATTTTCTCGAATGCGGACAACGTGCCAGACTTCGTGCTATTGAGCGCCATGATCCCTCGAAGATCGTAGATACGGTGCTTGCATCCTATGATTACGTTTTTGAATCTAACCGCAGAGATCTTACCAGTAACTGCATGAATGAGAATATCCGTAAATAAAGAACAAAAAAACGCCTCCTCATTATGAATACTTTAGCAATCATCGTACCTATCTACAACAGGCTCGACGTTAGCCGTCGTGGCCTGGGATATCTTCAGAGTGCTGTGGCAACATTTTTGTCAGAGCGCGGCAAGGACTATGACGTTAAGTTAATTGTCGTTGATGACGCCTCACCGGATGGCAGTGCCGCCTGGATCAGCGAGCATATGCCCGACGTACGGCTGATCGAAACAGAAGGCAATCTATGGTGGTCCGGCGCCATTAACAGAGGAATCAGCTGGGCATTACAGCATCTGGAAAACTTATCCGCATTGATCCTCCAGAATGATGATGTACTCCTAGAAGCCGACTGGCTCCTGCGTCTGGTGGAATGCGCGGAGCGCCATCCTGAAAGCCTCGTAGGCTGTGCCACTTCCATAGACGAAAACAATGCGCGCATATCTTACGGCGGCCGCATGCTCAATCGTTGGTTTGCTACGGAAACCATGCTCAACCAGAATGTGCCACGTAAAAACTTTAAACCTGGGTACGTCAGTGAATCATTCGACTTATACGGTCGCGGCATATACATACCTATTGAAGCGATCAAAGCTACGGGACTTATAAACTACGATGCTTTTCGACACCGTGGTGATCTCGATATTCCCCTGCGCGCAAAGAAAGCAGGATTCAGGTTACTCGTGTCCTATGATGCTATCGTTTATGAATTGCCGGAGCATTCCTTCGCGCTCGACTCTAAAAAGAACATTTCTATAACCGAGGCCTACAAAGCCCTTACTGATTTCAGATCCTCTTACAACATAAAATATATCTTCCACTATTCCAGGATTGCTACACATTCGCCTTTACAGTTTACGGTATTCTTCACCAGTAATCTATTTTATAATCTCCGCCGCGTGATATGGCGCCTCAGCCGTAGAATGTTCATCAGAACTGCCGCCTGAAAGACTTTATTAAAATCTAAAATTAACGTGTAATGAAAATCATCTATGTTTCAACGACAGCGTTTTCCGACAATCAACTGCCGTTGATAAAAACGCTGCGCGAAAGCCACGATGTGCTTTACCTGGTGATGATTCCTGTGAGAAACTCAAACTATACAGCATCAGAGATTAAAGATTTCTGCCGCAAGCATGAAATTCCCTGTATCTGCATCCCTCTGAAGTACCGCTTCCGCGACCCACGGATCATTTCGCAATATCTCGATGTTATAAATAACATCAGACGTAGCAGTCCGGACATCACGCTATTCGTAAACTTCGATCAGCTATACATCAACCTCTTGATGACTTTGTGTCCCGCGGAGAATACGCTCATAGCCATGCATGATGTTGAAAATCACAGCGATACTTCATTCAACCTGTTAAAGGTATTGGCAAAAAAAGTGCTATTTAGCAGATTCAAACATTTCCTCACGTATTCCCAACATCAGCGTGACGCTCTACGAAAAATGTATGCAGGCAAAAACGTAACCAGCATTCCGTTGTCGCCTATAGGATATGGGTCTGTTCCTACAAACAATCGGGCAGGAACACGTAAGTTTCTATTTTTCGGAAATATCCTCTCCTACAAAGGGCTCGATATTTTATTGAAGGCAGCACGAAATTTGGAGACGATGGGAACCGCTCCGGAACTCATCATCGCCGGCAGGTGCGACGTTTGGGAATCTGAATATCAAGGATTACTAAGCACCGGCAATGCTCCGGAATGCCATATCCGTTATATCGGCAATGAGGAGATCCCAACATTTTTCGCAAAAGCGGATTTCCTTGTACTTCCCTACCGGGATACTACGCAAAGCGGTCCATTAATGATCGCCTATCACTACAACGTGCCTGTCATTACCAGTGACGCTACAGGCTTCAGCGAGTTCGCCCGCGACGGCGTAACAGGACTAAGTTTCAATCTTCAGGATGAAGGATCATTGGAACGCGTGCTGCTCCGGGCGATGTATATGCAGGACGAGGAGTATGACTCACTAAAGCAGAATCAACAGCTCTTTGTCGACAGACATTTCTCAGAACGTACTATAAAGAAGTCCTACCTCGAACTGTTCAACGCCATGAAACCCATGGCGGAAGCTATACGCGAACCCGAGCTCTTTATATAAGCACGCTCATTTCTTCAATGCGCTTAAGAAAACAAAACATATTAATCAATCACTTAAAACATCAGAACTATGAACTTACAGAAAACTGCTATCGTATGCGGAGCCGGAGGATTTATCGGCGGACACTTAGTAAAAAGATTGAAATCAGAAGGGTATTGGGTACGCGGCGTCGACATCAAGCCTAATGAGTACGAAAACAACCATGCTGACGATTTTGTCCTGGGCGACCTACGTCACTTCGATGTATGTGAGAAGTTGTTCGACCGTCACATCGATGAGGTATATCAGCTGGCCGCGGATATGGGTGGCGCGGGATATCTTTTCACCGGTGAAAATGACGCTGCCGTAATGCATAACTCAGTGCTTATCAACCTGAACATGCTCGAAGCATCCCGTCTTCATGGCACCAAGAAAATCTTCTACTCATCTTCAGCCTGTGTGTATCCTGAATATAATCAAATGGATCCTGAGAATCCTAAGTGCTCTGAAGATACGGTTTATCCTGCGGCTCCTGATAGTGAATATGGATGGGAGAAGCTTTTCAGCGAACGCCTGTATCTTACCTATCAGAAAAACTGTAACATCGCAGTAAGAATTGCGCGCTTTCACAATATCTTTGGCCCTCAGGGAACCTGGGACGGTGGTAAGGAAAAAGTTCCTGCTGCGGTGTGCCGGAAGGTTGCGATGGCCGAAGATGGCGGCACAATAGACATCTGGGGTGATGGTAAGCAAACACGTTCTTTCCTTTTTGTTGAAGAGTGTGTAGAGGCCGTACGCAGATTGATGGATAGCGAATTCTGTGGTCCTGTAAACATCGGATCTGAAGAAATGGTGAATATAAATGAGCTTGTGCGCGTTGTTGCTGAAATTGCCGGCAAAAACATCGCCATTAACCACATCGAAGGTCCTATGGGCGTTCGAGGCAGAAATTCCGATAATGCCCTGATTCGCGAGAAGCTCGGATGGGAGCCTGCTCATACCCTAAGAGAAGGATTGACAACAACCTATGCCTGGATTTCCGAGCAGGTGGCTCAAACTGTTAAACCAACCTTGTTTGACACCGCCGACTTCAGCGAAAATCTTACTGAAGAGACTGCTCAATAGAAAACAAAGGCTTAGCGCGTTGAGCGCTAAGCCTTATATTAGAATAATTTTATGAATAATGATACCGGCAATAGCCGAAGAATAGTTGTCGATACCGCCTCACTTCCCTTTCTGCGGACATCTCACGCTCAGGGCGGCAAAAAGCTAATCTCCGCGGGCTTCGACAAGCGCTTTATAATAAAACAAATCGCCATCGGTCGTCTCCTCCCTGGAGAACATATTGAAGAACATATCCATCCAGACATGGATGAGGCTTATTTCTTCACCGAAGGAAGCGGGGAGATGACCCTGGATGACCAAGGACACCTCCTGAAGCCTGATCTGTATATCTATGTCGAGGCCGGCACCCGACACAGTTTGAGTAATGATACAGACTCAACGCTATGCTTTATCTATTACTCTCTGGCTTTAGCCGATCAATAACTATTTAATAGTATTCTTTGAGTCGGTGGTGCCCCAGTAGCTTCCCTTAACATTTCCGGGGGCTACAAGCGTATTACCATAAACGTTATTCCCGCTCGACTGGAAAAATACTACCGCGGCATTGTCTTTAACATTTCCAGTAATTGTGTTGTTATAAAACTGGTTATTACTGCTATTGTTATGAAAGTAAACAACGTTGTTCGCTTTCAATGTTGTAAAAGTATTGCCGTATACCTTCGCATTACGGCTATAAATAAACCTTAAGGCGTAACCGTCACTCGTAATCTTGTTGTTGGTGATCTCCACACCTTCACAATCGGCGATTTCAATTCCCCTGATCTTGGAGTTGTCCGATCTGCCCTTAAGGTTCATCACATTCCCCTTAATCACCCAATCTTTCTTTAAAGGCTGACCTGTTTTCGCTGCCGCCTCACGTGTTGGATTAGATCCAAGGATGCCTGTAAACCCATAAGTTGATGCGTTGAAGGTATTATTGTTCGTCTCCAGACCGATCGTGCCGGCATTTTCAATACCATAATAAATATGCGATGCGGTGTTCATACGCATCTCGTTAAACGTATTCTGATTGATCTTACCATTAAGCGAATACCCACTAACAGACACACAGCAGGGAGCCGGTCCATTTTGAATAGTGCCTATATCATTAAATGTGTTGCCGGTAATCTCATAATCCTGGTAACGAACACGTACGGGACTAGTATTATGGTTCTGGAATTCAATACCCATCCGTCCTATCGACTGAAACTTATTGTTCCTGATGTAAAGATTCCTTACCATCGCGTTATTTCCCTCGCTTACCATCTTAATACCATTACAGTGTGTGGCAGGGTTGCTAAACTGACAGTCTTGTATCGTGATGCCCGCCATGGTATTATCGCCGTAATTGGCAATGAATATCAGGCCCTCCGGATCATGCACCGTGCTTGACTTTGTAGACTTGAACGAAACGCCCTGAATCGAAAGACTACTGATGTTCCCTGATATCAGGAAAATCTTATTCAGATTACTTGTCTGAAATATAGTTCCCTCTTCACCTCTGATCTTCAGGTTCTGTACATTGCTGATGTTAATCGTTTTGCTGATATTATAAACACCCTTCGGAAAGAATAATTCCTTATTGCTGACAATCTTTCCCTGAATAATATTCTCGGCATTCGCCTGGCCACTCGCCACACTTACTACCTCATAATTAGGATTCTGTACGTTACTATTTGCAGGAGCCACCGCCGCTTCTTGCTGCGTCTGCTCTGTTGTCGGCAATACAGACTCTGCCTGCTCACATCCAGAACCAAGTAAAAACAAAGATAAGTACACTAGGCCAATCATTCCAACTGATTTACGCATCTTAAATTAACATTTTTTTTTGCTTCATCAAAAAACGCAAACTCTCTTTCACTCAAACAAATTCACACACCACTACCTGCCTTCACTTTCGCAAAATTCCAACTCCATCCATTACCAGTTTGTGATGGGGACACAAACGGCGTGAAAGATCACCTAGACCTCTAGAAAGTCTTCAATGATTTTGAGCTTGACGCCCGAAAAAAACAGTTAATTTTCGATAAATTTGATTAAAAAGAGAGGGCTCTCTTACGATGAAAATTAACACTACTTAATTAAACCAAGGATGGTCTGAGACTCACTCAATACCTCCTTTCTAAACCGATGCAAAGGTACGATTAATTTACTACAAATCAAATAGTTAATTAAAAATAACATTACACTAACAAATACCTAAAAAACAGGCTCAAAAACTTGAGTAAAACGCGTTTTCCACGCGCTCAACGCATTTTATTAAGGCTTTGAAAAAACTCAAAATCCACAAATCAACGAACCAACTTACTCTCGTGATTACTCCGCTCGCCAATCATCATTCTGAAAGCGCCCAATTTAAATTTATTTTAGAAATTTTTCACTCAAGAAACCCCCGATTTTCTTGCCTTTTCATCCAATAATTACGGGCACAATATACTATCGTTTTCTTATTGGATTTCATCTTTAATAAATGAGGAGTTTAAAATTTCGAAACAGCACAACGCGCTGTTATTCTTAATTTAAAATCCCGTTCCAGATCTTAACTCATTTATGTATTTTACCAAAGGATTTATTAAAACATTCGGCAGAGATGAGCTTTCAAAAGCTTCATCACGCTTATCGAATCCCCGCGTCCTGTTACGCTGCCCTGTTCGCTTATTTCACTTAATCAATTAAACATATGTTAAGTTCTATATTCAGAGTATTTGTAATAGCCTTTTGCTTATTGTTGAGCAACACGCCACTTCGGGTATATGCGCAAATCGGATTCGGTGAGGCGCGGAATATCAATAATGACTGGCGTTTTAAAAAAGGCGATATTAAAGATGCCGCTGACACTGCCATAAATGATAGCCGCTGGCAACGCGTAGATCTCCCTCATGACTGGAGCGTAAAGGGACAACTAAGCCCCACGCTCGCCAGTGCCACAGGTTACCTACCTGCAGGCGTTGCATGGTACAGAAAAAAGATCAACATTTCTACCGATGCCAAAGGCAAAAAAATCTTCCTCTACTTCGAGGGTATATACAATCGAAGCGAAGTATTTCTTAATGGTCATTCCCTGGGGAAACGCCCTAACGGCTACATTTCCTTTAGCTACGATGCTACTCCGTATATCAATTTCGGAAGCGAAAATACACTCGCCATACGTGTCGACCATAGCCGCTCAGCAGATTCCCGGTGGTATACGGGCTCAGGAATATACCGCGATGTATGGGTGATAACCGCTGACAATACTCATTTCTCTCAATGGGGGGTGTTCGCTTATCCTAAGCTTAACAAAGAACAGGGATTACTGAACATCGAATCATCTATCACCTCGCCTCAGGCGGAGAAACTTCGACTGCAGGCTGAACTCTTTGACTCCAACGGAAAGCTTGTTGCTAAGAGTAGTCGTAATATTGAGGTTAAGGCTGGTGAAAGTACGACCTCTCTCGCTCTAAAGGTCAGCCATCCGCAACGCTGGAGTCTGGAGAAGCCTACCTTGTATACACTTAATACCAAGCTCTATCGCGGTAACACGCAGATAGATCAGAACTCTCTGCAAACAGGATTCAGGTCACTAAGCTTCAATGCCGACCATGGCTTCGCCCTGAACGGGCAGTCAATAAAGGTAAAGGGCGTATGCCTGCATCATGATTCCGGAGTTCTGGGAGCCGAATTTTATGAGGAGGTATGGCGACGACGACTTCTCAACCTAAAAGCACTCGGATGTAATGCCATTCGTACCAGTCATAATCCGCAGGCTAGTACACTTTACAAACTATGCGATGAGCTGGGGCTCCTTGTCATGAATGAGGCTTTTGACGAATGGGAATTTCCCAAACGCAAGTGGCTTGAAGGCTGGAATGTTGGCACACCCGGCTTTGAAGGCAGCTATGACTTCTTTAAAGAATGGGGAGAAAAAGACCTTGCCGACATGGTAAAGCGCGATCGCAATCACATTTCCATCTTTGCGTGGAGCATCGGCAATGAGGTCGACTATCCTAACGACCCTTACTCCCATCCCGTGCTTGAAGGCAGTCGCGAAGGTGGCTTTACTCAACCTGTCTACGGTGGCTACCGTAAAGACGCGCCGGACGCCTCCCGCCTGGGAACCATCGCCAAAACCCTGGCAACAGTGGTGCGCCAATACGATAAAACACGCCCGGTAACGGCAGGACTCGCTGGCGTTGTCATGTCTAATGCTACTGAATATCCGACAGCACTGGACATTGCCGGCTATAATTATACGGAGAGCCGCTATATTACTGATCACAAACAATATCCTGATCGCGTAATTTATGGCAGCGAAAACAGACACGATTACGCGGCATGGAAAGCGGTCTTGGACCACAAGCATATCTTCGGCCAGTTTCTATGGACCGGCATCGACTATCTCGGCGAGTCGGGAAGCTGGCCTTCGCGCGGATTCTATTCCGGACTTCTTGATTTCGGGGGGGTCATCAAGCCTCGTGGTCACTTCCGTCAGGCGCTATGGAGCACTCAACCTGTCGCCTACCTCGGCACCTATCCCGCTCCGGGCAACAGCAACACCAACCTGAGCAATGACGTATGGTCTCAGCTGGAAGCTGGAAATACGGATAGAAATAAAAATCAACCTCCGTCCATGGATGCGTGGAATATATGGAACTATACCGCCGGACAACCTGTGCGCGTGGTATGTTACACAAATGCCAGTTCCTGTCGTCTATTTTTGAATGGATCCGCTATAGGCGATAGCAAATCACGCGATCCGCAAACCGGCATGATCTACTGGGATCTTCCTTATGTTCCCGGCAAGCTGGAGGTGATTGGCTCAAACACCCAGGGTGCTGAAGTCTGTCGCTATGCCATCAGCACCACCAAAAGACCCTATGCGCTCAAGGCTCAGCTTATAGACACAAATGTTAAGGCCCAAGGAGGAATCGCACAGATAATCGTCCAGGTGGTCGACGAAGATGGACTTCCCGTAATGCTCTCTCAGGACGAGGTTACATGTTTCCTAAACGGCCCCGGCACGCTCGCCGGACTCGAAGCTGGTGACAATACCGATATGGGCGATTACACCGACAACAAACAACGCGTCTATCACGGAAAACTAATCGCCTACATAAAAACCCATGGCGCCAAGGGCGAAACTATTAAGGTCAAATTTGCCGCTCCATGGCTACAAGGAGCGCAAACAACGGTTGATCTAATTGAATAACACCCGTCTTTTCTGCAAATAAGATTTAACGTGCGACCTTTCGATATTACGTATTAAAAGGTCGCACGAATTTATTCTTAGAAATCAGCCACGCATAGGATGAAGTGTCGACAAGAGTGTACAGCAAACTTCGTAACAATATACAGATAGACGTTAATCGTCGTTTTCTAAATTCAAAAAAAAACACGCACCGGCAAACCACCAGATACCTCTCCCGTTTCACCTGCCCGCGAATGGAATTCTTAATATTCGAAAATTCTATCCTTGCTCCCTATTCCATCTTCCGGCGCCCCAGCCTGAATGGTTCGGGTGGTGTTTCCGCTCGCGGGACAGTACCTCGCGTAGCCTTCGGGATCTGTA